>CAYMXY010000148.1:1059-1536 GCA_964394525.1 uncultured Gammaproteobacteria bacterium | reverse complement strand
GAATATCTCGTTGATTGTCGGCGGCGCCGGCACGCGCGATCATCCGTCGCAGGTTTTACTCGACCTAACTACCATCGTCTTGCGACACTTGGGCATTCGTTGTCTTGACAGCGGTGATTGTCAAAAGCTGACGGCAGTCTTGAAAGATCCGCAGCTGGAACAACGGGTAACTGATATCCTGAATTCTTTGAACATTGCTTTTGTCGGGGCTTTGTTGGAGAGTCGGGTCGTCCATGACTGGTTGCATTTGGGGCGTTACTTCAACCTTAAGTTTATTTTGGTGGCGCCGCCAATGTTTCAAATCGAACCCTGGTGTTTAACCGGCCTTAACGTCGTTCAGACGGATCAGCTGGCGGCGGCCAAGCAAGCGGCCATTGTCTATACCATCCGAACTCAAATTGAACGCTTGCCCAAGACCCTGCCACCTCACGAGGCCGAGGCTTTAATTCGCTCAATCATAATAACCCCAGACTTCCT
>CAYMXY010000148.1:0-1035 GCA_964394525.1 uncultured Gammaproteobacteria bacterium | reverse complement strand
ATCCGGCGCTGTGGACTCACCCCAAAATGATCGCTTTCATGATGTCCGGGGTTGGTATTCCGACGCGGATGGCGATCATTCAGCGTTGTTTGGCGGGACGCGAAGAAGATTTTCCACTTTTGGCACCGCCGCCAATGTCATTTTCTCCAGCCTGGGTTTTGAACCAACAGAGTTTGGCGGCTCATTGGCTGGAAATGAGTCACAAATATGTTGGACAAGGTAAACACTTAGTGGTTCATAAGGAGATGAATGGCACGGTCGTTGATCGCTTAGAGCCCGGCACGGTTGATTATATTCACCAAATCAATCGAGCCAGCGGTCTCTATAACAATCCTCATGCCGAAATCTTGCGCTGTGAGGACTTTGACTCTCACCATATGGGCAAAAAAGACGTGCTGTTTCTCCACGGCCTGCAGGTGCCTTTTGAGATCGCGGCCATTTATGGTTTGATTGCGCCGCAAGTTCGGTTGAGCTGTTTGGATGCCTCGGTGGAAAAGCCGGGCGGCAAGGGGTATCGGCGTCTGGAGGGGCCTTTGCCCGGAGCGGTGGCTAAGATTTTCCGTTGCCTCAATCCTGGTTGTATCACCAACACGCCAACCGAAGCGGAAAGTTTTTTCTGGGTTCACGGCAAAAAAGGTCAGCCCACCGGCTTGGAATGCGCTTATTGTCAGCGGCATTTTTCCGCCCCGGATGTTGTGGCCGCCACTTTTGATGGCCGCCGCAACTAAGCGACGGAGGGTAAATATTCGCTATTCGCGCTGGGAAACCGGCGCGATTTTTTTAGAAATTACTTGCCAAAATTCCCTAAATTTAGTATGATTAGGATTGTTAATTCTTTAATTTTAGCTTTGTTATGTTGCGAATATTTACGGAGGAAACAGTCAGTCAGGTCGGAGAAAAAGTCTTAGTTAAGGGCTGGGTTCATAGCCGCCGAGATCACGGTAAAATCATTTTCATTGATCTACGCGATAAAACCGGCCTGCTTCAGGCAGTCTTTACTCCGGACAATAAAGAAACCTATGAATTGGCCCAAAC
>CAYMXY010000147.1:0-1597 GCA_964394525.1 uncultured Gammaproteobacteria bacterium | reverse complement strand
TCCGGAACATCCGGCTTCGCCGGAGGGACGGGCAGCATAACAGTTTGCAGTTTTTGGGTTCACGTACTTTTTATTGACAGCCGACAGCGTTTTTTGCTAGCGTATATTCAGCGTCCAGACTGATTATTAAAACTACACACCATTATGAGTAGTAAAAGTATTGATAGTTTACTATTTCTTAGATTTTTGACAATTCTTATGTCTTTGATTTGGTACTACACATTACTAATATTAATTCCAACTAATTTATGAAAAAAACAGTCTTTTACGTTATCGTGGTCGTTTATATTGTGTTGTCTTCGGTTTATATCATTTATACGATGTGGCAGAATTTTAAAACTAAATATGCCACAGCCGCTTACGAGCAAGGCCGTTCCGCCACAGTATCACAACTAATTCAACAAGCGGAAGACGAAACCTGTCAGCCGTTTACCGTTTATAATGAAGATAAAAATGTACAACTTATTAACGTAGCTTGTTTGCAGCAAGCCGAGGCGGTTAGTGAAGAAACAGCGGAATAAAACGACTTTATCAACCTTAAGCCGCCGCGCTCAAATGAGTGACGCTCGCTACTTGATCGTTCGCTAGTTTGAATCGCATTAACCGTACCCCTTGAGTGGCGCGGCCAATCATCGGCACGCTTTTTAACGGTAAACGAATCACTTGCCCTTGTTTGGAAATAATCAGCAAATCACTAGTTGATTGAGTTTCCGTAAGAATGAATCCTAAAACAATTTGTCCGGTTTTTTCGGTGATTTTGGCTGTTTTAATGCCGGAACCGCCGCGTTTTTGTACCTTAAAAGATTTAATATCACTGCGCTTGCCGAAGCCTTGACGCATTACCACTGTGAGTGACGCTCCTTTGGTTTGGGTAGGTGAGATTACATCCATACCAACCATTTGATCTTTACCTTTCAGTTTCATGCCGCGCACGCCGGCGGCCACTCGTCCCATATCACGCACGTCAGTTTCTTTGAAACGGATCGCTTGCCCGCCGGCTGTAACTAGCATTAGGTGGTCGGCGCCGGTTGACGGTTTAACCCATTCCAGCCGATCGCTTTTTTCCTTGAGAGTGATGGCGATTAAGCCCGAGCGCCGCACGTTATCGAAAGCGTCCAGTTTGGTTTTTTTGATAATGCCGTTAGTGGTGACCATTACCAAGAATTTATAACCAGAGGATTTCAACGCATCGCAACTTAAAGCGGCTGTTATTTTTTCTTCTGGCCCTAGTTGCAGGAAATTTACTACGGCTTGTCCTTTAGCGGTGCGCGAAGCTGCCGGAATTTCGTAAGCACGTAATTGGAAAACGCGGCCACGTGAGGTGAAAAATAACAAATTGGCGTGGGTGTTAGTGGCAAAAAGTTGTTCAACGCTGTCTTCCTCTTTGGCGGTTAGACCGATAATTCCTTTGCCGCCGCGTTGTTGTTGTTTGAAAGTATCGGGCGCGAGCCGTTTAACATAACCATCGCGCGTTAACATAATAATAGCTGCCTCTTTCGGGATCAGATCTTCTTGACTGAATGAACCAATCGCTTGCGGTACGATGGCCGTTTTACGTTCATCGCCGTATTTGGTTTTTAAGTCGGCGATTTCAGTT
>CAYMXY010000146.1:1343-1612 GCA_964394525.1 uncultured Gammaproteobacteria bacterium | reverse complement strand
TGGCCATAAACCACGGAACTGGAGCCAAACACATATTTTGCTTTGTATTTCACCGCCAAATCCAATGTGTTCAGCATGCCGCTGGAGTTCGCCCACAACGAATGCAGTTTTAGATTTTCAAAATTCTTCGGGCTGGTCGGACAAGCCAAGTGATAAATCTCTTGCACGCCTTGAAATTGAATTTTGAACTTCGCCAATTCATCAAACGCGTTTAAATCAATCGGCTTATTCACTTCATATTTGATAAACTCAAAATCCGGATACTGCAA
>CAYMXY010000146.1:0-1333 GCA_964394525.1 uncultured Gammaproteobacteria bacterium | reverse complement strand
CTTTGGCTTCTTTCAACAAGCGTTCGCACAAGTGCGAACCCAAAAAACCGGCGCCGCCGGTTACCAGCACATTTTTTTTCTCAAAAATTGGCGTATCACCCATCATACTACTCTATTTTACCACAATCTCAAAAAACCAACAACTTCAAACCGCCAAAACCGGTTGGCGCGGACCATTCAAACAGTTTTTTGCCGCGGTAAGTCCATACCTGTACCGGCCCGACAGCTGATAACGGCGCGGTAAAAATCTCATCTTTGCCGTCCTTATTATAGTCGCCTAATCGCAAGCCAAACGGGTTAAAAGAATCAGCTAATTTAAACTTGCGTTTATATTTGCCGGCATTGTTATAAATCGCCGCGTACGAACCATTGCCGTTATTCCCGCTTAAAACATACTCAATCTGGCCGTCGCCATCCACGTCTCCAACCGCTAAATCGCCGCGGGACTGAAGCGTGGTAATTTTAAACTCAATCCCCTCTTTCAAATCATCGCCAAATGGCATTAATTTCAAATTGCCGTTATTTTGATACAGAATCGCTATTTTTGCCTTTTTCGCGCCGACTTTTGGCGATAAATCAAGCGAAACCCCCTGATGGCCTCCTGATAATAAATATTCGGTCTGTTTGTTACCGGATTGATCAAAAATCCGCCATGCCCAATCAGCCGGATATTGCGGCGATAAAATTACCTCCACATCATCATCGCCGACAACATCGCCTGCCGCGATATTTAATTTGCCATCGCTCGGGACTGACCATGATTTTTTCTTTTTCCAATTCTCGTTATAAATGGTCACGCGGCTGGTAACGCTATTCTTTCTCCCCAATCAAATCCTGACAAATTGCCTTTTCCCAAATCTAAAACTAACCATCGGCTCGCCCAATGTATCGGTCCAAATTTATCAACAACATATTTTACCGCTCGATCTAATCGCAATAAACCGGCGCCGAACAGATTGGCGTAAACCGCTTCATCTTGGCCAGGAGTATGCTGAACCGTTCTTAATAAAATATCAAAAATCTCGTCCGGTCCCCAGGCCGGATGCATCCCTTTAATCAAGGCCGCGGCGCCGGCAACCAACGGCGCGGCGAATGAAGTCCCGCTCCATCCGCCCGTATAACTTGTTTTCAAACCATTGGTCGGCGAATAACGAATCGTGCTGGAAATATTCTGTCCCGGAGCGGTAATATCTATGCAATCAGAACCGATATTTGAAAATCTGGTGACATGGTGATCTTCGGTCACCGCGCTCACGCCCCAGACCGCTTCAACGCCGCTGCCGACATCAGCGCAAATCGGGTAAGATGGAACAATATTTAAATTATTGGAATT
>CAYMXY010000145.1:0-1623 GCA_964394525.1 uncultured Gammaproteobacteria bacterium | reverse complement strand
CGGCTGCGGCAACAATAAATCAATCCACTAACGCGCCGCGTCATCAAGCCTTTGTTGCTCAACCTCAGCGCGCCAAACTTTGGTTTACGGTTGTTAGCACCGGCGCTGTAATTGCTTTGGTGTGGTTATACTTCCTGCAACGTTCGTGGCTAAATGTTCCCACCGCCGTCAAAGAAACAATTGATAATTCCAACCTAGATAATTTAGTCAGTGATATCGAAGCTAATTTGAGCGATCTTAAAACCACCGCCGGTGCCTTGGCTAAACAACAAGATAATTTATTAGAGCAACAGCCAACCGCTGGGCAACAACTTTCAAATCAATCAGTGCCTGATTCTCAAAGCCAACCCTCTGCTACTAACTCCGAACAACTCAATAATTTATTCTCTGATCTTCCCTAACCATGACCCAACCAACCGTACCAATTCAAGATAAAGTCATCGACCGGCCGATCGATCGAGAAATGGAGGAAGCATATTTGAATTACGCCATGAGCGTAATTGTGATGCGCGCTTTACCAGATGTCCGCGACGGGCTTAAACCGGTTCATCGCCGTATTTTGTATGCCATGTGGACTTTGGGGCTGCGCTCCGGCGCCAAATTTCGCAAATCTGCCACGGTGGTTGGTGAAGTGCTGGGTAAATACCATCCGCACGGCGACACGGCTGTGTATGATTCACTCGTTCGTTTGGCGCAAGATTTTTCGATGCGTTATCCGCTGGTGCATGGCCAAGGTAACTTTGGTTCAATTGATGGTGATTCCGCCGCTGCCATGCGTTATACCGAATCCAAACTGCATAAAATTGCAGAAGAAATGTTATTTGATTTAGAAAAACAAACGGTAGACTTCCGACCCAATTACGACGGTTCGCATGATGAACCGGTAACGCTGCCGGCAAAATTGCCGAACTTGCTGCTTAACGGCACGGTTGGAATTGCCGTGGGTATGGCCACCAGTATTCCGCCGCATAATTTAAGCGAACTATGCGATGGCATTACTTATTTAATTGACCACCCCACTATTGACGTAGATGATTTAATGCAGTTTATCAAGGGTCCAGACTTCCCCACTGGCGGTATGGTTTATGATGTAGCGGCTATTAAAAGCGCTTACGCCACTGGCCGCGGCGGTTTAGTGATGCGCGGTCGGGCTACCATTGAAGAAAATAAATCTGGACCGGTGATTATCATTTCCGAGCTGCCCTATCAGGTAAACAAGGCCACCTTAGTGGAAAAAATTGCCCAGTTGGTGAAAGATAAAAAAATTGAAGGTATCAAAGATTTACGCGACGAATCGGATCGCGCCGGAATTCGCATTGTGATTGAATTGAAACGTGACGCTTATCCTAAAAAATTACTCAATCGACTTTATTCTTTAACACAATTGCAAGAGACCTTCCATTTCAACATGGTGGCGTTGATAGATGGCTTACAACCACGCGTACTTACCCTAAAAATGCTGCTGGAAGAGTATATTAAACATCGCGAACAGGTGGTCACGCGGCGCACTCAATTTGATTTGCAAAAAGCCGAGGAACGCGCTCATATTTTATCAGGTTTGGTGATGGCTTTGGAAAAAATTGACGCCATCATCAAAACCATTAAGGCGTCCAAGAATAAAGA
>CAYMXY010000144.1:0-1662 GCA_964394525.1 uncultured Gammaproteobacteria bacterium | reverse complement strand
TTCATTATCCACGAAAAAAATCCGGTCGCCGTCGCCGTCGGTGGCTATACCAAGGTCGGCGTGCTCTGCCACTACTCGCTGCATCAAAGAATGATTGTTTTCTTCTTTGAACGGATCGGCCTGATGCGCTGGAAAACTGCCATCAAGCTCAAAATTCATTTCCAGCAGTTGACCGGGAAGATGTTTGAATAATTCGCGTAAATAAGTGGCGCCCATGGCATTAGCTGCGTCGGCCACAATTTTGAAAGGTTTAATAACTGGTCCGGCAAATTGTAGCGCATAAGTGACATCGGCAGTAACAATATTAGAACGCTCGGTCACGGCGCCGCCAGTTTTTTTAGGACCAAAGTCCTGCTGGCTCATTACTACAGCTCGTAGTTGTTGAATGCCGGTATCGCTGCTAACCGGCACTCCACCGGCTCGCACTAGCTTGACACCGTTATATTCCGGCGGATTATGTGAAGCTGACACCATTAAACCGCCGTCATAACCAAACTGCGCCACCGCAAAATAAAATGCTGGCGTAGATACCAAACCAACATCAATCACTTGCACACCCTCGTCAAGCAAACCGTTCACTACTGCCTGTTTCAAACTCGGCGACGACAAACGCATATCTACTCCCAACACCAGCCGCAGCGGCTTACCGGCGCCTACTTCATTTTGGATAAGTTGAGCGAACGCCCGCGCCAACCGATAAGCGATTTCTTCAGTCAACTCACTGCCATAGACACCGCGAATGTCATAGGCTTTGAAAATGTCAGTCATGGTGCTCGCGCCGCTCCGCAATCATTCCTCCTAAACCCCACACTACTACTACACTCAGCAACAACGAACTTGCCAGACTCATTAAACCACCGCCGTGAGCCAGTAATTTGAAGGGTAGATACCACAAACTAAAACCAACCATAAATTGTATGAAGGGCGACCGCACTTTAGGCAAAAGCCACTGTCCAAGCGCTAACCCAACATTAAGTTTGGCGAACCACCACATTAATATAAACAGCATTGTTGCCACCACCGCCAATGGCAAACCAATCAGTGTCAGCGCCACTACTATTAATAATATCGGCGTAACTACTAAACATAAAACGCCCCAGCCAAGACTGGCTAAAGGTTGCTTACGCATTTGCTTTGCCGCGGTGATAGTGTGCTTAGGCAATAATTTAATAGCAATCAGTCCCAGCAGCCAATAACCCAGCAACCCGATTATCAACTTAACAATAAACCACGGTGTCCAAAATGGTTTAGCGGCAGCGGGTTTTTTTGTGGTTTCTTTTTGTTCAGTGAAGATAGTTTTGCCGCTGACTGTATTTGGCGCAATTTCTCCGGGTTGGGTTGAATTATAAGTGAGATTTCCGCCGATGCTGGCATTTTTTTCGATAGTCAATTGATTAACCGCTTCGAGTGAGACGTTTTGTTCAACCGTGCCGTTAAGGTTAAATATTTCTGAGCCGCCGTAAATATTTTCCAGTACGCTTCCGGCCATGGAAACATTTTGACCGAAAACCGTTAAAGAACGACCAATCACGGCTTGGGGAGAAATTATAATGCGGCCGCCCGCGGCAGAGACATTGCGCGCTACTGCGCCATCAATGGTTATCTGTCCGCCGGCGGCGCGAACATCCCCATCAACCGCCGCTTCAATCGTAATGTCGGCAC
>CAYMXY010000143.1:0-1698 GCA_964394525.1 uncultured Gammaproteobacteria bacterium | reverse complement strand
AACTAATGTTGAAGTACGCGTTTTTATTTTTGTTTTCATAACAAAACTTTATTAATAATATTTGAAATTATTATATCATTTTTTTTAGAATGTGTCCAGACTCCGCGTATCAGTTCCAGTCTTACTGTAATCTCACTTTTTTATAGCACCATTACTATTTGCTCACGCTCCGGCCCAACGCCGATGGCGCTGATTTTGCAATTAGTATATTTTTCAATTTCTCGAAGTAGTTTTTTCAAATTATCGGGAAGAGCGACGTAATTGGTAATGGCGGAAAGGTTTTTACCGCTTCCACTTCATAGCATTCTTTTGTGGCTGCAGGCAGGTAATCTAATGAGCGTCCATGCAAAATGTAGCTGGTCACCATGGGAATAGCTGCTTTGGTAGTGCGTGCGTAAGCACTTAAAATATCACACTTGTTCAAAAATATTTCATCAACTCCATTTATCCGGATAGCATAAGCCAGTTGCACTAAATCTAATGCCCCAATTCGTCGCGGCCGGCTGGTAACCGTGCCATATTCTCCCGACAAGCTGCGCAAAGCAATACCAATTTTTAATTCGTCGTCCGAACGTAAATATTCGGCAACGTCGTAATTGGCTTCAACAGCGCGGCTGTATTTAGGATCTTCACCAGTTGTGGCCATGCAATAGGCTTCAGAATCACGTCCACCAAATTCCGGTGGAAATGGGCCATAACCCACCCGCGACATTACCGCTTTAGCGACACCAATAGTTTTACGATGATACCGCACAGATAAATCACCGCCCACATAGGCCGCCGCCGCCAGCGTATGACTGGAAGTAACATACGGCACTGCTCCCTTGACCACATCCAACATCCCCGATTGCGCTCCTTCAAATAATACTTTTTTTCCTGCCGCCACTTGTTTTTCCATGAACAGCGTATCCGGTTCAATATAGGGTTCAATTTGCGCTAAAGATTTTTTTAATTGATCAATTACTGCTTGGGTGTCGGGAATATTAAATTTGTATCGTTTGGCCGCCTTGGCAAAATTTTTGTGGATGGTTTCAAAATAATTGTCTGGATCATTTAGTAAATCACCTAGCCGGATATTGATGATTCGTTCTTTATACATCCGTAGCACTTGGTCAGCATAGCAGGGACCGATTCCATTTTTGGTGGTGCCGACGGTTTTGCCGATAGTAGCGTCAATTAAAAGGTGATGTGGCTGAACTACACTGGCTTGACTGCTAATGCGCAAGCGATTAGTCAAATCAATATTTAGTTCCTCAACTTTTTTAATTTCTTGAATCAATTTTTCGATATTAACAACGCAACCGGAACCAATATAAAGCAACATGGTTGGATAAAAAATTCCCGACGGAATTTGTTGTAAGGCAATGCGACCGGATTTGGTTTCGATGGTATGGCCGGCATTTGAGCCGCCATTGAAACGAGCAATAATGTCGTATTGATCGGCTATTAAATCAACCACACGGGCTTTGCCTTCATCGCCATATTGTAGGCCGATTAACACATCGGCGAAACCTCGTGGTGTCATACGCCGCCAAGTATAATCTATTTAGTTGACGGTGTCTATTAGGCTGGTGCCTTGCTGTATGTTATACTATCTAGCATGAATCTTAAGTTTGGATCACGTTGGCGCCGGCCGATGATGCCGGGTATGGGAACCATGGGGATGGGGTCAGGTGGTTTTATGCGCCCATCGAGATC
>CAYMXY010000142.1:1472-1796 GCA_964394525.1 uncultured Gammaproteobacteria bacterium | reverse complement strand
ATTTGGTGCAGGGAAGCAGCAGTGCCGACGAAACTTTAGAAGAGATGTTCACAGCGGTGCAAACAACTTTAACCGAAGCCGCCGTGCCAATGTATTCAGTGCCCGGCAATCACGATTATGATAGCGGTTTAACTACTTATCGCCGTTATTTCGGTGAACCAAATTATAGTTACAACGTCGGTCAAGTTCAATTTATTGGTTTAGCAACCGCTGGCAATGAAAGCAAAGGGACGGTTTCCGAGGAACAATTAAGCTGGCTGCAAACGGAGTTAGCTTCAACCTATTCGCCGACCGTGATTTATTTTCATCATCCGTTGTCGCGAC
>CAYMXY010000142.1:0-1462 GCA_964394525.1 uncultured Gammaproteobacteria bacterium | reverse complement strand
AGCTTGGGCCATGAACGTAGACTGCTGTTTTGCCGATTTAACTGAGCGCGATGCCTTAGCCGAGTTACTGGACACCGATCAGGTTAGTTTGGTAATGACCGGACATTCACAGGGGTATGACTATCGTTATTTGACTGAGACAGATGTTGGCAGTATTGCGACTGGTTTGTATCAATTAATTTCTGCTGGTGCCGGCGGTAATATCGCTCAGCCGGATGGAGATTACCATTATACTTTGGTGCACGTTACTCCAACCGAGATTAGCCACGAGCTGATACCGGAAGATGATTTTGGGTTAGCCGTTGATTACGAACATAACGGTGGACGTTTTGCCAAGGCCCAGGCGACTGTAGAAAACAGCAGTCAGCGTGACTATCCATCTATTCGATTAAAATTTCGGCTGCGCACCAGCGCCGCCAGTTTATTGGTAAGCGATGACACCGGTCAATATTATTCAACTATCCAGTCTCAGGCATATCCAGATTATACAGTAATTTATGCGGCAGTATCGGCATCAGCCAAAACTACTCAAACTTTTACCGCGCAAGCCGCACAATTAATTCATACCGGTACTACACAAACAGTGGCTAGCGACAAAGTGGTCACTTATCAAACAATGCCAACCTCGGCAGACACCGCGACTTCACTAACCGCGCAACCGGCGGCGGACACAACAATTATCAGTGAGGTGATGGCAACATCAAACAGCCTTAGTTGGTTAGAAACGCCGTTGTCAGCCACCACGGCAACCACCTACACTTGGTCGAATTTATCCGCAGATGTTTTGATCAATGTAGTAGTGAATGGAGAAATTGAACAGCGACTGCTGGCAGACGCCAATGGTCAAATTGAATTTACTGTGAATGATACCGGCACGCTCACTCGTGAAATAGCCTTACACCAATTACCAGAACCGGCGCCGCAAATAGTTACCTTGCCAACCAGTAATGGCACACCCCATGTCAGGATTTTTTCAGCGCGCGGTAAAGTGCGCGGGCAGTGGCAAGCATCGGCCGGTGAAACAGTGGCTGAAGCCAGCTTACTGCAGGCAGACTTAACTGGCGATGGTAAAAATGAAGTGATTATTCAACAATTGACGGCGCCGTCTTATGCGGTGGCAGTGTATTCAATGTCCGGAGAACTTTTAACAACCGCCAATACTCGCGGTTGGTTATTTACTGGCGACGTTGCCGGCGATGGACAAACAGACTTAGTTACATTTTCGGCGCGGCAGCGGATGGTACAATCGCTAAGTTATCAAACTGAAACAGCTAAATTGGTAAAAACAATTTCAACTTTATCGTCCAATAAGCTTAGTCGGCAAACGAGTTTGGTACAGGCCGGAGATGTTACCGGCGACGCGACAGCGGATTTACTTTTATATGACCCAACACGGCGGCGTTTGACTTTGTGGGAGTGGCGCGACGATCAATGGAATCTAACGCGATCGCATCGTTTTCCG
>CAYMXY010000141.1:790-1817 GCA_964394525.1 uncultured Gammaproteobacteria bacterium | reverse complement strand
CCGCAGCCGCTCTCTCACCGTAGCTCCACTACGGCTCGGTCGCGGCTGGCGACTCCACAACTTCGCATTTTGCTAGTTTTCGGGTTTACGTGATATACTCTTAAGTATGCAAGTTATCATGTCAGCTACGGGTGAAGTGAAAAATGTTAGCACTGGGTATGCCCGTAATTATTTATTTCCAAACGGATTGGCGAAACCGGCTACGGCCGACTCATTACAATCTGCCGAAGCAACCCGCGCGCAATTTGCACAAAAATTAGCGAACGACCAAGCTAGTTTTCAAGCGCTGGCAGACAAACTAAAATCGTTTAGCCTAACGATACCGGTTAAAACGACCGCCAGCGGCACACTATTTGCTGCGTTGCATTCAGGTGATATTGCTTCTGCTTTGGCCACTGCCGGTGTGATGGTAACAACTGACAACATTACATGTCCGCCGATTAAAAAAATTGGAGATCATTCAGTCACTATTAAACTACCAGACTGCAAACCAGTAACCATAACTGTTAAGGTACAATCAGCTGCCAGTTAACATATGCCCAAGCATATAAAACGTCCCAAATTTATTTTTGTAGTAGGTGGCGTGATGTCAAGTGTTGGCAAAGGAATTACAGCCGCCAGTATTGGTCGGATTCTTATTGCCAAAGGGTTAAGCGTAACAGCGGTCAAGGCCGATCCTTATATTAATATCGATGCAGGCACAATGAATCCAACGGAACATGGTGAAACCTTTGTTACGGACGATGCTGACGAAACCGATCAAGACATAGGCAATTACGAACGTTTTCTTAATACCGATATCCATTCCATAAACTACATGACGACCGGTCGCGTTTACGATACGGTTATCAGGCGGGAACGAAATTTAGAATATCATGGAGACTGTGTTGAAGTCGTGCCACACATACCGGAAGAAATAATTCGGCGCGTTAAGCAGGCGCAGCGGCAAGCTCAGGCCGACATTACGATTATCGAAATCGGCGGCACGGTTGGTGAGTATCAAAATATTCTTTTTTTGGAGGCGGCT
>CAYMXY010000141.1:0-780 GCA_964394525.1 uncultured Gammaproteobacteria bacterium | reverse complement strand
GAATGATGCATCCCCGTACCCCCGATGATGTGGCGTTTATTTTGGTAAGCTATTTGCCGATTCCGGAGCGAGTTGGTGAAATGAAAACTAAACCAACTCAGTCGGCGGCCCGCACGTTGAATTCGGCTGGTATTCAAGTAGATTTCATTATCGGTCGAGCGGCCCGAGAACTGGACCGCAAGCGTCGTGAGAAACTGGCAATTTTTTGCGGGATACCACCTGATCACGCCATCTCAGCACCGGATGTGGAAATGATTTATCAAATTCCGTTATTGTTGGAAAAGCAAAAACTGGGCGATAAAATTTTAAAACGATTAAAAATATCGCCGCGGCCAACGCAATTAAGGCATTGGAATACCATGGTAAAAACTGCCGAACTGGCAAAACAACCATTGGCAATTGCGGTGGTTGGTAAATATTTTGGCACCGGAGATTTCACTTTAGCTGATTCTTACATTTCAGTGATAGAGGCTGTTAAACATGCAGCTTGGCAGTTGGGACAAAAACCAATTTTAACTTGGATTGACTCTGAAATTTATGAACGATATCCAAATCGACTGCGAGAATTAAATGGTTTTGCTGGTGTAATCGTGCCCGGCGGCTTTGGCACGCGCGGAGTCGAAGGAATAATTAAAGCTATTCGCTATGTGCGGGAACATAAGATACCTTATTTTGGTCTGTGTTATGGCATGCAATTAGCGATGGTCGAAATAGCTCGTCATTTAGCTGGCTTGACTAAAGCCAACACTGTCGAGATGGCACCAAACACGGCCCATCCAA
>CAYMXY010000140.1:0-1832 GCA_964394525.1 uncultured Gammaproteobacteria bacterium | reverse complement strand
ATTCAAGGAAAAAGGCGTTGATGTTAGGATTGCCGTTGATATGATGTGCGCTGCTTGCGACAAGAGTGTTAATACAATAATCCTTGCAAGCTCCGACTCCGATCTTCAACCAGCTGTGAGCGAAGCAAAAGCACGCGGCGTAAAATGTGTATATCTGGGATTTGAAGCGGATCCAAACAAAGGACTTTCCTATACCACAGGAAGAACTATTCTAATCCGCGATGCGGAAGTATTTGAGTTTGAAAAACAAGATTAGAGTGCTGAAAAATAAACGCGTCATTCTAATTGATGATGTCTACACCAGCGGCGCAACAATGCGCCAGTGCGCCATAGCACTCCGTAAAGCGGGTGCCAAGGAAGTATGGGGTATTGCCTTTGCGCGAGAGTAATTTATTACGAAAAAACAAAAATCCCATGCATTGCGCGCATGGGACTACTTATTTGGACTTAATAGTCCTAACGGCGATGAGACATAAAGCCGTTAAACGCATCAGAGTTGCTTGTTATAATGGTCGACTCATCAATTGGACAGACTCGCCGCCTCTTTAAAACTTCCCGATAAATTTCCAAAAGGCGTGGGTCGTTACGAAACACCTTATCCGAATCATTCAAATGTTCCAAACCACGGAACAGTCTTCTCTTTAGTTCAACCATCTCGTCCTCATCGGACGCATAACTAGGCATGACAGCTCCTTTCCTTTGAACGAACCTTACCAACCACGTTCCGGAATTTATTTATCTTAACATTTATTACTAATGCTGTCAACGCAACGTCCACTACACACGTGCTGAGAACCGCTTGTGAACCATCATTATAAACAAAATCAAAGAAAACACTGTTAGCGACATCACAGGAATTGTAATATACCCAAATTCAAGAACCTGTGGCTCGGAGCAAGAAACTGCTTCCTTTATTATAGAACAAGTAATTGATTGCGATCCTGAATACTGTAAGTACGAATGATACGCGGCGATAAGCGCGCCCACCAACGACAGCCCAATTACATAGTCAACAATCCCCTTATCTTTTTTCCACAGCGCGATACCCAAAATTAACGCTTGCGGGTAAAGCGCTATACGCTGATACCAGCAAAGCGTGCACGGCTCGAGCGCCGCTATTTCAGAATAAAAAAGCGTACCAGCCATAGCCGAAACCAAAAGCAAAAATCCCAGTAGTATAGCATTGCGCGCGACAAATGCAATCAGTTTGTCGTTTTTTTGTCTGCGCGCGAAAACGTATACTAAACCAGCTACGAGCAAAAGCTGCCCTGCTATTATAGATAGAGATAATGTTTGGCTGATTAGGAGGACTGTTGGAGACATAAATAAAATTTCTAAGAACTAATTCCTAATTTCTAATCAAATCCCAATAACCAATGACTCAATACTAAAACATTAGACATTTTGAGGTTTGGTCATTGATTAGACATTAGTAATTAGTTATTTAATAGACTTAGACCTGGTAATTCCGTGGTGAACTTTCCCGTGCTCCTGCCTCTGTCATTCTCACAAACTTGGCTTTTTTCCAAAATTCATTTATATTTTTAGCGCCGGTATAACTCATACCAGATTGCAGACCGTCAAGCAGTACCTGCAAAAACTTTTGCACCTCACCTTTGTATGTTACGCGGAAGCTAATTCCTTCCGGCGCGCGATCCTGGCGTTCGGTATTTACTTCAACTTGCTGGCGGTCGATAGAAGCATCACGTGACGCAAGCCCTCTATAAATCTTAAACGCCTCGCCGTCTTCAATATAATAAGCGCCGGGGGATTCGTAAGTACCCGCAAACAAATTCCCTATCATCACCGTGGAAGCACCAGCCGCGATGGCT
>CAYMXY010000139.1:0-1835 GCA_964394525.1 uncultured Gammaproteobacteria bacterium | reverse complement strand
GAGTAATAAAGAAACGCGGCCGAGAGCAATCGAAATTGGATTTTAAAATTTCCATATGTGTCGGCCAAACCAAAGAGAAGTTCGCTGAAATTGGCTTGAAGCGGACCGGACAAACTAAACACTTTGGAAACGATTGACTCTTTCCCCAACTCGTTCAAATCCAAACTCTCACTCAACTGTTCCCAAACCTTAACATCAGCGACCTTGCCCGCCACTTCTTTGGGACTGTTCTCAATAACACGCGCTGATTTATCAATCTTTTCACCTAACTCACCGATAACCGGCCAATTGACCTGCCCTAACATGGCGACAAAAAACGCCGTTTCTTTATCAGAAATTTCTTGATTAAAATCAAAGCGCGCCAGCTCGTCGCGTAAATATGACAACCATTGCCAAAAGGATCCTCAGCCGTGGCCAATATCAACTCCAAATTATCTAATTTTTTCTGCCACTCTGACGCGGTGGCCGGCACGAGATACTGTGATAACATAGCCGATTACGGTAAAATTATTTTAATCATTTCTATTATTCTTGCCCCCACCTTGTTCGCCCCTGGCTAAAGAACGCCTGATCCTGTCTGCTTTAAATTGATAGCCACCCTGATTGACCCAATTAACCAGTTGTTCAACACTGGTAATTGACTCACCGCAGATCTCCAAATTAATATTTCCTTTCATGCCATCGTCAAACGACAATCCGCTACGTACCGCCAGCGCGCCAAGCAAAGCCGAAGGGCTATTGCGTAAAAAGGCGGCGTAATTTCCGCGTAACTGTTTCTTTACCGCCTCCTCTCGCTTAGTTCTATCAACGATATGGCTAAACTTGCCTCTGAAATAGGCCGAGTCATTGTCACCGATTTTAGTTTGGCCCTGCGCGTTAGCGCGTATCGCCTCACCGGCGCTCATACCGGCCATGTGGTCAACGTTACGACCGTCCAATTTGGCAAATTCGCGCTGATTGCTCAAACCGGAGTATGTTTCTCTAATGGCATCATCACACTCCTCGCCCGCTGTGTAATCGATTGTGCCATAATTTTCATCCATTTGGCCGGTGGTGTGGGTTTTTAATTTAGACAAACGCTGGTCCAAACCCAACTTGCGCCATTCTCCCAAAGTAAAGGCCTTGCCATTGTGACCTAAATTACCGCGCACCATCCCCTCGTCCATATCATAATAAGTATGCCCACCATCATCGATGTGGCCGGTATTCATGGCCAGATTCTTAAAGTCGGTTAGCATCTCAAAAGAATCCTGAAATTTATCCATTGATTTCATAAAGGCCTCGGCCACTGCTTCTGATGTTTTTGTCGCATCAGTAACAAATTTTTTGGCTTTTTCGTCTCCGGCGCCAGCCGCATCTACCTGTTGTTGTGTTATCATGCCAGCGGTCAGAGCGTGCGTCTGTAAACTTGATCGACCGGCATCTGTTGAGCTGTCGGCTGTATTTATTGCGTCTCTATTTGCAATGGCCACATCCGCAATCCGTTGATTAGCCCGACCATAACCTTCACCGGTATTTTCTTTACGCCATAAAACCGCTTCTTCGGCCTGCATTTGTTCAAGATCGCCTCCCATTGCGATAATCTTTTGCAGTTGAGCGGTCCGGTCGGCGCCAGAACGGTTATCTTTAGGATCCCAATGTAATTTTTTAATAAATACTTCTTCCAAGGCCTCAGCTTCTTCGCGCTTATCCCCACTTAAACCCTCTTTGGAAGCGGACAATTTGGCCACCCGGCCTAATAAATCATCCATCCAACCGTTGGAAGTGAGGTGCTTTAAGTGAGCCATCATCTGAGCTTTTTGGTCGGTAGAAATTTCTTTGCCCTGTTTTTGCAA
>CAYMXY010000138.1:1116-1862 GCA_964394525.1 uncultured Gammaproteobacteria bacterium | reverse complement strand
AACAAATTCCGGGCTTAACATTACTATGACCAGCGATTCCACCGACGCTGATAATATCTTAGGCATTTTAATCGGTAATTTAGCTGGCGGCCAGACCGCGCCGACTTCCACCGCCATAAGAATCGGCACAAGCTGGGACATCGCGCTTGATTTGCAAAATACCACTTCCACCGTTCTTTTCCCAAATAACGGAGCCGTTAAGTTCACCAACAACGGTTCCAGCACGCTATTTAGCGTAAAGGATAGAGGCGCTGTTGGAATGCTCAATCTTTTGGCAAAACCAACCTCGGGCAATCCTTCCACCTGTGAGGTCGGAGATATTTATATTAATGATGTTGACAATACCGCCTTGGTTTGCACCAGCGCCAATACATGGGAGCAGATGGATAATCCTGATGTTGCAAGGGACACGCGGTCTACTGCAGTTACTTTGACTACGGCAGAAAAAAATCTTGCATCCGCCACTACAACCGCATCTGTTGCCGGCAATGAAATGTGGATAGTTGCCACGGGAGAATTTACTTCAGCCGCTACGCATGCCACTACTGGCGCGGGAATTGATATGAAGATTAGAAAAGGGGGAGATTGTACAGGTACTCAAATTGGCGCAACCGTGAACGATGTCATGACAGCGGCTGATACGCAGATTAACACCGTCAGCTTTGTTGATACTACTGCCACGTCAACGATTCCAGTAGCTTATTCGCTTTGCGTAGCAGAGACCGGCGTGGGGTCTGACGTTGCGC
>CAYMXY010000138.1:0-1100 GCA_964394525.1 uncultured Gammaproteobacteria bacterium | reverse complement strand
TGACAGGTCAATCGTCGTTTATGAAATAAGCAAGGATGTGGGAGCTGACTTGGCGGAAGTTTATTACAGCCATGATAATTCTCTTATGCCCGGTGAAATTTTGGCCATTGATGGAACGCTCCAAGCCGGAGTTAAGCGCGCTAACAATGTTTATCAAAAGGACTTGCTGGGCGTTGTTTCAACCAAGCCGGGTTTGGTATTTTCCGACCATGCCAAAGGCGAGAATCCCGTTATGGTGGCTCTTGTCGGACGGGTGCCGGTAAAGGTTTCCGATGAAAATGGGAAAATTAAGCCGGGCGATTTACTTACTTCTTCTTCCGCGCCGGGCGTGGCTATGAGGGCGACCAAAGCCGGTCCTATTTTAGGCCAGGCGTTAACCGAAATGGTTGGCAATGGAATCGGCCAGGCGCTGATGTATGTAAAACCCGGCTGGTATAACGGCGCGCCGTTAGATGAGCTTTTGGCCGGTCTTACTTTTGAAACGGGCGAAGAGATTAATTTTGGAGGAGAAGTATTAAAGCAATTTGTCCGCGAGCAGTCAGTGACGGCCAGTTCAACCAAATCAGACCTTTTTGCCGACCGGTTGGCGGCGGAATTGGAAATTGTTACTCCAAAAATAACCGCGCGAGATTTAATTGTTGATACTATTACCGCGGGCAAGATTACAGCAAACGAGATAAGCGGATTGGATGCGCTTTTTGCCACCACCACCGCCATTGTCGGTCAAGTTGAAGCGCTTTCCGCCTCGGCTTTGGCGCTTAAGAATGAAAACGGAGAAATCAAGCAGACAATTGAGATGATTAGAGCCGAAGACGCGGGGATGGAAGAAAAACTTAATTTAACCAGCCAGACAATTTCCGCTCTGACAATGGAAGTTGAAGAGCTTAAAAATCGGCTGGCTGTGGTTACAAGTTATTTTGACTTTAATTTTACCGACGCGCTTAAAGTGATTAAGGGTTTGCGCGTGGACGGTTTGACGGTTTTAGACGGCGGTTTGCGGGTGGACTCTATCGGCGCCATTAGTACGCAAATCGCGCTTCTTTCCGATACCTTATTTATCGGCAGGCCATACTTTAATAATGATACCGGAGGATTTGCTC
>CAYMXY010000137.1:0-1877 GCA_964394525.1 uncultured Gammaproteobacteria bacterium | reverse complement strand
AGCGTGCACTGACTCAATGTTAAAAGAAACAATGCTGCTTTGCGGCTCACCAAAAATAGTAATAAAATCTAAAGCACGCAGTTTTTCTAATAGATAGTTGAACACAGTCTCGGTGGTTTGCTTTATTGTTGTCAGACCGATTGTTTGTAAATAATTTATCGCCGCGCCCAAACCAATCACACCGGCAATATTGGGCGTACCGGCTTCAAACTTATAAGGCAGCTCGTTCCAAGTTGAACCGGTAAGGGTGACTGTGCGGATCATATCTCCGCCACCGAGCAACGGCTGCATTTTCTCCAACCAGTAACGCTTACCGTATAATACGCCAATGCCGGTTGGGCCGCACATTTTATGGCCTGAAAACGCCAAAAAATCGCAATCCAGTTGTTGCACGTTAATCGGGCGATGCGGCACACTTTGAGCAGCATCAATAATTACAGGAATATTTTTCTGTTTAGCCGCTTGAATAATTTTTTCAATTGGATTGATAGTGCCAGAAGCGTTGGCAATGTGAGCTAAACTAATAATCCGCACCTTGTGGTGTAACTTCTGCGCTAATTTTTCTGTATCGATTGTACTTTTATTGGTAAGGTCGAACCATTCTATGGTTGCGCCGGTAGCCGCAGCCACTAACTGCCACGGCACAATATTACTGTGGTGATCCGCCGGATTTAATAAAATCACGTCATCTTTTTTTAGCAATAATTTCCCTAATGATTGCGCCACCAAATTCAAACTGGCGGTTGCGCCGCTGGTAAAAATAATTTCTTCCCGCGCCGCCGCGCCAATAAAATGTTGCACTTGATCACGCACCTCTTCATATTGTTTGGTGGCCAATTCACTAAGATGATATAAACCGCGGTGCACGTTGGCGTAGGACTGGCGATAGAAATTATCCATCGCTCGCAGTACCGCTTCCGGTTTCTGTGTTGTGGCAGCATTATCCAGCCAAACAACGGGCTGCTCACGCAACAGAGGAAAGTCATTTCGCCACTGATTTAATCTTGTCATAAATTATTATTAAGGCGTTGCTTGGATTAATTTTTCTTCAATCATTTCTCGCAAAGAACCTTGAATACTTGCATCCGGCGTCTGTTCAATAATTGTATTCAAAAACCCACGTACAATTAAGCGCCGCGCTTCTATCGCCGTCAGGCCGCGGCTAGTCAAATAAAATAATTGTTCCTCATCAATTCGACTGGTAGAAACGCTGTGGCTAACTTGCACTTCATTATGCTCAATTTGTAATTGCGGCACGGCGCTGCTGCGAGCGCGTTCACCCAACAATAAGGCGTGTTCAGTTAGCGTAGCTGATGTCTGCCGACCACCTGCCAAGATATGAACGTTGCCTTTGAAGTGTGAATAAGCCTGATCAAACAATACTCCGTGCGTCAAAATGTGGCCAGAAGTTTGTTCCGCATTATGTTCACTCCAAAAATTCATGATAAAACGATCATGATCACTGCCAAAAAAAAGCGCGTTGTGCTGGCTGCTGGCGGCGCGACCGTCATGGTAGGTGCCGACTTCTAAACTAACCTTACCGCCTAATATGAATGTAAACCAGCGCAAATTCGCTTCGGCTGCTAAATACGCCAGCCGAACACCAGCCGATTCGCTATCAATAATCGAAATAATCGTAACGTCGGCTCCCGCTCCAATTTGATAGGTCACATCGGGTTCGACCGCCGAGGTTAAAATAGTTCGTTGTTCGCCCGCTGCAATTCGTAATTCTGTCATAGTCGTAAATGGTCGTTGGGAGTTTATCCCACTGCTCCTTCCATTTCTAATTCAATTAGCCTATTCATTTCCACGGCATATTCCAGCGGCAACACCTTCACGATCGGCTCAATAAAACCATTCACTACCAACCCATGCGC
>CAYMXY010000136.1:0-1943 GCA_964394525.1 uncultured Gammaproteobacteria bacterium | reverse complement strand
GCCTTAAAGAACCAACCCGGGCTTTTTTCAACCGGACTATTTTTCAGGCGCAATTCCCAAACAACGGTGCCATCCGGTGTAACTTCAAAAATTATAGATTCTTGGCCCGGCACGCCAGTGTCCACACTCACAATTAAAGTGTTTCCATTTGGCAAACGGTTGCAATCTCGGGTGGTACGCAAGTCTGGCCGTGAATAAGTCCAAACTGCTTCCTGTGTGGCAGCATCAAGTTCCACCGCTTGATAAGGTGAATCTGCTTGCAGACAAACAATTATATTTCCGTTATCCAATATTTCCGGTTCATGCGGATAAGTATTTTTGCCGAATTTATCGTAACGATATTCTTTTACTATTTTGCCGGATTGATTAACAATCGTTGTTAAATTAAAGTTGCGCAGACTAATAAGAGTATCACCATTATCAAGGCGTTGCACAGCGTTAGAATGAGTCCAACCCTGATTCCTCACGCTGGCGAACTCTATATTTCTATAAGCATCTTTGGCGAACCATTGCCAAACGATATTACCATCGGCATCAACTTCTTTGGCTTGGGCGTCATTAGGCGTATCACCCATGCCGAAATTGAATAAGGTGTTGCCGTTAGCCAATCGGTCAGCATCATGACTCACTTTGGAATCTAAATATGACCAAACGATATTACCGGCGCGATCAACCTCAAATAATCCATTTTGCCCGGCGTTAATTAAAATATTGCCGCTGGCGATCAGTTCGGCATCCAAGGCGCTGACGTCTTCACTAAAAATGTCTGCTGGCAACTGATATTCCCAAATTATTTCACCAAGCATGTTTACCTCGATGATCCGTTTATTAAGATGATCTGATAATAATGTGGTGCCGTTGTAGGCTTTGGTTTCGTCATAAACTGTGACCACCAAGTTAGAATCGGATGTGCTTGCTGTTTTTGGTATTTCTGCTGGAGGCGTTTTTTTTGTTTGGTTATTAGTGAGTGGTGTTCTTATTGGCTGAATAGGTTTTATCAAAAAGGCCGGCCGCAGGAAAAAAATTACAGCAATAATAAAAATAATCGCTAAACCAATGCCGATCAGGATATTTTGTTGTTTCATGCTTATTACACTATCAAATCACCTAAATTTTTCAATAGTTTGACTTCTTATTGATAGATATATTAAAGTGCGAAAACAGCTCTTCACCAAGACTGAGTTGGAGGACGAAATGATTCTGGGATTCAATATCCATGATATCCATTCTGCCGCTTTCGTTCTGCAGCAGGATGGCCGGGCAACGCGGATCGATACGCGTACGACCGGCCTGCACTGTGCACTACAGCACCGCCGCCATCGAAGGTGTGCAGGTGGTGGAAGGGGTAGACGGTCAGCCGCGCATCCTCTTCCCGGATGCGCACGCTACGAGGCTGCTGGAATCCGCCTTCACCATCGGCATCCTCGATTCCGACAACCGCGGACCGCAGGTGCGAGAAGTCATCGATCTGATGATGCGCACCGTCGCGACGAACTGGTCGCGGCGCCAGAACAGCCCTTCGCTCTATGTGCGGCCGTGGCTGGGAGCGGCGGCTTGCCGGCTCGGCGTGCAGGCACCCGACAAGACCAGCTACCTCGGGAAGCGTTCGCAGACCGGTGTCACGGTCTGGGCTCCCGGACCCGATGTGTTCTGCCGGGCGGATCCCCGCTGTGGCTTTCCGTCGGCCAAGACCACTTCGAACTATGCATTGGGAGCGAGGTGGAAACAACGAGCCGCTAAGATCGGCGCAGAAGAAGTGCTCCAGTTCGGTCTCGATGGCTTCCTCAAGGAAGCAACCGGAGCCAACTTCTTCGCCAGGATCGGTGATGTGGTTTACACGCCACCTCTCGATGGCTGCATCCTTCCCGGATTCACGCGGGCGCGGGTGATCACGCGAGTCTGTAAAATATTTTGTGTAAATAGGATAATGGAATACTCTAACC
>CAYMXY010000135.1:0-1961 GCA_964394525.1 uncultured Gammaproteobacteria bacterium | reverse complement strand
TTTTCTTTTTTTTCGCCAGTGGTGGCGTCTTTATAGCGATGATTCGTGGCAAGGTGCAAGCGCGTAACGCGAGCGCCGCTGGTTAAAGTGCGTTGTTCCGGCACTTGCGAAACATTGCCAATTAAAGTAACACGGTTAAGATCCATAAACGTTAAGATTACTAAGTGAGTTAGAGGCGAATGGTTCGCCGTTGGTTCCCTTCTTTTTTGAAACGCGTTTCAGTTTTGGAATATTGCCATGCGGCTTTGCCTCACATTGCCGTTAGCGACAGCATGAGGCAAAGACACAATCGGCCGTTGAGCGCCGTGGGGCTAAACAATCATAGTTAATTGTTAAGTCTTAGGAGAAGAGCGCCACCTAAGCACACGTTTTTGCGCTCAACGATAGGTTGTAAAGACCGCTGCCTTTTTCTAGGTGAAGCTTGGTCGGGCGTCACAAGATAGCGGCTAAGAGCGGCACAGCCAGCAGCCAGTAAATAACCCCAGCCAGTGCGTTCCTATAAAAAATGAGGTATCCACTTCACTCAACCGTTTAACAACGATTAGTGCAGTTTTTGGACGCCTCAATTTTCTGTATTCACCCTAGCAAAACGATAAAACTTGTCAATGGCAATAAAAACGGCATCGAACGTACTTATCCACAGCCAGTTTATTTTCGTTTAGGTTCTTTTTTTTCACCTTGATATTCCTTATTATGCTCGGCATCCTCTCTAATCAGTTGGCGAATGTAATCTGCCTTATTGATCCTTTTTTGCGCGGCGAACCATTCCAGATAATGCTCCAGCCCGGGGCTTAAACGCAAGGTGAATTTAATGTTCGGCACATCTTCCAGTTGAATGGTGCGGTCGAGCCCTTTCAAAAATTTACCAACGATCGTGTCTATGGTGGCGCGAGTATAAGCGCGAATCGTGATCATGTTAGGCAGATGATGTTTAGTCAGATGCTGTAAGAATTGGTTTGGTTCGCAAGCTTTGTTGTACAAACAAAGCGTCGGATGGCGCAAAATAATCGCCTGCGCCAGCACAAACTGCAAATCGGCCGAAGTTTGACTTAATTCTAAAATTGACGCATTGACCTTTTCCAAGGCGCTGTACATGAAATTGTGCCGTTCATTCGCCGGCATATCGTTGACCGATGTCCACACAGTGATGCGCGCTTGACGTAACATATCAGCAAGTTCGATTGGGGTGTGATTGTACAGATAGACGATCATAAATTTATGTCAACGTGTTTCAAATAATTCACCTTGACGATCCCGCTGAAATTCTTTGATAAATTCTTTGAGTGAAGAGGTGCGGCCAAGCAAAGCCATGGTTTTTCCAATGGTAGCGGGAAGAGTAATGCTCGATGCAATCACTACATTAGCCGGTTGTTTATAAAAGGCCATCGGCGTTGGATGATATACCACCACTGGAATAGAATTTGGCAACGACAAGCTAGTTGGAAACGGGTAATCGCGATAACCAACAATAACCAACCCTTGATAATTTTTTTCCAGATCCGGCGGCAAGGTCATTGGCGGATAAGCGCTGGCGACATATACTCGTCCATAAGTCGGCACAAAATCAATGTTCACGCGGCGGCGCGGCGGCATAGTTTTAAGCAGCGCCACACCAAATTGCACTTCGGCCGGTTCCAGTTCGCGCCAACTTTGAAAACTGTGAACCGGATCGGTTGAGACTTCAACGGCTCGCACCGCGCGTACGATTTGCTGACTGTAGGCTAGAAAGGTGCCGGCGCAGTTAAGCACTCCCATTTGCACCGCGGTTACTAAATTGGTGCGGAAGCCCATTTCGCGATAAAGGCGTTGCTGTTGGAGGTTAGTGTTGCCAATTTCGGTGGAGGCGTTTTTATCTGGCAGCGCGCAGCCGGTGAAAATTACCGGTTTGCCGAGCGCGCCAAACAAGAAGGTGAAAAAGTTCGCCAGATAGATGGCGGTGTCGAGTCCCTGCAGGATTACAA
>CAYMXY010000134.1:0-1995 GCA_964394525.1 uncultured Gammaproteobacteria bacterium | reverse complement strand
GCACAATTTTTCCGTCTATCAGCACATGCACGCGTTGTGGTGTAATGTAATCAAGAATGCGTTGATAATGTGTTATCAGCAAAGCGCTCATCCGTGTTTTTTTATGTAAGGCAGTAATATTTTCACAAACCAAACGCAGGGCATCGATATCTAATCCAGAATCGGTTTCATCAAAAATGGCCAAATCTGGTTTCAATATCATCAATTGCAACAATTCAGCCTTTTTTTTCTCACCACCAGAAAAGCCCGCATTCAAATAACGGTCAGCTAACGCCGGATCAAGTTTTAATTGCGCCATCAGTTCATCTAACTGTTGTCTAAATTTGACCAGCGTTTGTTTTTGTCCGGTTCTGGCGGTTGTGATCATGCGTAAAAAAGTGCTTAAGCGGACGCCGGGAATTTCTTTGGGATTCTGCCAAGCTAAAAATAAACCAAGCCGAGCGCGTTTATCAGGTGACAGCGCAGTAATATCTTCGCCTTTGAAACGAATCGAACCGCTCTCCTTTATATATTTTGGATGACCCATGATAAATTGCGCCAGACTGGTTTTACCGGAACCGTTTGGACCCATCAGGGCGTGAATTTCACCGTGCGGTACGGTCAAAGTGATGTCGTCAAGCACGCGCTTGCCGGCAATGCTAACAACCAGATTCTTTATTTCAAGATCCGCGGCTGGTGATGTCGTAGTTGTAGTGGCTGGCTTGACGATTGATTGTTTCATGTTGATTGTTTTATTAGGCGATATCGGCCAGCGATTTAGCAGCTAATAATTGATAAATATCCATTTTTAATTTTGACCAAATTGGTTTAGCGCGGCAATTATTTTGCGCGGGACAATGGGCGGTTTCAGTCATGCAGCGCGTTAAGTGCAACGGCCCTTCGATTGCTTCCACAACTTCGCGCACCGAAATTTCTGCCGGCGTTTTCGCTAAAGTGTAACCGCCGTTTTTACCTTCTTTACTTTTTACCAAACCAGCGCGATGCAATGGGATCATCACCAAAGAAAGATATTTGCTTGAAATGTGATTGCTCTGGGCAATTGATTGCAATGAACAATAATTCTCTGGCTTAAATTTTGCCAGAGATGACATTACTAATAAACCATAATCTACCTTGGTTGGAATCTCAAACATAACTACTATCATAGTAATAGTAGATAAGTTTATTGTCAACCTTTATGAGTCGCTGCTTAATAAATAGTATAAAGTATGATAATAAGACGTGACGTTTTTTGGTAATAATTTGACAATAATGGCGTAACTTATTTTTAGGGAGGGGAATATATGGAACATTTACTTTTTGACAGCTCGAAAGATGATTTTATAACTGAAAATGAAGCGCCAATTAATAGTGATGATAATGCGGTTATCACTGAAACAGAAACTGCTGAAGGGCCAGAGCGGCCGGTACGACGGCTTACTTGGTTAAGGATGTTTGGACGGAGAAGATAATTAGGTAGTAAAAACTGTTTGTTGTTATGTGTGTTGACAAAAGCGAATTTATTTGCTAAATTTTTTTGCTTTCCGTTTTTGCGGGAAGCAACTTTTTTTTGTTCTTTTTAGAGCGATAAGTTGTGTGAAGCGATAAGCGTGAAATATTTTGCGTTTTTGTTTGCGCGTTTTTTGCTTCACGCAACTTGGGCAGTTCCGCCCAAAGGAGGTTGATATGAAGCGGTACGCTTTGAAAATTGTTCTGGCGGCGATCATCGCGGTCGGGGTCGTCCACCTCTTCTTCTTCCACTGGAAGAGTGGGGATGGCGATGGGAAGACCATCGCCGTGGCCGTAGTGACGGCCGCAGACAACAAGCCCGCGGCCTTCCAGTACACTACCCTCCCGGCCGATGACGAGTGGGAGGTAACGCTCGACTCGCCGGTCGAGGTGATGCCGGATCAGAACGGCATCTTCAACCCCAACCTGCCGGAGCAGGTTTCGCGGAGTTCCGAGTGTGTCAATACTTTTGTGTAATTGGCTGTGCATAGGTGTACAGTTTTTTTA
>CAYMXY010000133.1:869-1997 GCA_964394525.1 uncultured Gammaproteobacteria bacterium | reverse complement strand
CCACCGAACCGGCCAAAAAAATAGTTAAGCGTAAATTTGAACCGCCGCAATTGTTGAAAGGCATGAGGGACATTTTACCGGAGGAACAACCTTATCGTCAGGCAATTTTACGTAAACTTGAAGGAATCGCTATCGCCTATGGGTATCAGCGAATTGATACACCAGTGCTTGAATATGCCGGATTATTTCAACGGTCAATTGGCGAGCACACCGATGTGGTGCAAAAAGAGATGTATGTTTTTGAAGACAAGTCCGGTGAACGCGTGGCGTTGCGGCCGGAATTCACCGCTTCGATCGCCCGCGCCTATTTAGAACACGGCATGTTGAATCGGATCCAGCCGGTTAAACTTTATACCATCGGGCCGCTGTTTCGCCATGATCGCCCTCAAGCCGGCCGCTATCGTCAATTTCATCAGTTAGATTTAGAAGTAATTGGCGAAGGCCAGCCGGTGATAGACGCCGAACTGATCGCTATGGGTTATTTCTTATTTCGCGATTTGCAACTGGACGTGACGTTGCACATTAATAGTATTGGTGATGAACAGTGCCGGCCGCAATATTTGCAGGTGCTGCAGGATTATTTCCGCGCTCGCCGCAAAAATTTATGCGAAAATTGTAAATTACGGCTAGTGAAAAATACTTTGCGCTTGCTTGATTGTAAAGAACCGGCTTGTTTGGAAATTGCGCAAGACGCCCCGCAAATTGTTGATCATTTATGCGCCCCTTGTCACGATCATTTTGTTAAGGTGTTGGAACATCTGGATGAAACCGAAATTCCATATACTTTGAATCCGAAAATTGTGCGTGGCTTGGATTATTATACGCGTACGGCGTGGGAATTTTATCCAGTGTTATCAGGTGAAGAGCAATCAGCCACTGCCCAGTCGGCTATTGCCGGCGGCGGTCGGTACGATAGTTTGCTGCAATTTTTAGGATCCAGCCAACCAGTGCCAGCTTCCGGTTTTGCGGCCGGCATCGAACGGATCATTATGGCGATGAAAGCAAAGAATATCGTCTTGCCGGGTCTGTATACACCGGATGTATTTTTGGCGCAACTGGGCGCCAGCGCACAAAAACGGTCGATCGGTTTAATGGAACAGTTGCGACAGGCGGGGTTCAAAGTTTGGG
>CAYMXY010000133.1:643-859 GCA_964394525.1 uncultured Gammaproteobacteria bacterium | reverse complement strand
TAAAGAAAGTTTGTCGGCTCAACTAAAAGTAGCCAACAAGCTGGGCGTACGCTTCACCTTAATTTTAGGACAAAAAGAATTGCTTGACGGCACCATTATTATTCGTGATATGGAAGGCGGCGCTCAGGAGATTGTGGATATTAAGAAAATTGAAAAGGAATTAAGTAAAAGAATTACTAAAGCGCCAACGGTTGACCGACCACGGCTGGTTGGTTC
>CAYMXY010000133.1:0-633 GCA_964394525.1 uncultured Gammaproteobacteria bacterium | reverse complement strand
GCCGACGTCGCTGCCGCTGCCACTGCTGGAGCCGCCGTTGGCGCCATCGCCACGGAAACGGATCAATCCGTCAAGTAACCAAAATGGTTATGGATTGCATTTTTTGTTCCATTGCCAGTCGCGCCATACCGTCTGAATTCATTTACGAAAGTAAACATGTGTTCGTAATCAAAGATATTCACCCCAAGGCCAAAGTGCATTTGCTAGTTATTCCTAAAGAGCATTTAGCCACCTTGTCTGATGTTACTCCCGAACAAGCGGACTGTTTAAGTGAATTATTACTAGCTATTGCCGCGGTTGTTCGTAAAGTTGGGATAGCCGACACCGGCTATAAAGTTGTCTCAAATAACGGCCGTGATGGCGGTCAAGAAGTGCCACATTTGCATTGGCATGTGTTAGGTGGGCAACCTTTGCGGGGGTTGGTTTAAAAATTTTTTCCCCCTAATTATTCCGAGCGGATTTCGTAAATGGGAGCTCTGCCTGTCTCCGCATTGGTACCGATAATACTTTTGCTCCAGCGGCAAAAGTTTATCTGCACGCTCGGCGCGTCCAGTCTCGTCGCCTTAGGCGATTCGACACCAAGCTGGCCGCGCCTGCGCGAGCTACCACTGCGAAGACGAGGCAGATCTCCCA
>CAYMXY010000132.1:0-2019 GCA_964394525.1 uncultured Gammaproteobacteria bacterium | reverse complement strand
CATTTCGGCTGTTGTGCCGCTGATAGTTGGGTTTTATCAATTAGCAACTGACGGCGGTTTATCGTTTGGCGGCATTGATAATAGAATTTTTGGCACCTTCGGCCATCCGAACTTGCTTGGATTTTATCTGGTTTTTGTATTGGCCGCTCTCATCGTCAAACATCTCACTACACCTAAAAATCAACGTTCGCTATTTTACCCAATAATAATTTGGGCAAGCGTCGGCGCGTTATTATTCACTTACACGCGCGGCGCCTGGCTTGGATTAGGTGTAGTGTTGGCAACACTTGGTATTATGAAATATCGTAAACCGTTAATTTTTGCCGCGATAGTGGTTTGCTTTTTGATAGTGTTTGGACAAATGATAAACGGCGTGCTCATTAGTACGTTTAATGTAAATTTGAGTGCCAATCCGCTGGTGAGCCGTTTTACCGTGCGCAGTGAAGAGGCTGATTCAATTCAATGGCGTTTGAGTGTAGTTGAACAAATACTGCCGCAAATTCCAAAAAGGCCATGGCTGGGTGTGGGAATTGGTAATTTTGTTACGTTGCGTCAACTTGGCGACATTGGTTTATTCGACGATCCAGAAGCGCATAACGATTATCTGCGTTTAGCGATTGAGCTTGGTGTCTTTGGATTGATAGTGTATATCGGATTTTGGCTGTCAATTTTGGTAGCAGCGGCGCGCAATTTCCGCGCTTGGCCAACCAGCGCTTGGCAGAAATGGTATTCACTCACCTTGTTCGGAATGGTGTTGGCTTTTTTAGGAATGAGTTTGGGAGATAATTTGCTTCAAGGCACACCGGTGATGTGGCTAATGATGGCGTTAGTCGGCGCATTGGTGGCACTGGAAAAACAAAAAACAAACGCCGGCGCTTAAGCTGCAAGCACAATTTGTGGAAATGGTTGCAATTCCACAATGGAAGTCAAATGTAAATTTCTAACAAAAGCACGCTCCTACAATTTTTGAAAATCTTCTATCGTCATGCCGGCATCTTTAATTAATTGCCGCAACAAGCCAAATTTTATTTCACGATGCATTGGTATTGTCAATGGTCGCCGATCATTTGTTGAAATTCTCATCCGTACATGACTACCACGCTGACGAACAACAACGTAGCCTATTTTTTGAAATCGCTTAACAGCCTCACGCCCAGAAATTCCAGCCAACGTCGCCATTGCCTATTGTTGCTGTTAGACCGTAACTAAATGAAAACTTACAGGTTGAGCAACACGACGTTCTATATCCTTGACCGGATATTCCTCTAAACACAGTTCAATCGCTTCCTGAATGTTATCCAATGCCTCCTCAATGGTTTCACCCTGACTGTAACAGCCTTCAAATGTTAAACACTCAACCCAATACCCACCATTTTCATCTGGATGTACTACTACAGGAAATTGAGTGACTTTTTTTAATATTCTTTGTATATTTTTCATAAATATTATCTTAGCATAAATTTATCTCATTAATCAACTGCGCAAAGGGTTTGTGTAAAGGAGTTTGCGTAACTAATTGATGAGGGGGAAGCGGCGGCCATGGAGTTAACCATGTAGCACTGCCGATTCCCCTTGCCCACCACCGCACGCTTAGCCCGTTGAACGTTGGGCTAGCGGGTGGCGGGCGCTCATCTTTCTACATCGGCGGCGCGTCAGTCGTCCGCGCCGTCGCAGTCATTGTCCGTGCCGTCGCCCCCCCCACCCGGCATCTGCGTCGTCAGCACAGTCGTCGTCGACTGTGCCATCGAAATCGTTGTCGAAGCCGTCGCCGCAGGTATCGGCCGCGGCGGGGTTGTTGTATGGCGATACGTCGTCGTAGTCGCCATCGGCCTCGGTGTACCCGTCTCCGTCGTCGTCACGGTCATCGGGTGTTTCATCCGACCAGGTCGAGCAGACCCAATCGGAATCAACGATACCGTCGCCATCGAGATCCAGCAACCCGAACTCCTCCCACTGGAGGGTGCCCGAGAGCCAGATATCGTCGACGATGCCGTCGAAGTCCGTGTCGTTGCCTTCAAC
>CAYMXY010000131.1:0-2051 GCA_964394525.1 uncultured Gammaproteobacteria bacterium | reverse complement strand
GCTTTCCACCATGCCGGCGCACAGCGCGCCTGCTTGGACTACTTTTGCTTCTGGTGTGCCGCCGACGGAACACGGCTGTTTAGATTTCTTAGTGGTTAGAAATTCCATCAACGATCTGGAAATTATTGACAGCACCAAAATAAAATCGGAAACAATTTACGAAGCAATTGTTAGGCACGGCAAAACGCCAATTCTAGTTAATTTACCCAACACCTTTCCGCCAAAACTTAACCATAACATCACCATCACCAGTTTAATGACACGCGGTGACAAATATATTTATCCTGAAACGCTCAAAACTAAATATCCGGCATTACAAAAATATCGCCTCTCCCCTAACGCCGCCCTTCGATCCAAAGATAATTTTGAACCATACGTCAATGATCTTTGTCAACTGGAACGCGACCGCATTGCCGGTGTGAAGGAACTTTTTTCGCACGAACCGTGGGACTTTTTCTTTTATCTTTGTTCCGGCACCGACTGGGTTTCACATGTAGTTTATGACAAGGCGGTACGTGAACACTATGAACCGGCTTTGGAAATGTGGCGGATTATGGATGAATATATCGGCTGGATGATGGAGCGGCTGGATGAGCAAACGACATTGTTTGTTATGTCGGATCACGGGTTTAAGGTGTATGATCGAATATTTTACGTGAATCGTTGGTTGGAAGAACAAGGGTTACTGGCCACTATCAGCGGTCAGGGCACTTTTCAGCAAACTCATACTAAATTGTCGCGCGAAGTAGAAAAAGTTCAGCGCAAAAAAATGCAACTGAAGTTCAGCAAAAATTGGCGGCAGGCGTTAAAAACATCACCCACCTTGGAACGTTTGGCTAAACGCGTTTATCATGGATTTGTGAAAAAACATCTGCCAATTAACGTGACCGTTGATTTACAACTTGATTTAACCAAAACCAAGGTTGGTTTTCCGCGCGGGTCTATGGCTAGTATGCTTTATTTGACGGATCTAGTGCCGCCGACTAAACGCGTCGCTTTGATAAATGAACTGCAAACGACATTATCTAATTTGCGCGATGCCGACGGTCAACCAATAATCGGTCAAGTTTATCAGCCGCGCGGCCCGTACGCACCGGCATTATTCTTGGAAGCCGATCGCTATTATTTATCCGGTTCGTTACATTCTGCCGCACTATTTGAAAACACAGCCAAAAATTATCACGCCAAAGAAGGAATTTTTCTGGCTTACGGTAACGCCATTCGTCATCAAGCAACCATGCCAACTGACGATATTATCAATCTTCCGCCGACTATTTTACACAGCCTTGGCCTTCCCGTGCCACAACATTATACTGGTAAGATCATGGATATTTTCGCCTCACCCAGCCAGTTTGGTCAACCGCCGGTGATTGAACATCTAGCCGAACGCTCCACCGAACGCACAAAAATAAAAGAACTTATCGAAGAAATAAATGTCTGAAGGAAAATACGTAATTAAAGTAATGGCACGATTAATTAGTTCGCGGTTGATCTATCGCGTATTCGTTGGTATTGCCGTTATTTTTATTTCCAATTATTTGATTAGCGATCCAAAGCTGGCCGATACTTTCAGCGTGGCGCAAAGCGTGACCAGTATGTTAATGATCGGCAGCGAGATTGGCATGAGCATGGTGTTGATGCGCGCCGCGGCGCATTATGGCGAAGCCGCGCTGCAAAAATATTACGGAACCGCTTTAACAATTGAAACTGGCGCGTGGCTGGGATTGTTCGTATTAGTGCTGGGCGGTTACGCTTTGGTAAACGGCTTTACCACCTTGTTTTGGTTGATGGCGATTTTGGCGGTAAATCAGGCGGTGATTCAATATCGCGTACCGGTGCGTTCCATTTTCCGCAGCCTGCATCAGGCTGAACGCATCACTTATTTGGAAGTGTTGGACGGTATCAGTAAATTGGTTAGTATATTGTTAATTACGAAATTTATCGATGATCGTTTGGTGGGCGCTTACGCGATTGCCGGATTAGTAACTGTAACCACGATTATTTTTATCGCTGTTTATTGGATTTACTCCGTGCGGAGCCCGCTTAATATC
>CAYMXY010000130.1:1419-2063 GCA_964394525.1 uncultured Gammaproteobacteria bacterium | reverse complement strand
TTTATCACAAACGCGTTGATGCAATTTGCGTTCGTTACGCAGCAGCAGTCGTTCTTTTTGCCGACATTCCGGGCAATGCTCCGGCAGCGGCAAGTCTTTCTTTTGATAAAACGTCAGTTCTTGTTCAATGATGCGAAAGTCTTTGGAGCACTGAGTGCATTTGGCGATTTGAGTGGACATAGTATTTACAAGTAAATAATTAAAGCCCGTAGGTTATTACTTCTTGATAAGTTGACGGAAACCATTTTGACCAAGTTTTGTTTTGTCGCATTTCAGCGGTAATGGCAGCAACTTTTTGGTGATAATCAGTTTCACTGTATGGTTGATTTAAAATGTGAAACTCTTTTTTAGATAGACCAACGCACAAAAAACAATCGTGACTGTTATAAACCAGTTCGCAGTACGATAAATTATACGAATGCCAACAACCAAAACAGAATTGGCAGTTGTTCAAATTGCCGCCACTCATTATTTGGTAACAATTTTCCGACCAACCCAGATGGCTGCAATCCACTAAATCTTTTGAGTCGTCGCAATGGTAAACATATTGCGAATCCATCACTCCCTTTGAATCGAATCCCCAATAAACCCGTTTACAGTTGAATAAATAATCGCCGCAGCTTTGCTCGTTTTTTTTGCCGTTC
>CAYMXY010000130.1:0-1290 GCA_964394525.1 uncultured Gammaproteobacteria bacterium | reverse complement strand
AAGCCACACAAAAATTGCTGTTGTAACAAGTAATGCAATCTACGCAGCCGTAACACAGCTCGCATTTGTTGCAGAGCGTGCAGTCCATGCAATCGCGGCAATAAAACACTCGGTGATTATAAAAACAGTTTTCCGATTCGTAACTGGCAAAAGTCATGTAGCAATTTTTGCTGCGCTCGGTGTACTGGCAAAACGGACTGTTTTCATTTTGAACCACTTGCAAACCAATATGCGGCGTTTTCCGGCGTAACTCGTTAAATTGTTCAAGGTAGGTTGGCATAAAAGGTTTATTTGGTAGTGTAGTGAGCAATGCCGGCGGCTAATAGAAAACAGCCAAGATAAGCAATGGCAAAATTCAACCAGTGATATTTTGGAAATTGAGCATTCAATAATAATAAAAATACACTAAAAAAAATACCGGCGACGGCGCCATAAATTCCGCCAATTAACAACTCTCGTGAAATTGCTTTGTCGCGCATAGTCAGCAAGATATACGAAATGGCAAAAATAATCGGCACGCCGCCAATTGCGCCCGCCAACCGCGGTCCGGAAAATTTTGCGATAATTAATATACCAGCCGTCACCGCTGCTGCCATTAAACTTTTGAGTATTATTTCCATGGTATCAAATATTAGTTGACAAATTATGATAGGGAGCATATATTCCTTATTAAGAGTGGTCAATAGCACCATAAGGTGATAATAAACACCACATAATATCAACACATATGTATAGCGAAATATTTCAAGAAATAGGATTATCGCAAAACGAGGCGAAAATTTATGAAACGCTGTTGCAGCGCGGTGAATCGGCGGTGGGTGAAATTGCCACGCGCGGCCAGATTCATAGGCGTAATGTTTATGACGCTTTACAACGATTAGTGCAGCGCGGCTTAGTGTTTCCGATTTTTCAAAAAGGGGAAAACCGTTACAGTGCGGTTGAACCGGAAAAATTAATGGAGTTGCTTAAAGAAAAGGAGAGGCATTTGCTAACAGTGCTGCCGCAGTTGCGCACACTTTATGAAACCGAACCGCCTGAAGAAGCGGCTTATATTTACCGCGGTGTGGAAGGGTATAAAAATTATATGCGCGATTTGGTACGCGTGGGTAAAGACACTTTATTTTTAGGCGCCAAAGGATTATGGTACAGTCCGCAAATTGACCGCAGTTTTCTTGACGCCTTCACCAGCATGGCCAAAAAGAAAAAAATTACCTACCGAACTTTATACGATCCGCGCGTGCCGAAGCAGTTGCCGCAGGCGCTAGACGGCGTTGGCGGGGAATATAAAAT
>CAYMXY010000129.1:1365-2126 GCA_964394525.1 uncultured Gammaproteobacteria bacterium | reverse complement strand
CATATGCTGGCTGCGCCATGGGCGAATATTTTTTGGATAAAGGCAAGGATGCTTTAATTGTTTACGATGATCTATCAAAACATGCCGTGGCTTATCGGCAAATTTCATTATTATTGCGCCGTCCGCCGGGACGCGAAGCCTATCCGGGCGATGTATTTTATTTACACTCGCGGCTACTGGAACGTGCCGCTAAACTAAATCAGCAGCACGGCGGCGGTTCGTTAACTGCTTTACCGATTATTGAAACGCAGGGTAACGACGTTTCAGCTTATATTCCAACTAATGTAATTTCAATTACCGACGGTCAAATTTATTTGGAAACGACTTTGTTTAATAAAGGTTTTCGTCCGGCAATTAACGTAGGTTTATCAGTGTCACGCGTTGGCGGCGCTGCTCAAATTAAAGCCATGAAAAAAGTGGCAGGCACGCTGCGCTTGAGTCTGGCTCAATTCCGCGAATTGGAAGCCTTTACTCAGTTCGGTTCAGATCTTGACGAAGCCACTAAAAAACAACTAGAAAGAGGCAAACGCTTGGAAGAGTTACTTAAACAAAAACAATATCAACCGTTGCCAGTAGAACATCAAGTGGTACAAATTTATACGGTTACTAAGGGTTTGTTAGATGATGTCAAAGTAGCGGCTATTCAGCTAACGACGACCGGTTTAATTGAATATATTGAACAGCATACGCCGACTATTTTTGAAACCATCCGATCCCAGAAAGAATTTGATGCGGCTTGGGAAGAATCTTTACAGCAGGCT
>CAYMXY010000129.1:0-1323 GCA_964394525.1 uncultured Gammaproteobacteria bacterium | reverse complement strand
GCGATGGAATTGGTGTCGGCTGCCAAAATGCGCCGGGCAGTAACGGCCGCGCTCAACACGCGGATGTATTCGAATATGATTTGGGACATTATGTTTAGGATTGTTTCCAGCGTGGAATTAACAGCTAACGATCCGGTGCGACGTTTCTTTGGATTGTCGTTGGGTCCTGAACAAAAGGAAAAAGCCACAGTAGTAATATTTACCTCAAACCGTGGGTTGTGCGGTGCTTTTAATACTAACGTTATTAAAAAAGTGTTGGCGTTTATTAAAGAGCATGGCCAAGATCGAGTCGAGTTGATCGCTTTTGGTAAACGGGGTGTAACAACGCTAAATAATCTGGGCATTAAAGCCGCTTTTGCCTACCCCAAAGACGATACCGCTAAGAATCTTCAATCGGTTACGGAGATGGCTACCTATGTTTATCAGCAGTTCCGTGACGCTAAAACTGATCGGGTATTGGTGGCCTATACAGATTACCAATCGGCTGTTATTCAACTGCCGGTATTTAAGCAGCTTTTTCCACTTGATCGAACTAGCAGCATCACCAAAGCAGTTGAAAATGATGATGCCCACAAGACGACTCTGCCAGATACAACTAGTAATGTAGACTATCTCTATGAACCTGATAAACTCTCCGTGCTTGGTTATTTGATTCCACGATTGACCGAAGTGCAAATGTTTCAGGCATTGCTGGAAAGCAATGCGTCAGAGCACAGCGCTCGGATGGTGGCAATGAAGAATGCTACCGATGCCGCGGCCGAAATGATAGATGAATTGGTGTTGGCATTCAACCGCACTCGTCAGGCCACTATTACTAAGGAGATCGCAGAAATTTCTGCTGGAACGGCGGCGGTCAGCTAATTTTAATAATTTTTATAAATATGAAAATCATCTATGACGCAAGGTAAAATATCACAAGTTATCGGTCCGGTAGTTGATGTGTCATTTAACCAGTCAACATTGCCGGCGTTGTTTGAAGCCCTAACAGTGACGGTCGGAAAACAAACTATTACTCTAGAAGTTCAAGCGCACATTGGTTCAAGCAGCGTACGGACGATTGCCATGGGTTCAACCGACGGATTAGAACGCGGCTTGCCGGTAACGGCGGCCGGACGACCGATTTCGGTACCAGTTGGCAAAACTTCGCTGGGGCGCATTTTTAACGTTGTTGGTGAAGCGATTGATGGTGGTGAACCAATTTCCGACAAGGCGGAACGAAAAAGTATTCATCAACCAGCTCCAAAATTTTCTGATCAATCAACCAAAGTTGAAATTCTAGAAACTGGAATTAAGGTAATTGATTTAATTTGTCCGTTTACTAAG
>CAYMXY010000128.1:0-2258 GCA_964394525.1 uncultured Gammaproteobacteria bacterium | reverse complement strand
TGACCGCGATATATATTAACGACGGGCGCAAATATGCTTCTGGTCAACCATTAACCGACGCATCATACCAAAAATTACGCGACGAGATTATTCAAAAATTATCTGTTTTACGCGGCCCGAATGGCCAAGCGGTTACGTCGAAAGTTTACACTAAGGAAGAAATTTACGGCCAAGATTTACCAGAGCGCTGCCCCGATTTGTTTTATGAATTCGGCGACTATTGGTTTGTGGGGCAGTTTCATTCCAATCAGTTGTTCGTTGATGAAACCTCCAATAAACATGATCCTTACGGGATGTTTTTGGCTTGGGGGACGGAGATTGCGGCCGGAAAGACGCTGCCGCAACAAACTATCGCCGATGTCACGCCAACTATTTTGCACGATTTAGAAGAACCGGTGCCAACCTACCTGGACGGCAAAGTGATGGATATTTTTAAGGTGAAGCGTTCGGTGTGTTTGGTTGATAAGCCGATGTTGCGAGAAAAAAAAGAGTTAGACGAAATAATTAACGCTGTAATATGACAAAAGTTGTCGTGATCGGCCTTGACGGCACCACTTTCAAACTGCTCGATCCGCTGCTGGAACGCGGCTTACTGCCTCATCTCAAAAAAATAATTGACCGCGGCGCGCGAGCGCGGTTGCTTTCCACCAAACCGCCGGTCACGGTGCCGGCTTGGACCACCTTTGCCACCGGCGTACATCCCGGCAAACACGGCTGTTACGATTTCTTTTTACCGGGGAAAAACATTCGTGACTTTCGGCCAGCCACCAGCCGCGACATTCGTGTTCCGACACTTTATGAATTGCTTGAACAGGCCGGTAAAAAAAGCATTATTATCAATTTGCCGAATTCTTATCCGCCTCGCCTGCCTAACATGACCATGATTACCGATTTCATGACATATGGCGATGAATTTATTTTTCCGCGCGAGCTCAAAGAAAAATACTCGGTGCTGCAGCGCTATCGTCTGGCGCCGGATGAACGAATTAAATTAACGAAGGATCTGCCCACTTATATCCAACATATTATTAATTTGGAAAAAGATCGAGTCGCGGCGGTAAAAGAATTATTTAGCAACGAACCGTGGGACTTCTTCTTTTTTCTGTTTTCTTCCACCGATTGGGTGTCGCATTTGGTTTTTAATGAGATGATTGAACAGCAGCGCGCCGATGCGCTTGCGGTATTCAAGTTGGTAGACGATTTTTTCGGCTGGCTGGAAGAACATTTACCGGCAGATACTACGCTGTACGTCATGTCTGATCACGGTTTCACTTATTACACGGAACTGTTTTATATCAACCGGTGGTTGGAACAGGAAGGTTATTTAACCACCACCAGCGGTTCCGGAAAATTTGAGGAGGCGGCCACTGCTCGGCGGCGATCTTTGACGGCGGCGCGTAAAAAAAAGAAACTACGCTTGCAAGTGAACAAAAAAATGTTAAGCTTGTTATTTTTTCATCCCAGCATTGAACGGGCTGTAAAATGGCTGTATCATCGCCTGAAGCGCGTTGTCCCGCTGGCGGTGTCGGTTGATATTGGCATTGACTTGGATAAAACAAAAGTCTGCTTTCCACGCGGCAGCATGTTGCAGACATTATATTTGAATTACCAAGGAAATTTTAGCGAAGGTTTGATTACCGACAAAGCCGAATACGATCGTATTCGCGCCGACGTAAAAACTAAATTAGAGGCCTTGCGCACGCCATCGAGCAAACGCGTCACCGAACACGTTTACACTAAAGAAGAGCTCTACGGCGCCACTCCGCCGGTGCCTTCGCCTGATTTGCACTGTGCCACCAAAGATGTTTGGATTGTCGGTCATCTTCATTCAAAAAGTGTCTTTGAAAAAGCCATCTCCAATAAACACGACGAATTTGGTATTTTTATCGCCACCGGCAATGATATTCAAGCAGGCAAACACCTGCCCGATGCTTCCATTGCCGACATCATGCCCACCATTTTGCACCAATTTGGCTTAACCGTGCCAGCTTATGTGGATGGTAAGGTGCTTACGGATATTTTTGACCCAACCAGCGCCACGGCGAAAGTTGAACAAAAAATTAGTTCAGCTAATAAAAATGAAAAAGAACGGCTTAATGATCTACTGGATGAATTAGCAATATGAATAATTCCAAAGTCATCGTCATTGGTTTAGACGGCTCCAGTTGGGAGATCATAAATTTGCTGATACAGCGAGGAGAATTGCCGAGCTTTAGAAAAATTATTGCCACCGGCGCCAGCGGCACGATGCTTTCCAC
>CAYMXY010000127.1:1752-2335 GCA_964394525.1 uncultured Gammaproteobacteria bacterium | reverse complement strand
CTCCAAGATCAAGCAATATATTCGAAAATTCTCCGCTTCCACCGGTGCGCCGTTCTTGCTCCAATACAAATTGCGATAAAGTGGGATGTTTCAACATAACCTCGTTAGTATATAGTCAGATTGATTTTTTTACAATATCTGCTAGTGTTTGAGCACATGAAAAATTATTTTATCTGGCCGCTGGGATGCCAAACCAATAAATCAGATGGCGAACGCGTAGCCACAATTTTGGAAAAAATTGGCTATAGCCGCGTTGACGACGAACACCAAGCTAATATCATAGCCGTGATTGCTCGGCAATCGGCGGTAGATAGAATTTACGGCAAATTCCGGCATTGGGAAGCACGTCAACAAAACGGCGAGTTAACCACTGTGCTTACCGGCTGTCTTTTACCGCACGATCGTCAAAAATTAATGCCCAAATTTGATTTAGTGTTTGCCATTGAAGATTTGCCGCGTTTGCCGCAACTGTTGGCGCAAACCAATCTTGAGGAAACTGTAAATCTGCGCGATCAAATGGAATATTTTGACATTGAACCGTTGCATCAATCAAAATTTAGGGCTTGGGTGCCAATTATGAAAA
>CAYMXY010000127.1:0-1742 GCA_964394525.1 uncultured Gammaproteobacteria bacterium | reverse complement strand
GTGCCTTTCACCCGTGGCCGCGAACGATCACGGCCCTCGGTTGATATTATTGCCGAAGTCAAACAGTTGATTGCTCGCGGTTATAAAGAAATTCAACTGCTTGGACAAAACGTCAATTCGTACGGGCTAGATAAAATTGGTACAGAAATGTCCTTCGCCCAATTGCTAAAATCGGTCGCTCAATTAGAGGGAGATTTTTGGCTGCGGTTTCACGCGCCGCATCCGCGCGATTTCAACGATGATGTTATTGCCGCCATAGCGCGTAACCCTAAAATTTGCCGGCAAATAAATTTACCGGCCCAATCGGGCAGCGCTAAAATATTGCGTCGGATGAATCGGCCATACACACCTGAACAATATTTGGATATTATCAACCGCATCAAAGCCGGTTTGCCGAACGTATCGCTGTCCACCGATATTATTGTTGGTTTTTGCGGCGAAACGCCAGCAGATTTCGAGCAGTCTAAGGCTCTGCTGGAAACGGTTGGCTATGATATGGCTTTTGTGGCGCCATATTCGCAGCGTCCGGGCACCGTGGCAGCCAGACGGTTTGAGGATGACGTGCCGGTGGCAGAAAAAAAACGTCGGCATGATATATTAACCGAAGTTTTGCAGACCAGTTTTATGAATAACCAATTGCCGCGACTAGGTTCAATACAAAAAGTTCTGGTTGAAAAATACAGCAAAGATCACTGGTTAGGCCGCAATGAACATTTCATCACTGTTGAATTTCAAGCGCCGCCAGACGCGCCGCTGGCTGGAACGTTTCAAAATGTTCATTTAGAAAAGGTGACGCCATTTCGGTTTATTGGCGAACTAATAGCCTAAGTCTTGATAAGCTTGCCAACCGGCTTGACGATATTCCTTGGCGGCCGCGGTCGGATCGCTTACTCCATAAATTCCTCGACCAACAATAATGATATCCGAGCCGCCGACAATGGCCACTTCAGGTGTAACGTATTGCTGTTTTAATGCGTCGCCTTTATCAGCTAAATTAACACCCGGCGTCATGGTAATAAATTTGTGATCATCCAGTAATTTTTTCATGCCGATAAAACCAATCACGATGTCGCTATATTGTTGCGCCCAAGCAATAGTTTGCTTGGTATAACTTCCTGTTGCCAAATTACCTTTTGAACTCATCTCCGCCAGCAACAGCAAGCCGCGGCCTTTAGCTTGACCAACAGCGCGCAAACCTTCAATAATACCCGGTCCCGGCACGACGTGAGCGTTCACAATATCTGCCCAATCCACGATATGATAAATGCCTTGGGCATACTGTAGTTGCACGGTGTTGCCGATATCGGCAAATTTGCGATCTTCAAACAACAAAAAATTATGTTTATCGCGCAAACTAACCAGTTCCGCGATAAGATCATCGCTAAAATCGGTAATAACATCAATGTGCGTTTTTAGAACGCAAATCTCATCCCCCACTGCTCGCGCCAAACGAATAAGTTCATTGGCAGAAGTAACATCAGCCGCCACTGCCAAGTTTGTTTCTTTGGCGGCAATAACTTCAAACAAGCGTTTGGCGGTTGGATTGGTTGTTAATTGAATGCGGTCTTGATATTTCATAATCAAAATTACACCCGATTCGCCTTTAAAAATTCTTCTACATTGGTTTTGATATCAGCGTCAATTTTACCGATACTAGCCAAATGATCCAACATTTCCGAAATCGTCAGCACGCTATGAAGTTGGTAACCTTGTTGCGCCAGTTGTTGCGCCCCGCCTTGCTC
>CAYMXY010000126.1:0-2343 GCA_964394525.1 uncultured Gammaproteobacteria bacterium | reverse complement strand
CAACATGAACGCTTAGAAAAACCAGTGGTGCACGCTGATAAATTAAAATTATTGTATGTCTAAAGCATTTAGCACTCCAACCTCCGGAGCGGGCAAACCGCGTTCCCCTAACGGAAGGTCGGCTGGGGTGACTACAAAAAATACAGATAATTATGTAATTGTCGGCGGGGGTACCATGGGCACAATTTTGGTGTCTGCATTGTTGAAGTTTGTGCCCGCCGAACAAATTACCGTGCTTGAACGTACACCAGCGCATGCGGAAAAACTGACCAATGATTACGGCGTGCGTGCTTTTACGGTTTCAGTTTATGACTGTACGTCGACCGCTGTGGTAATTTTGGCGGTAAAACCGCAGGATTGTGCAGTTTTGCCAACGCTGCTTGGCTCAACTGCCAGCCATAGTTTGATTATTTCGGTGATGGCCGGTATTACATTGGCGCAATTAAATAACCTTACTAAAGCTATGCGAATAGCGCGCTGCCTGCCAAACACTCCGGCAAAAATTGGCGTTGGCCTGACAGTTTGGACCGCTACCAATAACTTGTTGGCGGATGACGCGCGGCGAGTTGAAAAAATTTTTGGCGCGCTAGGTCGGTTAATGAAGGTAACCACCGACGATTGGATTGACAAAGCTACCGCTATTAGCGGCTCCGGCCCGGCTTATTTATATTTTTTTATTAATGCTTGGTTGGCGGCAGCGCAGGCACTTGGTTTTACGGAAGAACAAGCCATTGAATTAGTGCGAACCACTGCCAGCGGTACCATTCAATTATGGCAACAATCCGGCCAATCGGCTGCTGCTTTACAACAACAAGTCACATCCAAGGGTGGCACCACCGCGGCTGCGTTAGCAGTGCTCAATCGTTATGACATGCGCGCCCAAATGCAGCAGGCGGTGACAGCCGCTTATCAACGTGCTAAAAATTTATCAGCCGATTTGCAACCACCATTATGACTGAATCACTTCGCCGCCAATTAACTGCTGCTCAAACAGCCAGTAGAGTATTGCGCTTACTTTCCACCACCCAAAAAAATCGCGTGCTAAAGCAGTGCGCTCAAGCCTTACAAACCAATCAGCAACAAATATTACTAGCCAACGCCCGCGATCTTAAACTCGTACCCGCCGGATATAGTTTGACTGATCGTTTGCGATTGACGCCGGCGCGGGTGCAAGCAATGGCCAAAAGTGTAGTCACCGTACAGGCGCTGCCGGATCCGATTGGTGAAGTGATTGAACGTTACCGCCGGCCAACTGGTTTGCAATTAGAACGAGTGCGAGTACCGTTAGGGGTGTTGGCAGTAATTTATGAAGCGCGACCAAATGTCACAGTTGAAGTTTTTAGTTTAGCGTTCAAAACCGGCAATGCCGTGATACTTAAGGGAGGCAGAGATGCCCGTTACAGTAACGCTGTGCTGGTGCACTTGCTGCAAACAGTTCTGCGAAAAAATAATTTGCCGACAGCGGCCGTAGTTTTGCTTAACCCAACGGATCGCGCGCAACTGCAACAGGTGTTGACAGCGCATCAGTTCGTTGATGTAGTCATTCCGCGCGGCAGCGACCGGTTGATAAAATATGTCCGTGAACATGCCACGGTGCCGATTATTGAGACTGGCGCAGGAGTTTGTCATACCTTAGTGGAACGGTCGGCCGATATTCTACTAGCGGTGCGGGTAATTGTTAATGCCAAGGCACGACGGTGCACGGTTTGTAATGCGTTAGATTGTTTGGTGGTTGAACAACCGATCGCCCGCCGATTGTTACTGGTGGCAGCGCCCGTGTTGGCGAAAAAACAGGTTGAATTGCGAGCCGATGTTGCCAGTTGGAAAATTCTGCGCGGTCATTATCCAACAAAATTATTACGGCGTGCCCGCCTCACCGATTTTGGTAAAGAATTTTTAGCGCCGCGCTTGGCGATAAAAACTGTGCCTAACGCAGCGGCCGGCATTGATTTTATTCAACACCACACCTCACAGCACTCTGAAGCAATCATTACGCGGAATAAAATGTGGGCAAAGCGTTTTATTCAACAAATTGATGCCGCCGCTGTTTACGTTAATACCTCAACCGCCTTTACTGATGGTTTTGAGTTTGGTCTCGGTTCAGAAATTGGTATCTCCACACAAAAATTACATGCACGCGGCCCAATGGGGTTGCGCGAAATAACAACTTATCAGTGGGTTGTCCGTAGTCACGGAGCAACTAGGCCAGAAGCATAAATTCATAAATTCGCGAGCTGTTGGCTGCGCCTGCTCCCGGCCGAGCCGGGACTCCGCGCAGCCAACCCTTCGGGCTCGTTGTTCGCCGCAGCCGCTCTCTCACCGTAGCTCCACCTAGGCTTCGGT
>CAYMXY010000125.1:2166-2350 GCA_964394525.1 uncultured Gammaproteobacteria bacterium | reverse complement strand
CCAAGCTGGCCGCGCCTGCGCGAGCTACCACTGCGAAGACGAGGCAGATCTCCCATTGAAAGTTAATTTTATTCTTCGGCGGAGCACTCGAGCCATCCTTGTCGCGAGGGGACTCTCGCAGTCCCGCTGGGCTTGGTTCTCACCATGAGGTGAGGCAAGCGGGATGAGAGGGAGCGGTCGCCTG
>CAYMXY010000125.1:1350-2156 GCA_964394525.1 uncultured Gammaproteobacteria bacterium | reverse complement strand
CGCTGGAGCAGGCGAACCGCGTGCCCCGAGCGATAAGGTGGATCGGGTGCTGTGCAATAAATTAAGTTCGATTCAACTTGTGCATGATGTGTTTGCGGGCGGAGTGCGTTTTAACGAATTGCAACCAATCTTGATTCGGCAACTTGCGGTTTTTATCAACCAGAATCTCCACCACATCGCCGGACTTTAATTTGGTATCAAGCGGCATCATTTGATCATTTATTTTTACGCCGATACATTTTTGTCCGATATCGGTGTGAATATGATAGGCGAAATCAATCGGCGTGGCGTCTTCCGGTAGATCAATCACGTCACCGCGCGGCGTAAACACAAAAATGCGCGTTTGAAACATGTCAATTTTAAGCGACTCCAGATATTGCTCGTCGTCTCTGATTTCTTTTTGCAATTTGGCTAATTGTTCCACCCAAGCGTATTTTTCTTTAGATATTTCGTAATGACCAATTTCTTTATAATGCCAGTGAGCGGCAATACCGTATTCAGCCTCTTCATGCATTTCCGGTGTGCGGATTTGAATTTCGGCGATATCGCCATTAGCCGTAAACACAGTAGTATGCAAAGAGCGATAACCGTTCGGCTTTGGTTGGCCGATATAATCTTTAATGCGCCCCTTCAGCGGCGCGCGGATCTTATGAATTAGCCCAAGCGTTTCATAGCAGCGCGCCACGTCGGCCACAATCACCCGCAGCGCCACCAGATCATGAATTTTGCTAAGGTCACGGTTATGGCGCAATAATTTTTTATATAAACTATACAAATGTTTAGCGCGGCCGTGCACTGAAATATAC
>CAYMXY010000125.1:0-1285 GCA_964394525.1 uncultured Gammaproteobacteria bacterium | reverse complement strand
TGTTCGCGCAATATTTTTTCAACTTGGGCGCGCAGCCGTTGCATGGTTTTTTCTTTTTCCCGTCGGGTGACTTCAATCTTTTTCAATAACCAGTCATATTCTTCCGGATAAACATAAGGGAAAGATAAATCTTCCAGTTGTCCTTTCACGTCACCCATCCCGAGGCGGTCAGCAATCGGCGCGTAAATTTCCAACGTTTCTAAAGCGATCCGGCGTTGTTTATCTGGCGGCAGCGCGGCCAGCGTTTCCAAATTATGCATCCGGTCGGCAAATTTAATCACAACCACGCGAATGTCTTTGGCCATCGCCACAAACATGCGCCGCAAATTTTCCACATAGCGCTGCATGCCGCGATATTTCAACCGCCCCAGTTTAGTTACTCCCTCAACCAACGTCGCTATTTCCCCACCGAATTCTTTCTTGATGGCGCGCAAGTCAATGGCGGTGTCTTCCGGCACATCGTGCAGCAAACCGGCCGCGATGGTTTCATCATCCATACCGAAACTGGCCAGCTTGTAAGCGGTGGCTTGAGGGTGGTCGAAATACGGCGCGCCGGATTTGCGTACTTGTCCGGCATGAGCGCGTTCAGAAAAAGCATAGGCACGTTCAATTAACGCCATATCTGCATCTGGCAACTGTTCCACTATATGCTCCATGAACTCCTCTTTTTTCATGGATATAATAGTATCGCTCTTCCCAAGTCTTGACAAATTTGATATACTATAGTATATTTGGCTGTTTAAAAAATTATGAATTAAAAACATTCAAAAACACGTTCAAAAATATGGACCCACGACTGGAAAAATATCTTGAATACATTATCACTAAAGCGCACGGCGCAACTATGCCCGAGGCCTTAAAAGAGAAAATGATAGCTGATTTATTTATTCAACTGGAAGGCAGGTTAACGCGCGCTTTGTTGGATCGTTTGCCGCCGCGCGAGCAGATGGCTTATAACAATCTGTTGGAACAAAAGCCCAGCACCGAACAGGTGCAGCAATTTTTTGAAGAGCGTTTGCCAACGGCCGGAAAAATTATTGAAGAAACGGTAGCTGAATTTGAGCATGATTATTTAGAAACTATGGGGGTAACAGCTTAACTATGCCAGTTTCCGCTGAACATTATTATTCCGTAATTGAGAAACCGCCAACTCGGGGAGGGTTGAATGTTGAACAGTTGCGGACAGAGCTTGCCAAAGATGATTTGGCGTTGGCGAATAATACAGATGCCGCCAATAATGCATTGGATTACATTACCCATTTAGCAAATTATTACGGTTTGGAAA
>CAYMXY010000124.1:314-2443 GCA_964394525.1 uncultured Gammaproteobacteria bacterium | reverse complement strand
GGTTACTTCTCAAATTTCATGCTCAGCCAAAATCGGCGACAAAGAAAACGGCATCGATTTTGCCAATGCCAAAATAGCGGCTCAAGTTATCAAACGTATTGCCGAAGAAACCGCCAACGGTTTTGGTAATTTCAGATTTTGTGCTTCTGCAAACTGTAAGCCAGGTATTCCATTCTTCCCGACGGGATTTCATGAAGGAGAAACCGCTTTCGGTATTGGATTAGAGTGTGGAGACTTGGCCATGAAGGCATTTTCAATATCTCACAACCTCATTGAAGCCGAACAAAACTTAAAAAATATATTTGAAGAAGAAACAAAGCCAGTCGCCAATTTAGCGGAACAAATATCAAAAAATTTCAACATTAAATTTAACGGTATCGATGTTTCGTTAAATCCGGGACTCGAAGAGCATGAAAGTATTGCTTTTGCCTACGAAAAACTTGGCTTTGGCAAATTTGGCAATCAAGGCACATTGGCCATCTCCGGCTTAATCACTCGTGTTCTCAAAGGTTTATCGGTAAAACTGTGTGGTTATTCTGGTCTTATGCTTCCAGTTTGCGAAGATCGCGGGCTGGCAACAAGAGCAAATGAGGAAACTTACAACATCACCAATTTACTGCTATATTCAGCAGTTTGCGGTTGTGGTTTGGATACCGTGCCAATTCCAGGCGATACACCAGCGGAAAAGATTGAAGCGGCACTACTTGATATGGCGACTTTAGCGATAAAGTTAGATAAGCCATTATCAGCAAGAATATTTCCTGTGCCCGGCAAAAAAGCCGGCGAGATGACAAATTTCAAATCGCCGTATTTGGTGGATTGTAAAATATTAAGAATTGAATAAGGAATAATCGTATTCTTATTATCATTCAATAATAATCATCGCTGGTTGTCCATTGGCTATATCACTTTCCGGATCGGTAAGGTCATGAATGGCAGACAACAATACACTGTCAGTGACGCGGTAATTTTTACCATATTGTGTGCCCGGATCGTGCGTAATAAAATAGCTGCCTTCATAACCAACAATTAAAATCATATGGTAATATGGGCCGCCGTTGCGATAATGCGGATTGTTTAAGGCTTTGCCGAACACCGGAACAATTACCGGTTTGCCCTGAGCAATCAACTGTCGAATAGTGTCGGCGTTCACTTCTTTTGCCACCGTAGCACCCAGTCCATAATATTCGCGCGCCGTTCGAGCAGTGTAAGCGGACGAGGTATCTTCATGCCAACCGTAATTACGCATTTCCCAGTCGACGATTGCCAATATATCACGATTGGCTGTTTCGGCAGTTAAAGTGTCGCCTTCATCCCAATGATGCAACATCGATAAAATTGCTTCCTCACACGCTTCGTTGTACGGCGATTTCCAATTACCGAAGGGAGCTTGGGTGGTAAATGGAATATCAATCAGCGCCGAAGATGGAATTGGGTCATTCTGGAATTTGTCGATTAGTGTATGCCGTTCGCCAAACAAATGAGCGGCGGCCGAAGTATCAAACCAGATTGACTCATTAAGACCAAAATTTAAATCGTGGCCGCTGGTATACACGCGCAGTGTCGCTCCCGGTGCCAATGAAGTGTTTTTAGGAAAATTAAACACCTGGGCATTTCCGTCCGATAAAGACCAACTCGCCAGCGACTGGGTAAATTGTCCGGAATTCTCTATTACCACAAATTCTTCAGTCGGATTAGAATTTCCATTAACAGAAATAATTTCAATGGCCGGCGTTATTTGAAATAAATCATCATCGGTAATGCCTAAACCGAGACCGCTCATTAATGCAAAAGCATCGTCCGGTCGACCAAGATAATACCGCCGCCCATCCGTTGGGTTTACATACCAAGCCTCACCATGTTCCTCCACTTGTAACAGAATTCGTCCATGCACGCGCGACATCAGCGCAGCATCACCGTCCCATTTAACACCTGCCGGTGGCACCTTGGTTAATTGTTGATTCGTAATGCCAAGTCCTAAAAAACGCATAATATTAAAAGCATCAGTCGGCCGGCCAAGATAATATCGGCGATCATCGATTGGATCGATATACCAAGCTTCTCCATGGCGTTCAACTTGCAAAACAATAGCGCCGCTTATTCGATTGACAATAGCAGCAGCACTGGGT
>CAYMXY010000124.1:0-262 GCA_964394525.1 uncultured Gammaproteobacteria bacterium | reverse complement strand
CGGCACGATCACGCCGACCACCAAAAGTAATAGCGAAAAACTTTTAATAATAAATTTCACTTTAGTAGTGTACCAAAATTTTTTTATTAGGAAAACGAGTTAGCCTAAAGTTTGCCTGAAGCCCTTGAAATCAATCCTAAAATATGCTATAATTTTTGTATGGATTTGTTCTCATGGCAAACTGCATTACCAATTTCCGTGGCTGTTATTTTGACCGTTAGCGCCATGTATTGGCAATTCAAAAAGAACAGCGGTAATAAAT
>CAYMXY010000123.1:0-2480 GCA_964394525.1 uncultured Gammaproteobacteria bacterium | reverse complement strand
GCGCCAATTCCCGCGCCGCCAATTGCAGCCAGTTTACTTTTTTGCGTGTGCTGTCCACTAATACAAACGAACTTTTTGGAAATAGCACGGCGGTCACTATGCCCGGAAACCCGCCACCACTGCCAATATCAATAATGTTTTCCGAGGGATGGAGCCGATTCAGCACCAAATACAAAAAACTTGGCGCCAAGTGACTTTCCCAAATAACTGTCGGGTTAGCGGCATCGCGCCGCGAAATTAAATTCACTGTCTGGTTATATTCCAGCAGCAGTTTAACGAACTGTTCCAGTTGCGCCCATTGCCGCGCTGAACAAGCCGTGCGCAATTTAGTGTTAATCAACTGCTTGAGCGAGTTGGTGATCTCGGATGACATAAATCCAGTGTGCTAAAATAATTGCGATCGCGGCCAACTCGGCGCCAACTATCAAATCCAATAGATAATGAAATTTGGTGTAGAGCGCTTCAACTACAATAAACAGCGCTAAGGGAAGATAAACAATCAACCAAGAGCGAGCTTGTCGCCAAATGAAATACACAAATAATGACGTATAAGCAACATGTAAACTAGGCATGGCCGCCAGCGCCTGAGTTAAGTAACTTGGAATATAATTTACCCCCCCACTATTCACGTAAGTGGTATATTTGAAAAACATTTGTTGCAGAGCCAATTGTTGATAAGGCGAATGCGGCGCCTTAAAAATAAACGGCCCAACCGCCGGTAACAGTAAATAACCTATCACACCCAGAAACAATAAAATAATCGTCGCGGCAAACAATTCTCTAAAAATGCGCGGCGAAATGTAACTGGCAATAATAAAAGTCAGCAAGAAAAGAAATTGATAAACTAAAGCATACCACGGCGCCAGATCGTAAATTTGGTCGAACCATTCCAGACCGCGCACCAACCAGCTAACGGTCGGCGCCAGCCAACGGTCAAACTGATAAAGCGCTTGATCGTGCAGAGTTGGGTTCCAGACGCCAGCCATAGTTTTTAGATTGTATTTAATTACCAAACTGACGTAAAAAACCAACCAAACGCGCAGCCCAGTTGCTAAACTCCAAGCCAACATGGTTTGCAAAGACTGCCGTTTGGTTCGGACGATTTGAATAAATAACAAAGCCATTATGTAAACGAATGCCGGCACGGCGATATTGAAGAACATCGAAAACGCCAACACGGCATCAAACCAGCGCAGTGGCTGAGGAATAACCAAAAACACTAGCCCCACCATCACCAAGGCAACCGCCACGATGATTTCCTCGGGATAAAAATACCGCCAAACTTTTTTCAAATTATAGTTGTTTGACCAGATGATCGAACACTACCGGATAGGTACGCGCCAAGTTGGCCAGCGATTTACGATCCAACTGGATGTTTTTTTGTCGTAATTTAGAGCGCAGTTCACTGTAACTCAAACCACCTAAGCGACTGGCAGCATTAATTTGAATATTCCAAAGTGCCTTGGCGTCCCGTTTTTTTTGCCGTCGGCCACGAAAAGCGTTAACACCTGCTTTTAACGAAGCGGTGCGCGCCAACCGAATGCGCTTTTTCCTACCCCACTTAAACCCTTTAACCCGTTTTAGCAGCGCGCGCCGGCGCTTAACATGCATGGTACCGCGTTTGACTATTTATTGTGCGGCGGAAAACCTTAGAAATTTCAAAATCTCGCCGTTTGTTACGACCAGTTTTGCCGCCTTCGCGCGCATTGAAATGATCTTGACCGGGCGTTCGCAACAATAGTTTGCGTTTTTTTCCGCCAGATACCTTAACCCGTTTGCTGATGCTTTTAACTGTTTTAAGACCTTTACCCATAATTATTTTTTTGACATTAATACCGCTGTTAATTTGCCGCCTTGTTGTTCGATTGGACTTTCTACCGCCGCCAGGTCCGCCAACAGACCGGTAAATTTATTTATCATCTCGCGACCAATCTCGGGGTGCATTTTTTGACGACCGCGTAACAGCAGCATCACTTGCACTTTATTACCTTTTTCCAAAAATTTTTTAGCTTGGTCAACCCGCACTACCATATCGTGTTCACTAATGGTAGCCGATAACCGAATTCCTTTAACTTCGGTTTTCCTTTGTTTGCCGCGCTGCCGCCGTTCCTTTTTATTGGCTTCGTAACGCAATTGACCAACGTTCACAATTTTACAGACCGGAGGTTGTGCCAATGGCGATACTTCCACCAAATCAAGCTCACGTTCATTAGCTAGTTGCAGAGCCGCCGTCGTTGGCATGACGCCCAAGATTTGACCACGTTCATCAATCACCCGTACTTGCGGTACTCGAATTTGGTCGTTGACTCGAAACTCTTTTTTGGAAATAAATAAGGTAATTATTATTTAATGGTGGAGATGGCGGGAATTACACCCGCGTCTAGCTTGTCTGAACATTGTCGTCTACTAGTGTAGGACGGTGGTTAGTTTAAGTGTCTCCCTAAGCACCGTTCACCATGGGCTACACCGATCTGATCAAA
>CAYMXY010000122.1:327-2527 GCA_964394525.1 uncultured Gammaproteobacteria bacterium | reverse complement strand
AACCAGAATTGGCTCGCGGTTATTTGCAGGGGATTGGCGCTACTACTTATGAGGAGTATGAAAAATATATTTTACCGGATGAAAGTTTAGAGCGTCGTTTTCAGCCGATTCATATTCATGAAGCTACCCGCGAGGAAACTATGAACATTTTGCATGGTGTTAAAACGGTGTTTGAAAAATTTCATCACGTGCAGTATTCCGAGGAGGCATTGCAAGCGATCATTGATCTTTCAAAAAAATATATCACTCGGCGGTATTTACCCGATAAAGCTATTGATGTGCTGGATGAAGCTGGAGTGCGGGCGCGCATTTCTGGTTTGAAACAACGTCAAAATCAGACAACTGAACAAACAGCAGCCGCGGCGCAGGTAATAGTTGATACGCCGTTAGTTAAAGAGGTGATTGCTGAATGGGTTGATCAACCGGTTGAAAATATTCAATAAACTCGGATAAAAAATGCAGACAAAACATCACATTCCCTTTAGTTTACTCCTAGCTCAGTTAGTGATCGTCGGGGTGGTGATTAGTATTCCCATTCTTCTCAGCAGCCGCACCATCATCGGCAACAACTCCCTCACCCAACCAGTAAAGGAAGAAGACGTCATTGCTTGGCTCATCCGGTCTCGGTTTTTCAAACGCACCGTCTTCTTAAACCGTTTGCGCGCCAGAGGCAGAGTAATGATCGGTGACCAAATCACTGACCCAATTCGTCTTAACGGAAATATCCGCAGCCGTCTTGGTCCCATTTTACTGGATGATGACGTTGACATTAGCGGCACTCTTAATTTAGCCAGCCCTCTTTCAGCCGACAGCATTTCCTCAAGCGGTATTGTTAAAGGTATTACCGCCGGCAGTAATGTAACCGTCACTGATGACGGTGACGGTCAATTTACCATTGCTTCAAGCGGTACCGGCGGCACTACCTACACCGCCGGCACCGGCATTACCATTTCCGGTTCCACCATCACCGCCACCCTCGGCACCAGCATAGACAGCAACGAAATAACCGACAACACTATCACCACCAGCGATATTGCCAGCAGCGCTGTTAGCACCGATGAAATTGCCAGTGACGCCGTTACGGCCGCTGCTGTGGCCACCGATGCCATTGGCGCCAGTGAATTAGCCAGCAACGCCATTCAGGCCGGAGATGTTGAAAGTGCCGATCTGCCCAGTGACGGTTATGTTTCCACTTATGTTAACACTACCGGTGATACCATGACTGGAAATTTAACGGTGAGTGGGGCCGGCGATCTAAGCAGCGTGGTGGTGAATGCGCAACCTCGCTTGCTGAATGTTTTAAATCAAGTACCAATCGCTAATACCAAAACTACCATCGACTCGTCAGGAAATGTTGGCGCTTATACCTCAATTACTTTGGTTAGTGATGGTTTGGCGGTGATTAGTTATTACGACACCACCAACGCCGATTTAAAATTAGCGAAATGTACAACTATTTCATGTTCATCGTCGAGCGCAGTGACGGTGGATTCAACTGGTGATGTGGGACAATATTCCTCGGTCATCGCGGGCACCGATGGTTTTCCGGTAATCAGTTATTACGATGTTACCAACGCCGACCTAAAAGTAACTAAGTGCGGTAACGCGGCGTGTTCTTCCGGTAATACTACAACTAGCGTTGACACATCAGGTAATGTTGGCCAGTACACTGCTATCACCATCAGCACCGACGGCTTTCCGGTAGTTAGCTATTATGATGTTACCAACGGCAATTTGAAAGTGGCAAAATGCGGTGATGCCGCTTGTTCTTTGAGTAATACTTTAACTGCCGCAGATTCAACCAACGACGTTGGTCTATATTCCTCAATCGCTCTTGGCACCGATGGTTATCCGTTCATTAGTTTTTACGACAATACCAATGGAAATTTACGCACCTTGCGCTGCACCAATGCCACTTGTTCCGCCTCAACGGCAACCAACGTTGATTCAACTAATAACGTTGGTCAATTTACCGCAGTGGCGATTGCGCCCGATGGATTTCCAATGATTAGTCATTATGATGTGACCAACGCTAATTTACGGGTGGTTGATTGCTCCAATGCTAATTGTTCTGCATCAACTATTACGGCAGTAGATTCTACTGGAGATGTTGGCCAATATTCCAGTATCACTTTGGCGCTAGATAGCTTTGCGATTGTAAGTTATTATGATGTGACTAATCAAGATCTAAAAATAGTGA
>CAYMXY010000122.1:0-317 GCA_964394525.1 uncultured Gammaproteobacteria bacterium | reverse complement strand
GTCTAACGGCTAGTTGTGCGACGGTACAAGCTAACACGATTGATTCCAGCGGCAATGTTGGCCAATATACAGCGATCACGATAGCTAATGATGGTTTACCGATTATTGGGTATTATGATGTCACGAACGCCGATTTGAAAATAATTAAAGGATCCAGCCCATTTATGATTGATTATTGGACGCGACGATGATGCTCTGCCGATTTCGTTTGATTGTTGGTTTTTTGTTGTTAGGCGCAATCTTGCCGAATTTGGTAATGGCTCGCACCATCATCGGCAACAACTCCCTCACCCAACCAGTAAAGGAAGAAGACGTCA
>CAYMXY010000121.1:1536-2684 GCA_964394525.1 uncultured Gammaproteobacteria bacterium | reverse complement strand
GGCATAATTTCAATTTGGTTTAATGGTACTCCGGCTTGCTGCGCCTGAAGTAAATTTTCCAATTGCAAATCAATTTTGTTATAGCATTCTGGACCAATTGCTGGGCCAATACCAAGCCAACAACGCTGCGGCGTAAATTCTTGAAGCAACCGTGTTAAAATTTCCTGACTGGTGCCGCGCAGGCCGGCATGTAGCACCGCGCCTTGCCGCCGCGGCGGTTCATAAATAATCATCGGTACGCAATCTGAGGTACCAATACGAATAGTTGCGTTCGGCTGATCAACAATTATAGCATCCGCTGCCGCTGGCTGTGGCTGGCCAATTACCTCGCTTAAGCGCACGAATTTTGTACCATGCACTTGATTCAAACCAATGGCGTTTGGCTGTGTCTTCTCCGACTGCCGCGTGCTAATGCCGTGATACACTTCTGGAAATTGCTCAAATAATTTGAAAGTGAACAGTTCTGGAATAATACGCGGCCAGCGCGTTAGGTGATAATAACTAGTCATCTCTGCTAATATTGTTTAGCTTTTGGCTTAGGAAGCGGCCGACCGATGGCACTTATTCCCCCCTCGCGCTCACTAACAATCGACAATGGTACAGTGGCAGACAACAAATGACTGGCATCAGCCTCGAGTACACTATCAACGCCGTCTTGACGAACAAAAACAGCCACATGCCCTGAGTTAAAAAATAATATATCAAATTCTTGTAGCGGCGCGATGCCGGGTAATAGTTTGTTGTTATGCGCCAGCCACGTTTTCCAATTCTGCGGCAAATCGGCAAACCGATCATTGGTTGGTTCTAGAATATAACCAGCCGGTTGTTGCTGATAATCATGCGCCAGTTCGGTACTGAAAAAAATACCAACATTGCCATACAATCGCTCAATCAACACCGGCGCGTTGACAAAACCAATCCGCAATGGAATTTCAACAAATGCACCATTGGTATAATCGTACAACGCGGCTTGCGCCGAAAAAGTTTCTTCATAAAAATCAACGCTGTTATCTTGGCCATCGTTGTCTATGTCTTCATCAATCACATTCACTAAACCATCGCCGTCGCTATCACGATCTTGCAGCGCCACAATTCCATCATCATCCGCGTCTGAATAATAATAAACACCGTTCGGCCGAAAAACATGG
>CAYMXY010000121.1:0-1437 GCA_964394525.1 uncultured Gammaproteobacteria bacterium | reverse complement strand
AAACTAACACGGCCGCCACCCAAATAACAGATTCAGTAAAATAATTTATAATGAAGTTATAACGATTAAACCAGCTATCGGCCACCAACGACCAAGACATCAGCCCAAAAACTTTATTACTGAATGGCGCTAACCCCATCACCATACCAACATACATGTCTGCCAAAATATGGCTGACGCTGCCGCCGGCAAACAACAACACTCCCCAACCCAAAGCCGCGCTGCGCCGCCACTTACTCAAACCAAAACCGATCACCAACAAAACACCATAAAAAACAAAACTGTGAGTTGGCTGCATCCGGTGCGACACCGACGCGTCCACTAAATAATAATAAAATAGATCAACATCTGGTAATAAGCCACCGACTATGGCAGTCGCGTACCACCACCAAATACGTCGTTTCGTCTTAGCCGCTATCGGCTGCCAATAACGACGCAAACCTAGCGCTAGTAAATATGCCAATGGTGCATGAGCAACTAACATAGTTTTTCAGTCTAGTTAATTGTTGACAATGCGTCAATCTATTCGTAAGCTAGCTAATATGCGCATTGTCATTAAATTGGGTTCAAATGTGTTAACTCACGGCACCAAAACGCTTAATCAGCCATGGATTAACCAAATAGTTGACCAACTCGCCAAGCTTAAACATCTAGGAAACGACATAATCATCGTTTGCTCGGGAGCGGCCACTGCCGGCAAACAACATGTCCAATTGACGCCCGAGGTAAAAAGTAAATACACCATGCTGGCGCGACGTCAGTTGTACGCCGCCGTTGGCCAGCCATATTTGATTAATGCGTTAATTGAAGCGTTTGGCAAAGTGAATTTGGTTATTGGTCAAGCCTTGTTAACCCGCAATACTTTTTCAGAATTGAATCGCTACTACAATACCACAGCCGTTTTCAAACATATGTTGGAAGAAGGGATCGTGCCGATTGTTAATGGCAACGACGTTATCACCACTTTGGAATTATCATCCGGCGGCAACGATGGCTTAGCTGCTGTAGTGGCGATTGCGCTGGATGCTGATCGGCTAATTTTGTTGACGGATACCGATGGGGTGTTCGATAAGAATCCCATCACCGATCCGACCGCTAAACGTTTTGCTACCGTCAAAGATCCTGATGTATTATTGCGCCTGATAGATACACAAGCCAGCGCTACCGGCATTGGCGGTATGTACGCCAAAGTAGAGGCGGCGCGCTTGGCCTGGTATGCCGGCATCGCCACGGTTATTGCCAATGGTCTGAATTTATCCACTTATCCCCTGCTGGTTGATGAAACGCCGCCGGGCACCATTTTTATGCCGCCAGTGGTGCCTAGCCGTTCCGAGCAAGCTAAAATTCGGTGGTTTTTATCGGCTCGTAATAATTTTGGATCGGTAATAATTGACGCCGGCGCCGAAGCGGCCATTAAAGAACGTAAAAGTTTATTGC
>CAYMXY010000120.1:0-2811 GCA_964394525.1 uncultured Gammaproteobacteria bacterium | reverse complement strand
GGACGAGAGGGAGCGGTCGCCTGCCGCTGGAGCAGGCGAACTGCGTGCCCCGAGCGGAAAGTCGGCTGGTGTGAAAATTAAACTCTATTAGTTGACCGTTTTACCCAATCTTCGTAAGACCGGTTGGCGGTGACTGGTATTTTAGTAATGTCAGGTGTGGTGTAAGGATGGATTGCCAGTATGGTTGATTGAACTTTTGGCCAAAGCCGAGTTTGCGTTTTTAGCAGTGCAACTACCTCTTTGGTTTGCACTAGTTTGTCGTGCCACCAATAAGCGCTGTTGATCGGAAAAAAATTGGCGCAAGCGATTAGTTTTTTACGCAATAATACAGTTGCCATTTTTTTGGCAGCCGCCATATTTTTATGAGTGGTGTAGATGATAATAAACGCCATCGACTTTTAGTATAAAATGTATTGACAGTATTATCAACAAATCATACAATCTTAAATATGGAATCATACATTAAAAATTTCATCAAACATCACTATCGCCACTTTAATGCGGCGGTGGTAGCAGACGCGGCTGAAGCCTACGTCAAACATCTAACTAACGGCGGCAAAATGTTTTTAGCGATGGCTGGCGCCATGAGCACCGGAGAATTGGGTATTTCACTCGCAGAAATGATTCGACAAAACAAAATTCATGGCATTTCCACCACCGGAGCCAACCTTGAAGAAGATATTTTCAATTTAGTGGCGCACAGTCATTATCGACGCGTCCCGCAATATCGGTATTTATCGAAAGCCGATGAAGTAGCGCTGATGAATGAGAGATTAAGTCGCGTCACCGATACCTGCATTCCTGAAGAAGAGGCCATGCGACGCATTGAAAAACAAATGCTGAAAGTCTGGCAGCGCGCCGATCAAGAGAAAAAGCGTTATTTTCCTTATGAGTATTTTTATCAGGTTATTCGTGAAGGGATGATAAAAGAATATTACGAAATTGATCCTAAGGATTCATGGGTAGTGGCGGCCTGCGAAAAAAATATACCAATTTGGACGCCGGGCTGGGAAGATTCCACTTTAGGAAATGTCTTTACGGCATTGATCCGAGGTCGTTTTATCGGTAAAGAGCATGCTGGTATCAAGGATCCAACCATTGTTAAAGCTGGTTGGGAGCAAATGTCTGGGTTGATTGATTGGTATCTTGAGCAAACCAAAAACAGCGATTTTGGTTTTTTCCAAATTGGCGGCGGAATTGCCGGAGATTTTCCAATTTGTCTGGTGCCATTATCTCAACTTGATCTAGGGCAAGATTGTAAATTGTGGAATTATTTTTGTCAGATTTCAGATAGCACTACCTCTTATGGTTCATACAGCGGAGCAGTTCCAAACGAAAAAATTACTTGGGGAAAGATTAGCGTAGATACTCCCAGTTTTGTCATTGAGTCCGATGCTTCGATTGTGGCGCCGTTGATATTTGCCTACGTTTTAGGCTGGTAATTTTGATTCAACCCGTTTTAACAAAACAGCATTTGTGGCCACAATAATTGAAGAGGCAGACATCAGCAACGCAGAAAATTCTGGACGAAGGAAAATTCCAAACGAATTATAAAATACTCCGGCGGCCACTGGAATGGCCAGAATATTGTAAATCGCTGCCCAAAAAAGATTTTGTTTCATTTTGGTAACGGTGGCCTTACTTAAGCGAATGGCGGCCACGATATCGTAAGGGTCGGATTTCATTAACACCACGTTGCCGGTTTCAATAGCCACATCGGTGCCCGCGCCAATGGCAATGCCGATATTGGCCTGCGCCAATGCCGGAGCATCGTTGATGCCGTCGCCCACCATTGCCACAAACCGGCCTTCAGCTTGAAGTTTTTTTACGTAGTTGGCTTTATCTTCTGGCAAAACCTCAGCAAAGATTCGATCAATGCCCAGCTCACGGCCAACCGTTTCAGCCACTTGCAGGTGATCGCCGGTAATCATGGCTGTGGTAATGTTGAATTTTTTTAGCGCGTCAATAGCTTTTTTAGCTGATGGTTTGATAGTGTCGGCCGCTGCCACCACACCAGCTAACTTATTATCAATCGCCAGCAAACTTAATGTCTTACCTTCAGCCGCTAAGCTATCTAGCGTCGACCGGCCAGTTTCGCTGGAAATTTTTTTATCAAGCAACAGTTTTTCTTTACCGACTAGCACTGCTTTACCTTTCATGATGGCCTTAAGGCCGTGGCCGGCGATTGATTCAAATTGCTCGATAGTTTCTAATTGATTAATGTTTCGGCGTTTGGCTTCTTCGATAATTGCTTTTGCCAAAGGATGGTTGGAGCCGGCTTCCAAACTGGCGGTATAGAGCAGAACTTCGTTCTCAGTAAACCTATTAAATGCTACCACATCGGTGACTTTTGGTTTACCCTCGGTTAAAGTTCCGGTTTTGTCTAATACTATTGCATTAAGTTTAGAAACATTCTCCAGCGTGGCCGCGTCTTTAATCAAGATGTTATGTTTAGCGCCAATACCTGTTCCCACCGCCACGGCTGTAGGCGTGGCTAACCCTAAAGCGTCTGGACAGGCAATCACCACCACGGAAACCGCAAAAGTCAAAGCCGTAATTAAAGCGACATCACCCCAAAAATACCAAACCAAAAAAGTTGTCACGCCCGAACCTACCGCCAACACTATCAGCCATGAAGCAGCCTTGTCCGCCAGCCGTTGCCCGGGCGCTTTTGAGTTTTGCGCCGTTTCCACTAGTTTAATTATTTGCGCTAAGGCCGTATCCGCTCCCACTTTTTCCGCCTTGAATTTTATTTGTCCCAACTGGTTGATTGAACCGCCGACAACTTTACTGCCAACTTTTTTTTCAACC
>CAYMXY010000119.1:0-2872 GCA_964394525.1 uncultured Gammaproteobacteria bacterium | reverse complement strand
GCTACTGGTTTGCGCATTTGCAACGATAACTTCACCAAAGCGGCAGTCATGGTATTTACCACTAACTGATCGTGTTTAGTTTCACCTTGCGCCACAGCACCGATTACCACTAAAGCATCAACCTTTTTTTTCTTAAGCAGGACTTGGGCAATTACCGGCATATCTAAACAACCGATCGTGGACGTAATTGAAATAATCTCTACCTTATGCCGCCGTGCTGCCGCTACTGCTGCCTTTAACATTGCGGCAATGGTGGGTTGATTTATTTGACTGGTAAGAATCGCTAAACGATAACGCATGATATAATCATTATACAATGAAACAAGATTTTGACCAATATTATCAAAAATTTTTTCCGGACGCGGCTGGTTATCAAGATTTTTTGCGCAATTTGACCACCCAACATGAACCAGTGCTCTGTTTTCAGGCTAGGGCCGAAGGCCAACTGCACGCTCTTTGGGAAAAACACCATTTGCCGTGGCGTACCTGGCCGCAATATCCTTGGGCGCTGCTTTGGCCGCCGACAATTTCTTTAGGTACTCCCCTGCCCGGCGTAGCTGAACACATTATTTATCCGTTGAATCCAGCGTCAGTGTTGCCGGTTTTGGCGCTGAATCCACAACCCGGTGATCGTGTGTTAGATGCCTGCGCCGCGCCGGGCGGAAAAGCACTGCTAATTTATAACCTGCTGCGTGGACAAGGTGAATTTGTGGTGAACGATAGTTCGCGCGCTCGCAGTCAGCGTTTACGACAAGTCTTAACGGACTACGGCTGCGTAACAGCCGTTGTTTGGCAAAAACCAGCCGCTACCATTTTTAAACACGCTCCACAGTCGTTTGATAAAATTTTACTCGACGCTCCATGCAGTTCAGAAAACACGTTTACACCAGTCCAAAATATCTGGCGCAATGGACACCGGCGCGGATTCGTCAACTTAAACAACGTCAAATTGCGCTGATCAACGGTTTATGGTTAGCGCTTAAACCAACTGGGCGGCTGGTATACGCCACTTGTGCCGTAAACCGCGAAGAAAATGAAGGTGTGGTGGCTGATTTTTTGAAACGTCATCCGGAAGCGCGGTTGGTAACCGAACGCCGCCAGTGGCCAGATGCCTCTACCTTTGACCCAATGTATTTTGCTGTTTTCCTACGGCCGCCCGATGATTAAATCCACTTCCGCCAGCGGAAAGCGGTAAACATCATCACAATTATTCCTACCATAAAAGCTACCACCAATAGTGGTCCGGCCGGCGAATCAAGCAAAGGTAAATATGTAAAATTCATCCCAAAAATTCCAGTCACCAAAGTTAACGGCATAAATAAAGTAGTAATGATGGTGAGAACTTTAATGATACCGTTCAAGCGATTACTCACCGTTGATAAATAAACTTCAATTTGTCCGGAAAGAATATCGCGCAGCGTTTCGATGGTATCGATAATTTGAATGGTGTGATCGTAGATATCACGAAAATATACCACTGCCGACTGGCTAATTAAAGGACTGCTCCCCCGCTCTAAACTGCCAATTACTTCGCGCGTCGGCCAAACTGATTTTCGCAAATAAGCCAGATCGCGACGCAGCCGATGAAGTTGTGTCACAGCCACCGGTTGCGCTTGTTTGACTATGGCTTCTTCAAACCGATCCACTTTTTCATCCAGTTTTTCCAAAACACCAAAATAACTGTCTACCACCACGTTGATCAACTCATAAAACAAATAATCCACCCCCTGACTTTGAATCAATCCTTTACCGGTGCGCAAAGTTTGATGCACCGGTGCAAAAGTATCTCCAAACCGACTATTCTGAAAAGAAATTAAATAATTTGGACCGAGAATAAAACTTAGCTGCTCACTGGCAAAAGCGCGCTCACCAGTAACCGGGTGCAACATTTTTAATTGGATAAACAAATACTGTTCAAAATAAACCACTTTTGGTCGCTGTCCGTGCGCCACAATATCTTCGGCTACTAATGGGTGAAGCTGCAATGCTTCCACCAGCGGCTGCAATTCGGCAGTCGAGATTTTTCCTTGCACGTCTAGCCAAGTGATTGAACGTCCACCCGAGGCAATTGGTAACGCAGCGGCAATGTTTGCCGGATTGGTTTCAACACATTTAGTAGTACCGTAAACCGATTTTTGAATAACCATAGTGAAAAGTATAGCGCACAGTTTGGTGATGGCCAAGTTTGTTGACAAGGTAGTTGCTAATGATTAAGCTGCTTAGACACCAACGGTATGGAGGTCCATCATGGGAAAGGACGACGCCCTCACCGGGTACTCGGACGCGTGTAGGGCTGGATCTGGCCAGCAGACGGCACGCCAGAGGGCAGTCGAACTGGAAGCGCTGGGTATTCAGGAAGACTACAATGGCAACTTGGATGGGGCGCTACAATTCTACATGGCGGCACTGGAGCTGGATCCGAGCAACCAGCTTCTGAAGGACAAGATCGAATCAGTCAGGGCGCAGCAGGAAGCTGGTCGGGACTGAAGAAAAACGGACATCAAGGAGGAAGGGGCGCGTGCGGACGAGTACCGTATCGCGCCTTTCAATTTTACATGCGGTTAATATAAAAAGTTGACGCAATGTCGTTAAACCGCTACACTCCACCCGCTTTATGATAAACATTCGCAACGTCGCCATTATTGCTCACGTTGACCATGGTAAAACTACCTTGGTAGATGCTTTATTGCGTCAATCACAAACCAAACTCACTAAAGAACTGGTGGGCACAGAACTTATTATGGACAGCAACGAACTAGAGCGCGAACGCGGCATTACCATCTTCTCTAAAAACGCCGCGGTGCAATGGGGCGATACTAAAATAAATATTATCGACACACCCGGTCACGCCGATTTCGGCGGCGAAGTGGAA
>CAYMXY010000118.1:2355-2878 GCA_964394525.1 uncultured Gammaproteobacteria bacterium | reverse complement strand
GTATATACGCTCGCACTGGTTTAGATTTGAACGTCTCCCGTCAATGGGAAAAAATTAAACATAAACGCGACGACATCAGGCGCCGCCGCGAAACCGTTGGTTACGGTAGGGCTTTTTCGGCGGCCCAACGCGGCGGATTTGTTAGAGGCTGGCTGGGCGCGGCAGATTTTGCTTACGAACAATACACACCGGTGCTGGGAAAACCAGGAATGCTTTTTGGCAAACATCCATGGAAAAGCATGGCTACGCGTTGGGTCGGCAGGTTTACGCGAACTAGCTGCTGATGCAGAAAATGACTATAAAAAAGAGAGAAAAAAAGTTGCCGATGGCGCGATGACGGTAACCGAACAAAATCATAAAAAAACAGAACTAATAAGTGATATTAATGGTGTAAATAGTAGCGCTGCTACGGATAATGGCCAAAATTGGAATATGGCTGAAGATTCGCAAGCGCGTGAGATTGTTGGGCAATTAAAAACTGATTTAGAAAAGGAGAAAAGTAAAGAAAAAGATGTTAGAAAAG
>CAYMXY010000118.1:591-2345 GCA_964394525.1 uncultured Gammaproteobacteria bacterium | reverse complement strand
CCTTAAAAGCAGAAGGTAATTTTGACATTAAACTTGGGGGTGCAGGCGATTTGGGTAACCGTTTACGAGACGCCAAAAGTAATCGGCTAACTAATTTAGGTAATAAATTAAATGACCTCAACCGAGTGAGAGTATTTTCTAACCAAGATGAACTCAATAAACATATCGACAATCAAACCGCGCTTAAACGTGATAACATGATTGAGGCGCAAACAAATGCTAAGGATTTAGAAAAAGATATTCAAGAAAAATGGGGACCGGTTGTGGATTATGAAGCTGCTCAAACTCAAGAAATAGCTTTAGCCGAAGAACGTAAAAAATATGGCGATGAAGAAAATGAAGATGTGTTAAAAGAAACATTTGCCGCAAAAATTAGAGAAAACGACGGTATTGGTGCGTTGGGCGTATTAACCCATTCCGCCACTAAAGGGCACTTGAACGAACTGTTTGATGCGATGGAGAAGGTTACCGGTAAAAAAATGCCGCAGAGTGTTGAGGGTATGAAACAAATGACAGATTATTTTGTTAAAACATTGCATGTAGATGAACAGATGGTAATGGCGGCGATGAATGAAGCGTCTAAATCCGCTAAACATATTAATCATTGGGCATTTGCTGAAGCCGTGACGCAAGAAAATGGTAAGTACAAATGGCGTTCAGAAGATGAGCGGTTAGTACGCAAAAATATTGAAGCTGGAAAAGCCGGTATGAATAATATTGCCCGCAATGGCAACCGGTTGGCGTTGGGTGATTACTTCCTTAACGAACAAGGAGACCAAGAATGGCGCCCAGACCCAGCCATGATGCAACTGTTGGTGCAATCTTTGCCTAAATTAACTGATGCCGCGGGTAAAGGAATGTTAAATAACAATATGGGGGAACATATTTTTTCAAAATATGGCGGCCGTTACGAAAAAACATTACGAGATACTATTGATGCTATGTTTGGAGCGGGTTCAGAACAAGCTAATCAGGCTAATGTGACATTGAATAGATGGAGAGATTATACTACTTCCAAAGCGCGTAAGGAGGAAGACTTTTACAGCGTATCACAAGGCATCATAGAAAAAACTATAAAGGAAACTAGACAAGCCGCCTAATATGAAATACCCCAAAGAACAATTAATGGCCGTAGATTTAACAAATAACGCTATTTTTAGCGGTGTAGTAGAGGCGATTCAAGATGATTTGATCCATGGGGAAATGACGCGGCTGGAGAAACATCTGGCCTTTATGGAACAGTGGTATCCGTTACATCCAACCTTTGCCGCAGAATATCCAGACCGCGCCGCCACTCTTGCACAACTCTTGACTGATGCGCTTTGGATAACTCTGCCGGTTCACACTCGTGCGCAAGATACTTTAAGTTTGTTTCACGAACATATCAACGATTTATTTGGGTTGCAGGAACGCTATGGCATTTCACACGAAGATACCAATGTGACCAAAGATTATTTAACCGAACGGCTGCGGCAGCGCCTGCTAAACATTCCGCGATCTGATGATCGCGACGCTTTCAAAAAACAACTTAACGAAGCCTTAACCACTAATGAAGAAGAATTAACTACCGCGCCGTTTTTCCGTCAAGTGAGGCAAGTGCCGGGCACAATCAAAAATTGGTTCAGTGAATATATTGAATACATGAGCAGCGACGAATTCGTGGAAAATCGGTTTTTGGCCTTTTTTGATCGTAACACCAACGCTAAACAGTTGCCAGAAGCAGATAAAGAAAAATTAAAATTGCTGTTTCGGGT
>CAYMXY010000118.1:0-495 GCA_964394525.1 uncultured Gammaproteobacteria bacterium | reverse complement strand
GCTTATCTTCCTGGAATCAGTTTGGCATTGAAGAAGAAGTTGATATTGAAGTGGATAAGGGCGGCAAGACGGGCAAAATTATTTATGGTAAAGTATATCTGGATGATCCAAAAACTAAAGACCAATATTTCAATTTTGTGAAAAACTACGCAGATTTGCTGGTTGAATCCGGCGGCTACACTTCGGGCGAGCTTTACGATTTAATGCCGCGGCCGGCGGTATTGCCGGTTAACGCGACTATGGCCAAAGGGCCATTGCCGGCAGATATTACTACCGGACCTTCGCTAGAAGCTACCCGTGGGCCGGCTCATTTTACCGAAACTGATCAAGCGGAAATTGCGCGTCATGCTGAAACGTTTCCGGCGGTAGTTAGGCGAGATGAATATACCGCACAGGCGGCGGCGTTAAAACAAAAACTGGTGCTTACTTGGCGCACGCCGGAAGAAGAAAAACGCTTCACTAATTTACTGATTTAGGTACTGCGCGGTTTACGCG
>CAYMXY010000117.1:1155-2929 GCA_964394525.1 uncultured Gammaproteobacteria bacterium | reverse complement strand
TGACTGGATAATGTTATTATCCACGTCTTTCAAAGTTAACTGTGGAACCTGTTCAACAAAATCATCCCAAGTGGCGGCCGGTAATGGCAAATTAGCGCGATCCAGTAAGTCTTTATTGTAATATAACACCAAGCTGTCAAAACTCATTGGTAAACCGTAAATTTGTTCAGCCGGACCGTCCTCTTCGGCTGTGGCAGATGGATTACGTTTGACGATGTCATCATAAACCGTTTGCGGGAACAAGGCCGAGACTTGCCGCGCGCTGGTAGTGCGAATGCTTTCATCGGTCACCACTGTTTGTTTTTGGCCGAAGGACTTTGTGGTGGTGACAGATTTTATTTTAACAGTGGTTGGCGCCGGTTCGATTAAATCTGTAAAAGCGCCGATGTGGCTATTGGGCAAAGAAAAAATATCAGGCCCGCGGCCTTCTGCCCAAGCCTCAATTAGTTGATCCTCATATTCATCCAACTGAAACTGCCGAATAGAAAAACTAATATAGGGATACTTACTTTCAAACGCCTCAATAACAGATTTAATATTGTCGTCATCGGTGAATACCGTCCAGTAGTCCAGTGTGAAGGACTTGGGCGGCTGGTCAGTAGCGCGACAAACAGCGCCGCTGACAATAACCATAACCAGCAGGCCGGCTAGGCCGAGCATGGTGCGTTTCATAGTTTGACTCTACCAAGTTTTTTTGTTTTTTGCAAATATAAGCGCAAGTAGATTGTAATTATGTAATGTCGTAAGCAGCCTTCAGCAACTGATTAAACGCCTGATGAAGTTTGGCGTTGGCTTTGGCATCTTGATAAATTAATAAATCCACATAGCGTTTCACTGGCCAAAAGCGCTGCCAGCGCGGCAACACAATATATTGTGAAGGCAAATTCACATCACAGGCAAAGCGTTCAAATTGAATCACATCGCCTTCAGCGATGGTTTTTTCCGCTAACACCAACGGTAAATCCTGATCAAAGCGCAATAAATCTTTTAGAGTGAACCAAAACGTATTAGTGTTGAACCATGGAATTTTATTGGTGGGCCAGCCAGCGGGAAATTTCATTTGTTCAAGAATAACTAATTGATCATCCACAAAACACGGCAAACCACCTTGATCGCCCGGTTCTTTTTCCACCAATTCTACAGAGCGACCAACTTGACCCTGCGCATGCAGACCAAGCAGCCATGGTTCCAAAGTGGCCGCCAAATTATCTACATTCGCGAATAACATATATTCCACTTTAGGTAGCGGGGTAGTTTTGAAATAGTCCTGCAATAAATGAACAAAGTCGCCATGACCGCAAGGCGCAAACGACAGCCGACCACCCCGGTCAACAAATAAATCGATTTCTTTTAGGTCCGCTACTTTGGTGAAGCGCGGAATGCTTGGTTGCTGCACTACAAAGTGAAAACGACTGGCGTTTAGTGCGCGATATTTTTGCAACAGCACCGATAAATGCGCTCGAGTTTGTTCATCCGTCAAAAAACTGGTCATAATGACAACCGGTGGGTGCTGTTTCAGGTGTAAGCGCTTGGTTACCAACAACAGATTGCGAATTTTTAATTCCAAATAACTCATGCCGTTAATTACCGGAGTCACGCCTTTGGGTAGATAAGACATGGTATCACCCAAGCCTTTGAGTACCTTACCATAACGAGCCATCTCCGATTTAGTAATTTTGCTATGATCAAAATAGCGAGTGGCGGCGCCGCCGCTTAACCAAAAAAGAAGCAGCCGGTCGTGTTGCAGCAGGTTTTGGCCGGCTGCAGCCAGAGC
>CAYMXY010000117.1:0-1145 GCA_964394525.1 uncultured Gammaproteobacteria bacterium | reverse complement strand
TTTAATTGTTCCGGCCACAAGAGGTCGGTGGGTTGAGGGGCGCACAGACGTTGTTTGGGCAGCACAAAAGCGCCGTGATCAAGCACGCCTTGTTGCAACTGCACGTGCAGGGATTGAATATGTTGCGGGTCAATGCCTTGCGCTTGTAGTTGATCTTGAATTTCTGTGCGATCAAGTTGCCGCATCTTTGGAAGTATATGTTAATTGAGGCGATTTTTCAATAATGTAGGAACTGCGCTCAAAGGCGGAAGTCCTAATAATGTGATATTATTTATATATGATGACAAGCGAAAAATATCTTGATGAACTGGAACAATTTATTCTTCAGTTAGCGGCCGAGGCTGGCACGGTATTGCGTGAGGCATTTCTAGCGGCCACGATTAAACCAGCCAAGTTGCGCACCTCACCCAAACAGATGCATCTGGCTGAAGATAGAACCATGGATCAATGGTTAATTGATCGCATTCAACAGCGTTATCCGGAACACGCCATTCTGACTGAAGAAAGCGGCGTGGTTGGCCGAGTTGATAATGGGATAACCAGCCAAGTGCGCTGGATAATAGACCCAATTGACGGTAGTGTGAATTTTTCTACGCATAATCCGTTTGTGGCGATTTCGTTGGCAGTGATGGTTGATGAAAGATTAGAGATGGCGGTGGTTGAAGCGCCACTGCTCGGTGAACGGTTCAGCGCCCGGCGCGGGCGAGGTGCTTTTTGTCAAAAGCAATCATCATTACCACAGCGGCTGGCGGTATCAACTACCGCCACTTTGGCCGAGGCGTACTTGGTAAGTTGTGATGGCGGACTGGAAGATCGCGCTATCGCTTTTGAAAAACTGGTTCAGAATTATTACGATCAAGTGAAAGATTTTCGCAAACTTGGTTCGGCGGCGTTGGAATGCGCTTGGGTGGCCAGCGGCCGAGCCGACGCCTATGTAACAATGGCGATTGACCCATGGGACGTAGCGGCCGGTGTTTTATTGATTGAAGAAGCTGGCGGCCGCGTAACTAATTTTAACGGCGCTCCATGGAAACCAGAGCAAACTGATATTGTTTGTTCTAATGGCCTGTTGCATGAACAATTAGTAGCAAGACTATAATAAAAGAAACAACCTGTCGTACCATGCCGAACAAGGCACACCAGCC
>CAYMXY010000116.1:0-3035 GCA_964394525.1 uncultured Gammaproteobacteria bacterium | reverse complement strand
ACCGGAGATGTTGAAAGTGCCGATCTGCCCAGTGACGGTTATGCTTCCACTTATGTTAATACTACTGGTGATACCATGACTGGAAATTTAACGGTGAGCGGTGTAGCTACGTTTAACAATTTAACATTAGCAACTAATACAATTACTTTACCAATTTTGCCTCAATTTCCAGCTAGCGTCACTCTTACCGCCGTTGATTCTACTGGCGATATTGGCCAATACACTGCCATTACCATAGGCACCGACGGCTTTCCGGTAGTCAGCTATTATGATGTTACCAATGCTGACTTAAAAATCACGAAATGTGGTAACGCCGCCTGCTCTTCCAGCAACACTACTACCAGCGTAGACACCGGCGGCAACGTTGGCCAATACACTGCCATTACCATAAGCACCGACGGCTTTCCGGTAATCAGCTATTACGACGTTACTAATGCCGATTTGAAGGTAATAAAGTGCGGCAACTCCGCTTGTTCTTCAGGCAATACCACTACCAGCGTAGATACTGGCGGCAACGTTGGCCAATACACTGCCATTACCATAGGTACCGACGGCTTTCCAGTAGTCAGCTATTATGATGTTACTAACACTGATTTGAAAGTAGCCAAGTGCGGCAATGCGGCATGTTCTTCGGGTAACACTTTAACTACCGCCCAAACATCAGATGATGATGTTGGTCGTTATAGCTCAATTACGCTGGCTCCAGATGGGCTGCCGGTAATTAGTTATTATGCTGAAGGTGTATTTACTTTTATGACATATATGAAATGTTCCAACGCCACTTGCGCAACCAACAGTTATGAGAACATTCCGCTTGATACTCCTGAAACCGCTGCTTATTCATCAATCACTCTTGGCAGCGATGGGCTGCCGGTAATAGGTTATTATGATGCTGGTGGACAGTTACCACGAGTGGCGAAATGTTCTAGCCTAAGTCCTTGCAACCAGTCCATTAATGTTGTTGATAGTGGAGTTAATGCTGGTCAATATATTTCTGTTGTTGTCCCTTCAGATGGATTGCCTTTAGCAAGTTATCGTGATGAAACTAATCAAGATCTAAGAATTGTAAAATGTAGAACCATTAATTGTACTAGCGCCATGACAGCGGTAGCGCTTGATTCAACTGGTAATGTTGGAACCTATACTGCCATGGCGATTGGAGCGGATGGTTTACCGGTAATCAGTTATTACGACGTCACCAACGCCAATTTGAAAGTGGCCAAGCTGGCCAACACTTACGGAATTAATAATTGGATCAGACGCTAGCGATGAATTCTTTGGCGATTGGAATATATTTAGCCATTCATCTTTTATTGCTGGTATACCTGTTAATTATAATGGTGCGGTTGGTGCCTCTTATTTTTTTTTCAAGGCAGCCGTTACCTTATGTGCCGATTAACCAACGTGCGGCCAAAATGATAGCTCGCCTGCCGGAATTGGCGACAGCTCGCCGAATAATAGATTTAGGCTGTGGCACCGGATCGCTGCTGGCGCCGATTGCGAAATCGCATCCGGCAGCTAAGCTGGTTGGGATTGATTATAATGCTACCGTGTTGCGGTTGGCGCGCTGGCGAAGCCGCTGGTGGCGAAACAAACCAACCTGGATTTTGGGTGATATGTTCGCGCATTCCTTACAGCCTTACGATGTAATTGTTGGTTGGTGGGTCCCTGATTTCGCCAAACGATTATTGCCAAAATTATTGGCTGAATGCAAGCCGGACAGCGTGATTATCACTTATATGTTTGCATTACCGGAAAATTCAGCGTTAGCACATCATACGGTGGCGTGTGGCCGCGAACTGATTCATGTTTACCGAAAAAAGAGTGAATTTACGAGTTGACGACCTTTTTGCCAGCACGCTATACTATTATTTAGAATTAAATCATAAAACAAAATTTATGCAATCAAATATCCGTTCGCGCACTCGCCTAACAGCCACGCTCGCTCTGGGTGTAATGTTAACTCTGTTAGGTTTTGGTTGCGTAAAGTTTGAAGCGTCTTTAACAAGCAGTGACGATAACAACGGAACAACCAACACACCCGTCGTTAACCAAGCCAACACCAACAATGTTGTCAGCGATGACGGAATTACTCAATCAATGTTAGGTTTAGCTTTGTTGACGGTTGAAGATGTAAATGATGTTGACACCATAACTAATATCCGGCCGGCTATCGTTGAATTAAATGATCAGCTCGACAAGGATTATTTAACCAATTACACTTTTTTTGTTGGACGCCAATGGTATGAACGCGCCGACGGCAGAATGGCAATCACCAATGCCATTACCAAATATCCATCGGCTGAAGCCGCTCAAGCAGACGCCGAACGTTTAATTTCCGATTTTCCTTTAATTGACGGGAAAGACTTTGGGGATAAAACTTTTATTGGTTATGATGATCCATTATTGTATTTCGGCGGACCGTCGGACCCGGCGTATTTGATTTACCGGTTTACATACGGCCCATATAGCGTGAAAGTTGAAGTAATGGACACTGGTTCGGCCTTTGATGAAGAAGTTGACATTCAAGCTCGCCTGTTAGCAGCAGCCACGCCATTAGTGGAAAAGCAATACCAAAAATTAGTTGATTTTCTGGCGGCTCCAACAACGGAATTGCCCAGTAATACAGCGATTGATCTTTTGCCGATCACGATGAATAATGCCTCGCTGCTTGGCACAGTGGCGGTAACCGGTGAAGAATGGTTAGGAACGACTCAAGATTTGGAACGTGAAGCGATTGACGGGTTTGTTAGTGGCGGGATGAATCAGTTTGTTTTCGATGATAAACCGGATCATGTGGCTGAAGTGACGGTGATTGAATTTGCTTCAGCCGAACAGGCCTTGGCATTTCAGCAGGAATTATTGACGGTGGGTGAAGCAGCAGCTAACGGCATTGAAATTGAATTGCCAGAAAGTTTCGCCGGTGCAGCCGATGCGCTGGAACAAGAAACTTTAACTGAACTGCAATCGGTGCAAGACAATTATTTCATTGACGTTACAATTTTTGCGCCGTTTGCCGATACCGACATTGAATT
>CAYMXY010000115.1:0-3104 GCA_964394525.1 uncultured Gammaproteobacteria bacterium | reverse complement strand
GGCCTCACCTCATGGTGAGGACCAAGCCCAGCGGGACTGCGAGAGTCCCCTCGCTGGAAAGATCGGCTGATGTGTTAAAATCTGCAGTCCTTGAAAATAATGCTCTTCTTACGACAGGTCTGTTTCTATTTTTTGACTGTCACCTTGAGCGTATCACCAACAATAGTATTATCCGACACTAATTGACCATCGCCTTTGCCATAAGCCGCGCGCCGACCAACTTTGACTCTGAATGTTTTTCCAACCGACAGTTTGCTTGCGCCGGTGTATTTTAAAGTTAAAGCTGCTTTGGTTTTGGCCTTCACTCGATAAACTTTCTTGCCATTCACATACAGCGTGTAAACATCACCCACTTGCACCTGACTCTTTGGCACTTCTAACTTAAACACTTCCCCTTTGGCGGTAGTGGCCTTTTTGACGGCGCTTACTCCACCCCCCTTTACCGTTAATTCCTCATCGACAGGCTCTTCCACTGGCGCAGATAACACATTATCAGCCAATGGCGTAAAGGCTAAATCTTCATCAATGTTCAGAACGAAAATTTTGGTTTGATCAGTGCTATTTTGAGTGCCAAAAATAAGCACTGTTTTTTTCAGGTCATTGTCGGTCACTTTACGGTTGGAAATACTTACTACTTCAGTGTTGTTAGCCGGATCCTCTCCACCTAAACCAGATTCAACCATGGTGATAATGTTGTCTTTTTCATCAACCGCAAAAATGTTGGTGCCGGTATTGCCATTAGCAGTGAAGAATGCCAAATAATTTGAACCATCAACGGTGCTTGGCTGCATTTTGTTAATGATAGAGTCGTCGGAACCAAGTGTAGTGAGCACTTCCCAAATTTTACTGTCTGCATCACTATCATCCGGATCATATTTGAATAGTTTGGCACCTTCGGTGGCTTTAACGCCAAGTGGTTCAAGCTGTTCTTCATCACCAATTGTAGATGCCTGGTTGCCAACATAAACAGTGCCGTTAAAAACATCAATTGACGGAATTCCGCCGCTGAAGACTTCGCCTTCCTCTAGGTAGTTATCGCCAATAGTGGTGTAGGTGGAACCGTCAAAGGCCATTACTTCGCCGCTGGTGAACGCTAAATAAATATTACCATTATCAGTACCGGAGGCCTCTAATGGCACACCTTCCGGCTGGTTAGTGGCAGTAGTTAAATCTTGAATAGTGGTACCATCATATTCCACAAAACCTCCATTATAAAACATATATAGTTTATCATTCACCACTGCCGCCGTAGGAAATTGACTGTCGGCTCCAACCTGTTCGCCGGGTCCTTGACCGGGTTCCTCAATGGGTTGATCAATCGGTGGCACATCTTCACCAACACTTACCTCTGGACTGGAACCGGGTTCATGCGTATAAATCAGTTCCACCGAATTTTTACCGGTCAACTTAAAAAGCATGGCTCGGTTATTATTTCCCTGAGAGGAACAACTGGCTCCAAAATAAAAATCACCATTATATTGTTCTACCGAATGCCGACCAACCTGAACGCAGCCATAAGTTTCTAATGGATTGTCGTCTGACCGTTCCCAAGAGGTGCCGAGTTTATCAGATACCCACCATTCACTTAGGCCGGGCGTGCCGGTGACAGGTTGATTAGTGGTCGCCGCAATAAATCCATCTTCGCCGGGGTAGTACATAATGACTGACTCCTTATTAAAACCATTATCCTCTGCCGCCACCAAATTTGCAGCGTAATAAAGTGCGCCATAAACTGATTCGGCTAAACCAGCTTGCGGCCGAAAAAAACCAACCGCCGCTAAAGCTGCAACTAACATTCCTCCTAAACGAATTATGTTTTTGTTCATACCTCCAAAATTAAAATTTATATATTTATAGTATACACTTTTCAAATTTTCGCGTCAAAAATTTCCGCTTCAAAATTTGACTTTTTCTATATTTTATGATATTTTATAGACATGATAAACGAAACAACAGCCTATCAACCTCGCCCTGACAAAAACACGGGGATGGCAGAAAAAGAAATCACGCCGCGGCCATTGAGCGCGGATGATGTTAATGCTGGTTACGACGCAGCCTTTGAACCACAACCGAACGGTGAGCCGGGAGAAGCTACGGTTGTATTTGATCAAACTGCTGAAGCTATAGCTGATGGTTTACATGAACGCACTACACCAATCAGCGAGGGTGAATTAAATGCTGCCATGGCTGCTGAAGAAAGTGAGCAAGGACCATTACCTAATGAGACTAAATTTTCACCTGATGAAAATCCGTTTGCCGGAACTTCGATCGATCCAAAAGCCGCTGAAGCGCGCGTACTAGAAGCTACTGCTAAAATGAAACAAGAAATGCGGCAAGCCATCAACGATGCCGGTGAAGCGTTGGCTAACGGTGATACCAATAAGGCTGCTGCCATTGCGCGCGACACTTTTTCCAAGATGGAACAAGCTGGGGTGAAAGATTTGCCGCCCGAAGCGCAGGCGATGTATCAGGAAGTAAAAGATAATTTGTCTGCAGCCATAGCCGAGAAAGATCCGGCAGCTAAAAGTAAACTTTATAAATTTGCTTGCAGCGCGGCGGATTTTGTTCCGGTGGTTGGGCCAGCCAAAATGTTGGTGGAAGCAACGGTTGGTAGAACATTAGGTGGTGAAACCTTAACCGGCTGGAAACGGTTTTTACACGGCGCAGAAGGAGCCGTTTTCTTAGCGGTTGACATGACCGGTTATGGCGCCGTAGCCACTAAATTGGCTAAAGCCGGAAAAACTGGATTAATGTCTGCTAAATTGATAACTCGAACGGCCGCTTTAATGCGCGTGCTGAAGGTACCGGCTAAGGTGTATCGTCCACTGTTTGGCACTGGCCAATTTTTATTGCGTCATCCCAAGTTGGCGGCTATTACCACGCGCGGGTTGATGGGCATTGTCCGAGGACGACAATTACGCTTAGCTAAAGAATTGCCCGGAGTATTTAGCCCCGAAGATTTGACCGCCGATGAAAGGGCGAACGTAACTGAACGGCCGGGTATGGAATTGGTAACGCCGCCGGAATACGAGTTAGCTCAAACAGCCGAAGAACAACCAGCGACCTTAGCAACTTAACTTAACCCTTTGCACCCGATCCACCTT
>CAYMXY010000114.1:428-3113 GCA_964394525.1 uncultured Gammaproteobacteria bacterium | reverse complement strand
GTTCATAACCGATATAACCAATCAACACTTCATCGCGGTTTTTCCGCCGTCGCCGCCACCAGCGCTGCACTTCATCCCACGACGTAAATATTTCCAGCAGCTTTTCACCGCTGATGGTAGTGCGCGGATTAATCAACTCAAACTGGTAACCATCAGCCGCCGCCATTGATGATCTTCAAAAATTCATTGCGCGTATTGAGATTAGTTTTGAATAAACCTCGAAAAGAAGAAGTGATGACAACGGTATTTTGTTTTTCCACGCCACGCGCCTGCATACATAAATGCGTGGCAGTCAACATTACCCCAATGCCTTTGGCCGCTAAGGCTTTGTCCAAAAATGTTGTAATTTGAGCGGTTAAGCGCTCCTGATTTTGTAAACGTCTGGCAAATATTTCAACCACGCGCGGCAACTTCGATAAGCCAATAATTTTTTTGTTTGGGATATAACCGATATGTGCCTTACCGTAAAATGGGAGCAGATGATGCTCGCAAGTGGAATAAAAATCAATCTCTTTACAAGTGATCATTTCATCATACTGTTCGCTGTCAAAAAAGGTAAGATTATTCGCCGGATTGGCCGCGTAACCAGAAAATAATTTTTCAAAACTGTGCGCCACGCGCGTGGGCGTGTGCACCAAACCTTCACGCCGCGGCTGAGGATCAATTTCCGTAAGTAGTGCAGTTATCAATTTTTTTAGTTTAATTTGATTCATATTTTATGACTTTCTCCTTTGGCGCATTTCGTTGTCAGCAGCTCCGCCCCTCCCTCACCTTATGTTTCAATAAGGCAAGGGAAAGGTGCTCGCTGCTTCCTAGAACTGCGCTCAAAGGCGTAAGTCATATTTATTATTACAGACAAATGATCGCTGCAGTCGGCTAATAATTGATAAATTAGTTTTCCAGATCTAGGGTCAATGGCATCAGCCGCCACTTCAGTCAATGGCACCAGCGCGAAGCGACGTTTTGGTAAACCTAAATGCGGAATGTGCAACGATACACTATCAAGCACTACTGAATTATACAAGAGGATGTCTAAATCAATTTCACGCGGAGAAAGCGGGTGGCGAGTTTGACGACCAAGTATTTTTTCCAACATTTTTAAGCGTTGCAGTAGCGCCGGCGGAGTCAGGTTTGTTTGCAGAACGACTACTTGATTAAGAAACCAATCCTGTTTAGCGATGCCCAGAGGTTCGGTGTGATAGAGGGAGGATTGTTTAGTAATTACGCCAAGCGCCGTTAGCGCTTGAGCGGCTGCGTTTAAATGTCGTTCCGGTTCAATGTTACTACCAAGCAGCAGATAAGCAACGGCCATGCTGCATTATTCAGAATAAGTAACAGACGACTGATCAGTTTCAAACAACTGCACGGCGCTTAAATCCGGCAATAATGGTTTCAGTGTGCGCCAAATCCATTGCGCCACCAATTCACAACTGGGGTTTTTGAAGCGATCATTCAAATTGGAATGATCCAACGGTTCAATCACAGCAGACCGCACCACTTGTTTCAATTCAACAAAATCAATCACCAAGCCGTCGCTGCGCAGCGGCCCAGACACGGTGACCACCAGCCGATAATTATGACCGTGCAAGCGTTCGCACTCACCATGATAATCGGTTAACCAATGAGCAGCGGCAAAACTGAATTCTTTATGGACGCTGAAAGGCATATAAATCGGTAAACGATTCAATTAAACCTTGCAAAGTTTCTTTGTCTGCTCCCGTTAGCCCAGCGGTGCGTTCCACTCGCACCACATAAATTGCCGCATTGCCTTGCAAGACATATTCATCATTATATTGGTTGCCGGTGTTTATGTGTTTACCTATCAGCGGCGCAAAAACGGGCAAGCCAACATCTTCAATTACACTATCCGGCCGATTTACTGTTAGCCATTGTTCCAAAGTAATGCCGGGCGCGGTGTAACGCTTGATCGTAATTCCAAAATCAGACCAAACCGTCGCTGAAGCAAAGGTGGTTTCGCCGCTATAAAGTAACCAGGTATCTTCGGTCAAGTTTTTAATTTGGTAGGTTGATGGATAGAGGAAGAAGATTTCATCATTGGCGTACCATTGATTAGCGCCACTGGCGGCATCCAAAGCTGATAGCGCCGGCGCCGGATTATATTCGCCGAAATTTGAATAAACCAGATCGCCGATAAAATGAAAATTAGGCATGTCTGGCTTGATGGCCCGTCGGCCGATGGGATTATTTTTGTTGACTACAAACAATTGTTCGATCGTTTTACGAGTGAAACGTTGCGCCAGCGCTGCCGCCTGATCGCGGCTGATATCCGACAAAATTAGCGCTTCGCCTGTGTTGGGCAGCGTCGTTTGCAAGGTGATGGTTGGTACACTTGGAATGATCGCAAATATTTGCAGCACAATTTGCATGGCAATCATTTCTGGTTCGGTTTGCTCTGGTAAAAAGGTGACAGCGATATCGAAGCCGGTGTCTGAAGTGGCAAACCGATAAGACGTTAAATCAATATTGAATTGCAAAACAATGTTGCGCGTAATATTGTTATAGCGATCCCAGTCGTCGGCGGTAACGGTGAAAGTTGGCGTTTCAGTACCGGTAGGATTGACGCCGCCAACACCGTCAACACCCCCAACACCAGCGGTTTCCGTAGTGCCCGATGTAAGTGTTGAGCTGAATTTTTGACCACCAGTCCAACCCAACGGCCAAATT
>CAYMXY010000114.1:0-418 GCA_964394525.1 uncultured Gammaproteobacteria bacterium | reverse complement strand
GTTTGACGGATAAACGCAAAACATCATAACGATCATGAATCACAAAAACTGAGCGCCACGGATCGGCAAATAAAAATTCAGAGGTATCAGCCGACCAGATAACTCGCGGTATACCAACTTTGTTCAGCACTGCATGATCTTCAATCACCGAGCCAACCCGATCAAGCACCACCACTCGCGGCGGCAATGGCGCCGGTGCAGTGTCGGTGCTGGTTAGGACAGCGCCAAAATGTTCGCGGTCGAGCCAAGTAACATATTGCAACTGGCTGTCCGGCACGCTCAGGCGATTATAAATTTCAGCTCCCTCGGTAGTGATAGTGATCAGCCGAGAAGTGTTGGCCGTAAACGCCAGCTCACTGCCATCTGGTGACCAAGTTAGATTGGCGTAATGCATGGTTGGTTCACCTCGGAAAATTTC
>CAYMXY010000113.1:1412-3152 GCA_964394525.1 uncultured Gammaproteobacteria bacterium | reverse complement strand
TAGCTATTTCTGCCGGCATGGTGGCGGAGAATAACATGGTTTGTCTTTTTGCCGGTAGCGCCGCTAAAATTTGTTTGATCTGCGGCTGAAATCCCATGTCCAGCATGCGATCCGCTTCATCCAGCACCAATATTGAAACATCATTGAGGTGAACAGTTTTTTGTTGAAGATGATCAATTAGGCGTCCGGGAGTGGCAATAATAATGTGCGGCTTCTGGCGTAAGCGTTGGATTTGTTGTCCCATGGACGCTCCGCCAATCAACACGGCCGTATTTATGCGGATGCCTCGGCTAACCGATAAAATTGATTCTTCCACTTGCAAAGCTAATTCGCGCGTCGGAACAACCACCAAACCGCGGCCGCCGATTTGCGCCAACCGCTGGATCATGGTTAAACCAAAAACCAACGTTTTGCCGGTGCCAGTTTGAGCGATGCCGATTAAGTCCTGCCCTTGCAAGCCAACCGGAATAGCGTTTTTTTGAATTGGGGTAGGTGTGGTAAATTTTAATTGATCGAGCGCTTGCAGCAATCTGGGCGCTAATCCTAAAGCGTAAAAACCTGTCGGACTGTTATTCATTTATTCATTGTATAATACCCAACGATTACGTCCTGACCCCGCGGGATCGTTAGTGGGAGTGTTAGTTAATTGGTCGGGGCGGCCAGTTTTCGCTAAAGCCAGAGCTGCGTCTGCTCGACTTTTTAATTCAGTTGGCGATAAGGTCGTGGGGACATTGTGTCGCAATAGATGACTTGGTGTCAAGGCTGTGGTTGATGATGCGGCTGAAGACGTAAATTGAACCGGCGCGATGGCCAACCCCATGCTAACTGTTAGTTTATCTCGATCAAGGTTTTGCGACAACCCTTTTCTGGCAAATAGTTTAATGATTAATGATGCAACTTCGCTGGCCACGCGTTGCCGAATGGTTTCGGCCATAGCGGTGAAAGCTGACTGATCATTTGCCGGCATGAGTACAACAAATTCTTCACCGCCGATGCGTCCGACAAAAAATTCTTTAGGAACAATCCGCCGCAAGGCTGTGCCAAAGGCATGTAAAGCTAAATCACCAATCTGGTGCCCCAAATTATCATTGAGTTTTTTGAAATGATCAATATCTAAAACCATTAAACCACGTTGGCTTAAGTAACGTCTAGATCTAGCCAGCTCGCGTTCTAGTGCACGATCAAATGCCGCTCGATTTGGTAATTGCGTCAGTTGATCAACCAAGGCTAATTCTTGTAAAGAATGTAAAGCCGCATCGAAATTTTGTAAATCGCTCAAGTCACCTCGTTGAGTCATTTCTTCAATTATCGCTGACCGAGTGAAGATCATTTTTAACCCTTGGGCTGGGTCAACTGGAAAATAATTACCGCGTTCGCCAGTGCTTGTTCTAGGAATTGGCCCGAGCGCCGCGGCATATTCATTAATGATGATTTCAGGTGTTCGTTGTTTATCCAAATTTATTTGACCAGCTTGTGCCACTAAGTCGTTAAGCTCTAATTTGCCAGAAAATTCCGATGCCATAGTGGCGGATGGTCTTCTTTTAGTAAGCGCTGGAGAATAAACAACAACCTTATTACGCCCTGTATTTTTTGCATCATACATAGCTGCATCAGCTCTTTCAAATACTTCTTCAGCACTAGTTTCTTCAGCCGTTCGCTCATGTGCACCAATACTTACAGTAATTTTTCCAAGAGCTGCTTTAAGTCTTTCTCTGTCTGAATCATTTACATGATTTAATG
>CAYMXY010000113.1:0-1336 GCA_964394525.1 uncultured Gammaproteobacteria bacterium | reverse complement strand
TTGTAAAACCAAGACAAATTCTTCACCGCCATAACGATAAAATTCATCAGTTACGCGGCGCACTTCCGCTCTGATGCAAGGAATTAATTCGCGCAGTACCGCATCGCCGAATGACAAGCCGCCTTGGCTATTGATATTTTTAAAATTATCAATGTCAATTACCACAATAGTGCATGGCGCTGATGGCTCGCCAGCCGCGCGTTCATGTTCGAACTCGGCAAATAATTGTTCCAAATCGCGATTATATTGTCGGCGGTTGTAAGCTCCAGTTAAACTGTCTACACTAACATCCCTTTCTAAGAAATCAAGATAACGTTTAGCAACAGCTAAGTCGCCGGCTTCCATCTTCGGGCCATATTTTGCCATTAACATCAACAAAATAATTCCGGATAATTGATCTTGCTCTCCAAATTGCTGAGATTCTTGCCAGCGTTGTGTGACTTCATCAAACAATTGTCTTTGCACTTCTTCGGCTCGTTGACCAATAAAAGGGTCGGTAATGTCTGTATCAATTACCGGTCGGCCGTGGCGGTGGCGATGTTTATCAATTTTGGATTCGGACATGGCCACTATTGTATCACAATCAACTAATACTATATAGTAGTGGCATGATCTGCAATCATTGTCATCAACTATTTACCATTGCTAAACGTGATGTTGAGTTTTACGAAAAAATAGCGGTACCGCCGCCAACTTGGTGTTGGCGTTGTCGGATGCAACGGCGGATGGCTTGGCGCAATGAACGCAGCCTTTACAAAAGTAATTGCGCTAAAACCGGAAAAGAAATTATTACCATTTTCGCTCCAGACAGCGGATTAACGGTGTGGGATCGTGACGTTTGGTGGCAAGACAACTGGGAAGCGCAAACTTACGGCGTCGCCTATAATTGGAATAAAACTTTTTTTCAGCAATTTATTGAATTATATCGCCGCACGCCGCAGCCGGCGGTGTTCAATAGTAAATGCACCAACTCCGCTTACTGTAATCATGTTGGTGAATTGAAAGATTGCTATTTAGTGTTCGCTTCGTGGGGTGGAGAAAAAATAGCTTATTGCGCGCAAGAGTGGGGATTTATTGGTAGTGGGTAATAGTGAATTATGCCTGGAGTGCATAAATTCCGAAAAATTGTACAATTGCGCTTTTGTGCAGAATTCGGAAAATTGTCATGACTGTTTATTTTTATACGACTGTCGTGGTTGCTCGTTTTGTTTTGGTTGCACCAATTTGCGAAATAAATCGTACTATATTTTTAATGAGCCTTATTCGGAAGCGGATTATTTTGCCAAGCTGCACGCCTGGCAACTTGATACGGCGGCAGGTTTAGCTGCGGCGCAAG
>CAYMXY010000112.1:0-3243 GCA_964394525.1 uncultured Gammaproteobacteria bacterium | reverse complement strand
GTGGTATTTATTGTGGTGCTGTCGTGGCTGTTTTGGCAGAATGCTTTTTTAATCAATCAAGTGAGCATGCGCAGTTTTTTTTCCTTATTGCCATGGTTTTTTCTTTTTCTACTGCCGGCTTTGGCCATGCGTTTATGGAGCGAAGAAAAGAAACAGGGCACGATTGAAACTTTGCTGACGTTGCCGTTGTCGGATGTGCAGGCGGTGTTGGCCAAGTTTTGCGCCGCGGTTACGTTTTTATTGGTGACGTTATTGTGTTCGTTGCCGTTGCCGATTACTTTGGCGCAACTGGGAAAACTTGATCTTGGCCCGGTGATTGGTTCGTATATCGGCGCCATATTGCTGGGCGCTAGTTATTTAGCGCTTGGTCAGTTATTGTCAGCGCTAACAAAGAATCAAATTGTGGCTTTTTTGTTTACCATTGTGGTGGCTTTTATTCTGTTGGTGATCGGTTTGCCTAGTTTTGTAGGCGGCGTTAGTTTATTGTCCAGAATATTATATCTGCTTTCCACTCAAACTCATTTTACCAATTTGGCCAAAGGAGTAATTGATTTGCGCGACGTGGTTTATTATTTGTCGTTGGCAGCGATTTGTTTGTATTTGAATATTTTGGTGTTGCGGCAGCGGCACGTTTCGGTGCAACGCAGCACGCGCGGACTATTGGTAATTGGCAGTATTATTTTGGTCAACATTGTTTTAACTGGCGTTAGCCTGCGGCTCGATTTGACTGAAGAAAAACAATACACGCTGGCCGACGCTTCAAAAACTATGGTGCAGCAGTTGGCTGATCCGGTAACGTTGAAACTGTTTTTTTCCAGCGAAGTGCCGCAAGATTTGTTGGCGGTGCGGCAAGATGTGGCTGATGTGCTGGCGGAATACAAACAAGCTGGCAAGGGCAAAGTAATTGTTCAGGCGATTGATCCCAAAGAGGATCCTGATGCTCAAGCGGAACTGCAAAGTTACGGCATTCCAGAAATTCAATTTAATGTAATGGAACAGGAGAGCTTCGCCGTTTCAACCGGTTATGCCGGTTTGGCAATTATTCATGGCGCGGATTATGAAACCATTCCGGTAATTTCCGACACGGCCAATTTTGAATATGATGTCAGCGCGGCCATTTATAAATTATCGCGCGAGACGGTGCCCGAAGTGGCTTGGTTAAGCGATCATCAAGTGGTCAGCGCTAACGCCGTTCAGCAATATCTCAGTCAACAATATACCGTAACGCCGGTAACGATAGATGATTTAGCCACCACCACAGCAAAAACTTTGGTTATTGCCGGCCCAACGGCTGAGTTTACCAATAAAGAACGTTATGCCATTGATCAATATTTGATGCGCGGCAATAATTTGCTGGTTTTGTATGATGGACAAGTGGTTAATACTCAATTTTTGCAAGCGACGGCCAATGCTTCAAAACTGGATACCTTGTTAAGCAGCTACGGTGTTACGGTCAATAGTGATTTGGTGGCGGATTTCGCGTCTTCAGCCACAGTTCCATTTGGCGGCGGCTTGTTTACGGTTTACCGGCCGTATGCTTTATGGCCGCAGATAACCGGCGAGGGCTTTGCTCAAGACACAGCTGCTACGGCCAAATTGCAGGCACTCACTTTGCCGTGGCCAAGTTCAATTACCTTGGCGCCGGCTGAAGGAGTTACTGCCACAACCTTAGCTTCCACCAGCGAGCAATCTTATGCTTACACCGATATCGTTACTCTTAATCCTGACCAATTATTTGAACCAGCGGCCGATCAAATGAAATCTTATCCGGTGGCGGTGTGGTTACGCGGGAAAATGAAGAGCGCTTACTCAGCGGATGCTTTGCCGGAAGAGGCGGATAGCAGCCAATATCTTGGCGAAACTGCCCAAGGCCAGTTAGTGGTGGTGAGTAATGCTCAATTCGTGGTTGACGATTTTATTGAAGGAGCCAAAGAAAATGTTTTGTTGGTGGTTAATGTAGTTGATTTGTTATCGCAAGACACAACTTTAGCTAGTATCCGTTCACGGCAGGCGGTTAATCGTCCCATGAAAGTGTTAAGCGATTCTCAAAAAGTAACCATTAAATATACTAATATCTTTTCCGGCGTGGTGATCGTGCTGGTACTTGCCACCGTTAGTTTCATGGTGCGACGACGGCGCGATCAGTTAGCCAAACAACGTTATGCCTAAAGAAAAAATAAATTCTACCACCATTATTGCCGCTGTCATTTTTTTTCTTTTGGCCGGATTGGCTGGGTGGCGTTGGTATGCGCAAAAGCAGGCTAGCGAGCAGCAACAACAGACAAAAGATTTTATCACCTTTGATACAGCCGCTGTAACCGATTTAAGTATTGTTCAAGGCGAAACCACCACTACTTTGCAAAAGCAAGGCGACGCTTGGTTGGTTCTAAATGCAACCACCGCGCCGGCCGATGATGTAGCCATTGAAAGTCTTCTCAATACTCTTAATAACGCTCAGATTCAGGCAACGGTTTCAACCAATAACACAAATGTATCGGACTATGGTCTAACTGATGCCGAAAAAATACGAATTACTGTGCTGGCTAACGGTGCAACCGTAGCCGACGTTGAAGTAGGCAAAGCTGGCGCGGCCGCCCGCACTTGGTACGGGAGAAAAATTAGCGATCCGACAGTTTATCTTCTCTCTGGCACACGAACAACTTTGGTAAAAACGGATTGGACAAAACCACCAGAACCAACCACCAGCGATTCAACAGTCGGTCAACCCATCACCGAAATACCAATCGCGGAATAAACTAGTTATGCAGTACAATGAACGGCAACAAGCGGCTATCAGCGCGCCGCTAGGGCCGATGCTGATTGTGGCGGGTCCGGGTACTGGAAAAACCGCCACTTTAGTAGGAAGAATAAGGTATTTGATTGAACACCAACTGGTAGCGCCAGAACAAATTTTAGCAATTTCATTCACCAGAAAGGCGGCGGCGGAATTGCGTCAACGACTGAGGCAAAAAATGACGACCACAACGATTCACGCTTTGGCGTTGCAATTAATTCGCGGCGCGCAGCCGGATTATAAGGTAGCTGACAATGATCCGACTGCGTTTGATTTATTATTAAATGATTGTTTAGCATTACTACGCGCGCGACCGGATTATTTACGGCAGTTACAGGCGCAGTGGCAGTATATTTTAGTAGATGAGTTTCAAGACGTGGATCGGCAACAACTAGAATTAATTAATTTATTGGCGCAAGCGCGGCGCAATCTTTGTGTGATGGGCGATC
>CAYMXY010000111.1:0-3448 GCA_964394525.1 uncultured Gammaproteobacteria bacterium | reverse complement strand
GGCGTTTGCTGGCCGTATCTTCTGCCACGGCTTTGGCGCTGCAGCAATATTTAGATTTGCCGACGGAAAGAATTGCAGTGATACCATCGGGCGCGTCCGCCTTGGTTAAAGCTGAAATTTTGCCTAAGTTGCCGCTACATTTTGTGGTGGCGATTGGCACGTTGGAACCGCGTAAAAACATTGCTAGTTTGCTTAATGCCTTTGAACAATATCGCTGCAGTCATCAAGACAGTAGTTTGCAGTTGGTAATTCTTGGAGCGGCCGGCTGGAAGTCGCAGCAACTTTTGAAACGTCTGCGCTGCGCCAACGATGTGTATTATTATGGCTATGTTGCCGCGGGTCAAAAAACGTATGCCTTAGAACGAGCGGCTGCTTTATTTTATCCAAGTATTTATGAAGGATTCGGATTTCCGGCGTTGGAAGCTGTTGCCTGCGGGACGCCGGTAGTAGCGGCGCGGGCCGGCGCGTTACCAACTGTGTTGGGTAAAGCCGCTTGGTACGTTAATCCATATCGCGAGCAAGATATGGTAACGCTATTAGAATTATTTGATCGTTATCCGCGCCGACAACCAAATAATTTTAACGCAGCCGATGTGCGCCAGTGGCAATGGGATACCACCGCTAAAGCTACTTGGAATGTATTACGACAGGTTGCCGCTAGTTAATATGATATACTTGGCAATATGAAAATTGGTATAGACGCTCGCTTTTATGGCGGTGAACAATCGAAAGGGCTTGGGCGTTATACTCAAAAACTGATTGAACATCTTTTAACTATTGATAAAAATAATCAATATGTGCTGTTTATGCCTGCGCCAGTGGCGCGGCGTTGGCAAAGAATCGCCCCGCCTAACGTTACGGCAGTAGCGGCGCCTTATCGTTGGTATTCTTTTTCAGAACAGTGCTTTATGCCACGCTTAATTAAAAAGCAGCAGGTTGACTTCATTCATTTTCCGCATTTCAATGTGCCATTACTTTACCGCGGCCCATTTTTGGTAACGATTCACGATTTAATTATCAGCCGTTTTCCAACCGAACGCGCCACAACTTTAGGGCCAACGAAATATAAACTCAAACAACTGGCTTATAATATAGTCATCCGTCAGGCAGCGCGCCGAGCACGGCACATTATTACCGTGTCGAATTATTCCAAACAGGATTTGTGTGATTTTTTTCAGTTACCAGCGGCCCGAGTTAGCGTTACCTATGAAGCGGTTGACCCATTTCCATTGACACAGGAACTTGATGAAGCCTCTGTCGCCGTTGTGCTGGAACGCTATCATCTAACTAGCCAGCCGTATGTGCTTTACGTCGGCAACGCCTATCCTCATAAAAATTTAGAAACACTATTGCAAATGATGCAGACGTTAAAAAAAGCTAATCAGTTGTGGTTTCGTTTGGTCTGTGTAGGGAAAGAGGATTATTTTTATTTACGTTTGCATCAGCAAGCGTGGGCGAAAAATGTGGATGATGTGGTGCAGTTTGTAGGTTTTGTGCCGGATCAGGATTTACCTGCTTTATATTATGGCGCTTTGGCTTATTTGTTTCCGTCAAAATATGAAGGCTTTGGTCTGCCGCCGTTGGAAGCCATGTATTACGGCACGCCGGTGATCGCCTCGCGCACTTCCTGTTTGCCCGAGGTGTTGGGCGAAGCCGCCTTGTATTTTGATTATCAGGATGTTTCTGGTATAATATGTCAACTTAAACGTTTGCGTGACGATCAAAATTTACGCAAAACCATGATATTGCGCGGACAACGACAAGTACGTTTATACAGTTGGCAACGACTGGCGCAAGAAACCTTAGTCATTTATGAGAAGTTATTCGCCGAACTTAAAACCAACCCAACATCACAATCACGCTGACGCGGCTGAGCGGTTAGGAGTACCGCGCGGTAATATTCTTGATTTACGGCAAGTGGCGCTGCAGCGACAACTAACGGAAGCTTTGCCTACTACTGAACAGACAGCGAAAAAAAAGTGGTGGCAGCGGCGGCGTCAGTTAAAACAAGCACCAAGCGTTGAGGCGGCGGTTGAACATGAGCCGGAAAAAACCAGCAGTACAGCGCTGTCACCAGCTACACCGGCTATGATTGAAGCCGCTTTGCCAGTTGTTCACCATGACACAGCCCCAGCTAAACCGTCAGTCTCAAATAAATCATCAGCGCCGGTTTCATCAGCAACTCAGGTCACACCGGAGCCAGCACCCATTCCGATGAACGCTCGGTTAACGCGTCGGCGGTCACGTCAGTACCCGGCAAAATCTTCACGTCGCCAGCAGTGGCATTCAGTGGCGGCCTTTGCCTGCTTTGGTATAGTTTGTATATTGCCGTTTAGTGTGTTGGCTATTTTTCAGCAGGTTAAAGTGACGCGCGCCAATGTGGAGAGTAGTTCAAAAATTGCCACTAACCAGTTACAAGCGGCCGCACAATACAGCAACAATTTAGAATTTCCTCAGGCCGTGGCGGCTTTTAGCGGCGCTGCTGGTGATTTTCGTTCTGCGCGCGAACAACTAACAGAGGTGAATGCGACTTTATCGCCATTAGTCCGTTTGCTGCCGAGCAAAGGAAATCAATTTGTCAGCGCCGAAAATATTTTGGTGGCCGGTGAACAACTGGCCGCTGCTGGGGCAGATATTGCCACCGCTTTTGCCGTACTAGATCAAACCACCGCGGCAACTGATTCACCAATTACAACCAGCGGCACAACTTTGTTAGTGGCGGCTCACTCAGCTTTTCGTCCGGCGGTGCCGCGTTTACAACGAGCCGCGTTGGCCTTAGCCGAAGTTGATTTAGCCACTGTGCCGCCGGATTATCGCGCCGATATCGCCATGGCCAAAGAAGTAGTACCAGTAATCGCGCAAAGCATGAATGATTTGTTGTCTTTAAGTGAAACCTTACTGCTAATTCTTGGTCATGACGAGCCGAAGCGGTATTTGGTGTTGTTTCAAAATAATCGTGAATTGCGCGCTACCGGCGGTTTTATTGGCAGCTTTGCCGCCGTAGATATTTATCGTGGACAGGTGAAAAGTATGCAAATTCCCGGAGGCGGGCCGTACGATTTGCAGGGTCAGTTAGCCACCAAAGTCATTTCGCCGCAGCCAATGCATTTGGTTAATCCGCACTGGCAAATGCAAGACGCCAACTGGTGGCCGGATTTTCCAACTTCGGCTCAAAAAATTCAGTGGTTCTATCGCAAAAGCGGCGGCTCAACCGTTGACGGCGTTATTACTTTAACTCCAGACATCATCATTCAAATGTTACAGCAAACCGGCCCAATTGATATGCCCGAATATAACACTACCGTCACTGCCGAAAATTTTTATAGCGTTACGCAAATTCAAGCCGAGCGTAAATACGACGACACCAAAGAATCAAAAAAATTTATTGCTGACTTAACACCGTTGCTGCTGGACAGATTATTTCCGCTTGACCCGACTACCTTTTTAC
>CAYMXY010000110.1:220-3453 GCA_964394525.1 uncultured Gammaproteobacteria bacterium | reverse complement strand
GATAATGCTAGTGCGACGGCTGCGAAAAAAATGATGAAACTTTTCTTCATAGTTGTTGGGTAGAATAAATAAATTAACTCATTGTTTATCCTACCATAACTGGCACTTTTTCAGATACCCTTCAAATCCCACTTCACTAAAATTACATTAATTATCTGGCTCAGGAGGTGGGATTTGAACCCACGACCAATGCGTTAACAGCGCACTGCTCTACCGCTGAGCTACTCCTGAATGTAGCTAAAGCCTCTTAATGTAAAGGCTGCTTGATTCTAAAGAATCCGAGGCCTAATTGTCAAATTACACATTATCCCATGGCAAAGCCATGATATTGGCAGTCAATTTTTCCTTGGCCGTACCCATAGTAATAACAAAGCCACGCTTTGCTTTTGGTTGATAATCAATCAGAAATTGTTTTAGCCCTCGTATTTCTGATAGAGTAACTGTTGTTGAACTCTTTATTTCAATAGGAATCAATTCCGTTCCTGTATCAATAACACAATCAACTTCTGCACCGGCAGCAGTGCGCCAGAAATAAAGTTTGTATGGCTTATTCAGCATCCGAATTCTTCGTTGTAGTTCAAGAATAACAGCGTGCTCAAATAAGACACCTTTTTGGGCTTGAATTAAATCTGGCATTAACGGCAAACGAGCCAAGGCATTGCGTACACCCAAATCAAAAAAATAGTATCGGGCGGAAGATAAAATTCGTTTGCGGGCATTTTTAATGTAGGGATCAAGGCGTTCAACAATCAAAGTATCTTCGAGTATACGATAAAATTCTTTAATAGCTGGCTGGCTAACACCTGACTCTTGAGAGAGTTTAAATAAGTTTGGAGCAGTTCCAGATTCAGTGGCCGCTAATTCCAAAAAACGGGCGAAAGCTCCTATTTTTCTGCTCAAAGCCTCCGCCCGAATTTCCTCTTCCAGATAAATTTCAGTATAAGAACGGAGTAGGTTAATTCGTTCGGCTTTTGACAATAGACATACTGCTGGCAGCGTGCCAAAGACCAAAACGTCTGCCAAGGTATATGGCATGGTATTTACATTTTTACAGACTAGGGGCGAAAGTTTACTTTGACGAATCAAACCCAACTCACCCCACATTAGAGGATCAAGATAAATACGATCAATCCTCCCCGCCAACAAATTGACTTGACTGCGGCGTAATTTGCGAGCTGATGATCCGGTAAAAATAAATTGGGCTATTTTCCGATCAATCAGATATTGAGCGGCATCAAACAAATCTGGAATTTTTTGTGCTTCATCCACAAAAACAATTGGCTTTTTTTGTTCAGCTTCAACTTCCCTAATTAAGCGAGCTGGATCGGCTTCTAGCCGTAAGCGCACACCCGGATGTTGCAAAGGATACTCTAATATGGGACGTTTAACTGCTTTAAGTACCGACTGTACTAAAGTTGTCTTTCCGACTTGACGTGGACCAAGCATTAAGATTGACCGGCCACGCTGCAATATTTGGTTTATTTTCTTTTCTGTAAATCTAAAGTATAGTTTATTTTTACCTTGCATATCTAAAGTATAGTTTATATTATACAAACCGTCAAGATTAAGATTAAGCTTACGATTTCTACCGTTCGTATACGCTGTCTGTTGCCAGCGGTTTGGTGGGAATATGTTTGGCCATGGCCGGGCTTAATTTGGCTACCTCCTCCACCATCCGTAACGCCATCTTCCAATAAGACTGATGACGACCGCCGCCGGTGCGCAATTTGCCAATGTAATCAAGTTCATTCCAACCCATTTTGAAGAGAGCGCGCCGCTTAAACCCCATCGGCATGGCATACACCGCTGCTTCAGGTTCACGTTTGGCCAATTTCTTCAACACCGCTAATTGCGTGTCCATCGCCTGTTGATAGGCGTAAAGATTACCGTATTTTTCTAATTCCGGATGCCAAGAGTAGCCATGTTGATAAGTATAATCTTGCGCCACTTGCACGGTGCGGCGATGACGATGCAAATCGCGATACGATCCGACATCCATCAAAATATCAAAAGTAATACTATGCGTGTCGAGGGCGCGCAACAATTCATCATGCTGACCTCGTCGCCGCACAGCTAACTCATACACCGACGCCAATTTTTTCTCGCTCCAGTTACTCACTTGCTGATAAATCTGCTGGTAAGAATAATGTGTCACCCAATACAATGCCGTGGCGACCGCCTCCACCAATGGAGGTTGACTGATAAACGCTTTGACATCGTAGTTCGATTCAACTTTGCCAACATGAAGCAGTTCGCGCGCGGCCTGTTGCAAATCCTTTCTCGTTTCAATTAAATAGGCTTGCGGCGCGGTATATTTAATTAACGTCGGCAGTGGTGCCGCCGTTTTAAGAATGGAACGCAACCGCCGGACGCGCGTCTTGGTGGCGGCGCTGCCGATAGCTGCCAACGCCGCTGAAATTTCTTTACTAAATGGATTAAAAGCCGGTGTTTGGCAAGCGCGTTTCAATTCCTCCGCCACGGCACGCACTTCGCTGTACTGGCTGGAAAAAAGCCGTGAAATCATTTTTTCCAAAGTGCGCCCCGAAGTATATTGCCCAACGCTGGTTAACGCACCCAGTGGCAACAAATAACGCGTGATATCAAAAGCGCGAGCGCGCGTGGCCGCTTTATAAGCCGATTCCGAATAATCTGGCGGAATAACATTAGCCGTTCGCACCGCCGCTAGCGTTTCCTGAAATTGCTTGGCATATTCGGCCATTAAATATTTAATGCTGGTTTGATACTGCCGACGTAAGCTCGTTTGTCGTAATAGTGGAGCGGGTAAGTGCACCGCCTCAGCCGAAAATTTTTGATAACGAGTAGACCGTTCCTGCCCATCCCACAGCGGTTCATCAACAATTTCCATCGCCGCCACCATTGAAACATTTTCAATCGCCATCGGTACATGCGCCAAATCAGCGATCGAAGCATGACCATACTGAAAATAGAACACCTCAAAAAACCGCTGCCGAGCGGCGCTGTCCTTAATCATCTTTTCCGCCATTTCGCTGAAGGTAGTTTTGGCTGACTCAGCCGACCGGCTGTAACGCGCTAACCCGTAAGCGTTCGCTTCTGGCGGTAAAGCCAAACCTCCTAAGGCGTAAATGGATCGGGTTGGACGTTTGGCTCGCGGCATCAACTATTACCTTAATAATCACGCAATTTGCGCATGCCGACATTTTGTTGAATTTTATCCAACGCTTTGGCCTCGATTTGGCGAATGCGTTCTCGGG
>CAYMXY010000110.1:0-207 GCA_964394525.1 uncultured Gammaproteobacteria bacterium | reverse complement strand
CTTCCAGAGTGTGCGCCACGCCATCAATTAAGCCAAACCGCATTTCCAAAATTTTCTGTTCGCGCGGCGGCAAGTCGCGGATAATATCAAACACATGATCTTTCAATAATTGCAACGAAGCGGCTCGATCCGGCGACATCGTTTTTTGATCTTCGATAAAATCTCCTAAAGTGGAATCTTCCGACTCATCGTCACCCACCGAAGTTT
>CAYMXY010000109.1:0-3507 GCA_964394525.1 uncultured Gammaproteobacteria bacterium | reverse complement strand
GTTTATGTAATGATCAACCACCAACTGGCCGAAAGTTATCGTACTTGGTTTCAATTTATGTGGGATCGATGTGATTAAAAAACCCCGCACTTGGTAGTGCGGGGTTAGTTGACTGACGTAAAGTTGTAAAGTTAGATGTTGAGATCAACAGCGCTTAAATCAACTTCTTCTTGAGCCGCAGTACCGCTGCTAGTTTGGCTATAATCGGAACGTTCTTCACGCCGTGGCCGAGAACGCATGCCCTCTGGTTCATAAATCTTTAAGTTGACGCGAGCATGATGTTTCGCACCAACCACGCGCAGTAAGGTGCGCAGCGATTTAGCGGTTTGACCTTGTCGGCCGATCACTTGACCGAGATCAGCGGGATCAACTTTGAGCGTAATCAATACGCCCATTTCATCAACACTGCGTTCCGTGGTCACGCTTTGAGGGTTATCCACGAGCGCCTTGACGACGAATTCAACAAATTCTTGGTCTTTTTCCATACCAGTTATATTATTTATAAATTGTTAAATGGCTAATTAGTTATCGAAAGTATAAAGTATCGGGTAATCAGTTGTCAAACAATACAAACAAGCCCAGAAATAGCTGCTTTTTAAGCAGCCGTAGCTGCTGGTTCCGGTGTAGCGGTGGCTGTGGTTGCTTCGGTAACTGCTTCCGCGGCATTAGTAGTTGGAGTTGCCTCGCTCGGCTGTTCCGTTTTTCCTGAAACTGCCTTTTTACTGAATACTACTCGTCGTTTATCACCCTTCACCACTCCAGCATCAACCAATAAATTATGAATGGTTGCAGAAGTTTGCGCTCCTTGACTTAGCCAATATTGGATTCGGTCAGTTTTTAGATTGACGGTGCGGGGATTGGTTAAGGTATTTACATGACCAAGCGTCTCCAGCACTTTTGAGGCTGGCGACCAATCCTTTTCTTGTAAAACTACGCGAAAGGTGGGATGATTTCGGCGACCGTGGCGCGCTAAACGAATCGTGAGCATGATAACAAAATTTAAGAAATAAATTAGAGCGTTCAGATCATATCTGATATACTACACCCTGTCAATATGGCTTTTCCCACCTATCGTTATTTACTTCTTACCACTTGGCGACAATATCTTTTTCATTTTGACGCGGTATTATTGGGCAATTTATTGATCGCGCTGCCTTGGCAAGTGCTGGTGACACTGGTTGGGTCGACGGATTTCGGCATTACCGAACAAGTTGCTTTTAGCCAGTGGGTGCAGCAGGTCGTAGTTAATCCGAATTTTTGGTGGCTAATGGTTTTGGATATCGGTGGTAGTTTGATTATGGTTTTTATTGAAGTGATGTTGGCGCGGGCTTTGCAGGAGACTTATCATCAACAACTTACTAACGTACCTTATTTATTCGGCAATGCTGTGCGGTTTTATTCGCGCGCCGTGGTGCTGCGTTGTCTGACATTGTTATTGACGGCACTAGGTTTTTTGTTGTTGGTGGTTCCGGGGATAGTGGTTGGTATTTATTTGAGTTTAGCGTTGCCGGTGTTGGTTTGGGAAAAATGTGGTCCAATTAAAGCGGTGCGGCGAAGTATTCAGTTAGTGAGAAGGCAAGGCTGGCGAGTATTCGGTATGATTCTTTGGACGGAAGTTTGGTTAACTTTAGCAGTTTGGTTATTTATCAGTTCCATGCCGGGCTTAACCATTTTTAGCATTTTTGGGTTGCTAGTGGCTTCTGTGGTTAGCAGTTTTCAAACAATGTTTTTGGTGATTGTTTATGCCGCCTGCGCCCATGCTGAACAAAACGCTTTAGTAACCACTCCTACCTCATCAACTGTTCCACCAACTTCAACTCCTACCTAATGCCCACTATTTATGTGTACGGCAGGCCGCTTAATCTCGTTTTTTAGATCACTATACCGGCATAGCTGACGGCGATTTTGCAGACGACAGCATTTTTTCCGCTTCGGTTAACTTCACCGACAAAATTTTACTAGTACCATCGCGTTGCATCGAAACGCCGTAAAGCACATCGGCTTGTTGCATGGTTGACCGATTATGCGTGATGATAATGAATTGTGTTTTGGTTGCTAAGTGTTTAATAATCGCCGCAAATTTTTCCGAATTAGCTTCATCGAGCGCAGCTTCAACTTCATCCAACACAATAAACGGAGGGGTATTGGCTGCGGTGATCGCACATATCAAAGCTATCGCCGTCAGCGATTTTTCTCCGCCAGATAAGGCTTGAATGGTGGTCATCTTTTTCCCCGGCGGATGAGCGATAATATCAATGCCCGAAATGATGCGTTGTTTCTTTTTTAACCTACCGAGGGAGTGGTCAGAGTGCGGCGGCAGGGCCGCGGTCGGTGAACCGGCGTCAGCCGTTGCCATGTCAGCAGCCGCGGCTGTGTTAGCTGCATCAATTGCCACTGGCGACGGCGCAGCGCCAGCCGCTTCTGGTTGTTCAATTAACATCTCCAAATGCGCCTTGCCACCGCCAAATAGCAACGTAAAATAATGCGCAAAACTTTTATTGATGGCTTGAAATGATTTATTGAATTGCCGCTTAATAGTGGTATCCAGTTGATCGATGATGGTATCGAGTGAGTGAATGGTTTTGCGCAAATCTTTATTCTGAGTGGATAGAAAATCAAAGCGTTCTTTGGTGCTACTGTGTTCTTGAACGATTTCAGGATCAATCCCGCCGATTAGTTCCAACTGATGTTGATAATTTTCCATCTGGACGAATAGTTGATCCAGATCGGTACGTTGCTCGGTGTATGATTCAATCAAGTGGTGGATTGCTGCCGGCACTGTCCGTAACATTTCAATACGCACCGTTTCTAATTTGGTTTGGACTTTGGTCTGCTCGATGCTTAAGGTTTGCAATTGATTAGCGTGTCGGTTTAGTTCGGTTTGAATTTGACGAGCTTGGATTTGTAGTTCAATCAGGCGTTGTTTTTTTTGTTCTTCAGCTTGATTAAAATCGGTGAGTGAAGTTTTTTTAGACGCCAAAGTTTTTTCCAGCTCGGCTAATTGTTGAGCGAGAGCATGACTTTGTTGTTGATAATCTTTTAATTGTTTGACGCCCCCAGTTGGTTCGGTTTGATGTTTTTCCTTGGCGGTAAGTTGTTTGGTAACGGCAGATAATTCCGTGCGCCAGCGGTCGGCGGCGGTTTGTAAAAGTGTTATTTTTTCTTGTTGCGCCGCTACGGTGATTGCTAATTTGGTATGTTCCTGCAGCAATTTTTCTTTGAGTGCCGCGGTCGTTTGCAGACGATCATCAATATTTTGCAGCACACGCCGTTGGACGGCCATATCCTCACTGCGTTCGCTGCGCAATTTATCCAACAAAGCAGCAAATTTTTTGGTTAAATCCTGTGCCAGCCGTTGAATCTGTTTGAATTGTTCCAGTGAATTTGTTTGCAGCAGTTCGGCTAAGAATTGTTCTTGGCGTTGTACTAATTCAGCCAAACTGTTAGTTACTTCCGGCAAAGTCATGGCTTGAGCAAGGTTTTGCAGTTGGGTTTGCGCTTGGTGCA
>CAYMXY010000108.1:0-3562 GCA_964394525.1 uncultured Gammaproteobacteria bacterium | reverse complement strand
GGTCAACGATCGAGCCGATATTAACAGAGGAGCTGGCTGTTTATGCTGCCACTCCGGCCATTCCCACGCTGAAACGATATTTACTGCGTCAACCGGTTAAAGCGGCGCAAATTGCGCTAATCATCGGTATCGTTTTTTTAGCGGTAGCAGTGGCAGCCTATTTCATTGTTGAAATTGGTAATATCGTTCAACCGCCGCTGCTCGAAGTGTCCAACGTACCGGTTAGCTTGCCAGCCGACCAGCGCACTATCACACTCACTGGACAAACGGCTCCAGAAGCGGTATCAAACTATTCCGGTCGCTGCCGACGGCAGTTGGCAACAAATTATGACTTTGCAAAGAGGCAGCAATGTTTTCAAAATCATCGCGCAAACAAAACGGAGTAAACAAAACATTAGATACCTTCAAATCTACGTTGAGAATAAATAATCTAATATTAATTTTATGACAAAAACTATTAAATCATCTACTTCATCAAACCCAAAGCTTAAAGCGGCTCAATCTGCCATCGCTCAAATTCGAGAACGGTTTGGCGAAAACGCCATTATGCGATTAGGCGAAGCTACTCAAATGAAAATTGACATTATTCCCACCGGTTGCATCTCGTTGGATTTGGCGCTGGGCGTGGGCGGTATTCCGCGCGGTCGAGTGGTTGAATTATATGGGCCGGAAGCATCCGGTAAAACCACTTTAGCGCAGCATATTGTTGCCGAAGTGCAAAAACGTGGTGGCTTAGCGGCTTTTGTTGATGCGGAACACGCTTTAGATCCCGAATATGCCAAACGAATCGGCGTAAATGTGGAGGAGTTGCTTATTTCACAGCCGGATACTGGCGAGCAAGCCTTGGATATTGTTGAAACGTTGGTGCGCTCTAATGGCGTGGATGTGATTGTGGTGGATTCGGTTGCAGCGCTTACCCCCAAAGCGGAAATTGAAGGAGAAATGGGAGATATGCAAATTGGCGCCCAAGCGCGGCTAATGAGCAAGGCGTTGCGCAAACTAACAGCCATCGTCGGCAAAAGCGGCACTACCGTTATTTTCATAAATCAAATTCGTCAAAAAATTGGCGTCATGTTCGGTAATCCAGAAACCACCACCGGCGGCACAGCTTTGAAATTTTATTCATCGGTGCGTATTGAAGTCCGTCGTTCAGCGCAAATAAAACAAGGCGACCGGATCATCGGCAATCGGGTTAAAGCTAAGATCGTGAAAAATAAAGTGGCGGCGCCGTTCCGTTCCACTGAGTTTGACATCATGTACAACGAAGGTATTTCTCTAGCCGGTGATTTGTTGGAGACCGGTGTTCAATTCGGCGTAATCGAAAAAACTGGCAATAGTTACAGCTATAAAGAAGATAAACTTGGGGTCGGTCGAGAAACTGCCAAGCAATATCTAAAAGAACGCCCTGACTTGATGGATACAATTAAAAAAGATATCTTTATTGCCGTTGAACAAAGTGAAGGAGTAGTGGGCGGTGGAGCTACCATTCCAGAAGCGCCAAACCCAGAAGAATAAAAGTGAATTTGGAAACGTCAAATTAGTTGGCGCAGTGTCTTCATAAAATAAACCCGATCAGAGATGATCGGGTTTATAGTTAGCGATTGAGTGCGGCTGCGGTCGCACTAAACTAGCAGCCGTCAATCAGTTAGAAATTGAACTTGCGACTAATTTGATAGGCGCCGGGAATCTGCCAGAATTTACCTTGCAGCGTATTGATGATGGAAAAAACATCCACCGCCAATACTAGCAATCCCCAAATCCAGCCCACTATCGGCACTGCCATCAGCAGAGCGGCAATGAACATGACCATGCCTTGTTTGGCATGGGTTTGGGCAAATTTGCTGTCTTTGCGCGCTAACATTGGCACCAAAAACAAGATGCCAATATAACTTAAACACGCGATCCCCTTATTAGCTTCAACATCTTTCGGATCGAATTTTGGGCTTTCCATAGCCGTTTTATTCTCGTCCATTTTGATGAAAGATTAATTTTTATTAATTAAGAATAGTATAGCACTTTTTTTATCACATGGCAAATTGAAATCACGTGAACCCAAAAACTGCAAACTGTTATACTGCCCGTCCCTCCGGCGAAGCCGGATGTTCCGGACAGCATAACCCTTCGGGCTTGTAGTTCGCCGCAGCCGCTCTCTCACCATAGGTTTACTATGGCTCGGTCGCGGCTGCGACTCCACAACTTCGCATTTTGCTAGTTTTTGGGTTAACGTTAAATCCCCAGCTGTTACACTGGGGATTTAGAGGCGCATTAGGGAAGGGGAAAAATGACTTACATCATTCCGCCCATGCCACCGCCCATTCCTCCACCCATGCCTGGTCCAACATCGTGCGATTCTTTCTTGGGGATGTCGGTAATTACGGCTTCGGTAGTTAGTAACATGGAAGCAGCGGAAGCGGCATTCTCCAAAGCTGAGCGCGTAACTTTGGTTGGATCAATAATACCCACTTTCACTAAGTCCTCATATTTGTTCGTCAACGCATTAAACCCTTCATTGCCTGCGTGACGCTTGACCTCTTCTACCACCACCGAACCTTCGTAACCAGCATTATAGGCAATCTGGCGCAACGGTTCTTCCAAAGCGCGGCGCAAAATACGCAACCCAACCATCTCTTCATGATCCAATTTCAAATCATCAAGTATTTGTTGGGCGCGAATTAAGGCTGTTCCGCCGCCAACCACAATCCCTTCAGCCATGGCAGCCTTCGTGGCCGAGAGCGCATCTTCAATGCGATGTTTCTTTTCTTCCATTTCTGTTTCGGTAGCTGCGCCAACGCGTAATACTGCCACACCACCTGACAATTTAGCCATCCGTTCGGTCAATTTTTCTCGATCAAAGTCTGAATCGGTTTCCACAATTAATTTCTTAATTTGGGCGATGCGGTTTTGCAAATCATTTTTTTCACCTTTACCCTCAATCACAGTGGTGTTATCTTTAGTGGCCTTCACTTTGCCGGCCCGACCAAGATCAGATAACTCAACATGATCTAATTTCAAACCAACTTCTTCGGTAATAACTCGACCACCGGTCAGCACGGCAATATCTTCCAACATCTCTTTGCGACGGTCGCCAAAACCCGGAGCTTTAATGGCCAAAGTATGGAAAGTGCCGCGCAATTTGTTCACTACTAAAGTAGCCAGCGCTTCTCCATCCACGTCTTCAGCAATAATTACCAATTCTTTTTTGCCGGTTTGAGCGACTTTTTCAAGAATCGGAACAATGTCCGCTACTGCCGAGATTTTTTTATCGGTAATAAGAATTAACGGTTCGCGGTATTCCGCTTCCATCCGATCTGGATTGGTAATCATATAAGGTGAAACGTAGCCCTTATCGAATTGCATACCTTCCACTTTTTCTTTATCCAATCCAAAACTTTGTGATTCTTCCACCGTCACTACGCCATCATCACCAACTTCTTCGATGGCTTCCGCAATAATATTGCCAATTTCAACATCATTAGCCGAAATCGACGCCACTTGAGCTTTTTCAGCTTTGGTAGTTACTGGTTTGCTTATTTTTGCTTTCAAGTGCTCAATGACCGCGGTC
>CAYMXY010000107.1:0-3593 GCA_964394525.1 uncultured Gammaproteobacteria bacterium | reverse complement strand
GCTGGAAGTGTCTATGGGCGCGATGGCGTAACTGGAAATATTCCCGCCGCTGAATAAATATCCGAAAAAAACCATGGCGCCGAGTGTCATTATACCAACACCAATCACCACGCCGATGATAAAAGTCAAACGTGCATTGGTATGTCCGGTGAAATAGTGTTCGGTTGATTGAGGAGACATAAAGTTAAATGCGGTTGTTATGCGCCGCCGACTGGTTAATGAGTTGCGCCCGACAACAGTTCCGGCCAAACTTTTTCTAAACGTTTAATTGCTTCCTGCAGGCGCGCGATTGAGTTATTGGCGAATGATAAACGAATATAGCCTTCGCCGAACCGGCCAAATGAAGTGCCGGGCAAAACCGCAATGTTGGCTTTATCAAAGATGAAATTGTAAACGTCTTGGCTGCTGCGGCCGGTGCCGGTGATATCCGGAAATAAATAAATTGCCCCTTGCGGCAAATGGCACGACACGCCGTCTAAATTTTCCAAACCGGCATAAAGCACGTCACGGCGTTTACGCAATTCGTCTCGCATGCGCGCTATTTCCGCCGGCATTCGCTTATCTATATAAGCCGCCATCCCCGCCCATTGCGTAAAATTGGCGGCGCAGGACACTGAATTATTCACCAAATTGGCGATCACATCGGCAATTTCTTTATTCGGGCACAAACCGTAACCGCAGCGCCATCCGCTCATGGAAAAAGTTTTGGTGAAGGCGTCTAACACAATGGTGCGTTCACGCGTGCCGGGATTAGCTAAGATGCTTTCAAATTTTCCTTCAAAAATCAATTCAGAATATACTTCATCCGCGAAAATCCAGGCGTCATTTTGCTGCGCAATTTCAGCAATGGCGGCCAGCGATTCGTGAGTGAGAATACCGCCGGTTGGGTTTTGCGGCGAGTTGATGATGATTAATTTGGTTTTTGGTGAAGCCAACCGCCGCAGTTCGGCGAGGTCGAAATTAAAACCTTGCTCCCCTTTCATTGGCAGCGGCACTGGTTTAGCGCCGATAAAATTAATGATTGATTCGTAAGTGGGAAAACCGGGATTAGGATAAATCACTTCGTCACCGGGATTAACGCAGGCTAGTAAAGTGTAAAAGATCATCGGTTTGCCTCCGGGTGTAACCACAATTTCTTCCGGTTTAGCGGTGATGCCGCGCGATTTACTTAACTGTTTGGCCAACACTTCACGCAATTCCATTAAACCGGCGGATGGCAAGTATTTAGTTTTATTGTCGCGCAGGGCGGCAATGGCGGCCTCTACAATTGGCGCTGGAGTTTGAAAATCGGTGTCACCGATTTCCATGTGAATCATGTCGCGCCCTTCCCGTTCGGCTTGTTTGGCGCGCGCCAACACGTGAAAAGCTTGTTCAGTACCCAATTTTGAAATACGATCTGCTAGTTGCATATTTTATTCAATTCAATAATAAACGAACTTATAATAATACAAATGGCGGCTTCTGGCAAGGATCGGCTGATATACTATCTAATCAGCAGCATCACAATATCACCCACATTTGTGCCGGTGGGGCCGGTGAAAAGCAAACTGCCGATTTGGCGCAAACAGTCGTAGGAATTGTTGTCGTATAAATAATCGTGATAATTTATGCCGCGCCGGACGCAGTGTTCGGCTACACTGGCGTCGGCTAGCGCGCCGGCCACCGGAGTAGGAGTGAAACCATCTACACCGTCGGTAGCCAAGGAAAGTAACGACATTCGTTTAGACAGAAACGGTACAGCGGCTAACACCAGTTCCTGATTGCGACCGCCTCGGCCGCGGCCCAACACACGCACTGTGGTTTCGCCGCCAAGCAGCAGCAGCGCCGGCGGGCGCACCGGGCGGCCGAATTGTTCAACTTCCTTGGCGATGGCGGTAATTACAGCCGCAGCTTCCTTGGCTTCTCCGCGTAAACCAGAAGTAAGAATTAACGGCCGCAAGCCAGCACGACGAGCGCGCTTAGCTACACATTCCAGCACCAGTTGATTATTGCCGATCAAAAAATTATGAACTTGGCCGCTTAATTTTTTTGGCGTCTCGGTTTTGGCAATCACGCGGCGCAAAGCAGCACTTCCCAGTTTATAACGATCAAGAATCGCTAAGGCATCGGCGCTGGTTGTTGTATCCGGCACAGTTGGGCCAGAGGCAATCATTTCTAACCGATCGCCAAACACATCGGAGATAATTAGACTAACGATTGTCGCCGGCGCGGCCGCTTGCGCCAACCGGCCGCCCTGACTGGCAGATAAATGTTTACGGACAGTATTAATTTGCATAATGTCTGCCGAAGCGTGCAGCAGTTGTTTGGTCAAACTAATTTGTTCACTCAAACGCACTCCCGGCAGCGGTAAAGTAAGCATACTGGAACCACCACCGCTAATCAGACAAATAATCAAATCGTCGGCGCTCGCCTGTTTCACTAATTCCATAATTTGTTTAGCGCCGCGCACCGTCGGCAGATCTGGAAAAGGATGGTTGGCTGGAAACAAACGCACATTCCCCAACCGCGTCTGGCTGTTTGGCATTTGGTCGCCGGCCGGTATTGGCACATTAATAATACCGCCAGTCAAACGCTCCCCGAGCAGGGGTATCATTGCCTGCGTCATTTTATAGGTTGCTTTGCCGGCGCCAATCAAAAAAATTCTCCGGAAATGGCGCAAGTTAAAAGTTTTATTTTAAATGGTGAGTTTGTGACCGCGCCGTTGCACATTTCGCCGCACCAATTGTTCCGGATCAACGCATTGTAAAGCAGTTTCTGCCAAATCTAATAATAATCGGCTGCTAGGAAAATCTTTAAGTAATTGAGCGCGGTTGGTAAGCATGTTAGGCAGTCCGCTGCACCACCGGCGGATTAACCAAGTTCGGCAACGGCCGTTTTTGAACGTAAGCGCCAACATTTTTAACTACCACCATGGCCATGGCAGTGCGCGTCTCGATGGTGGCGGAACCGATGTGCGGCAACAGCACGGCTGAATTTAAGCGCGCCAAACCAGCCGCCATCCGCGGTTCATTTTCATAAACATCTAACCCGGCGCCGGCAATTTGCCGCTTTTGTAGTGCCCACGTTAGGGCATTTTCATCTACCACCGGCCCACGCGAAGTATTTATTAGCAACGCTGACGGCTTCATTAAACGTAACTCATTGGCGCCTACGATATGATAAGTCTCTGGCAATAACGGCACATGCAGTGTTACCACATCGGCTCGTTTCAGAAGAGTTGGTAATGTAACGCGCTGCGCGCCCAATGATTTTTCCACGTCGCGTTCTTTGTGTTTGGTGTAATAAATAATGTGCATGCCAAAACCGTGATGAACAATCTCGGCTACCCGCGTGCCAATGCGACCCATCCCGATTACACCGAGAGTTTTTCCGGAAATCCCCTGCCCCAAATATAACAGCGGTCCCCAGCCGGAATATTTACCAGCCCGCATCAGGCCATCCGTCTCCACAATCCGCCGTGACACCGCCAACATCAACGTCACCGTCAGTTCGGCGGTAGTATCGGTGAGCACGCCCGGCGTATTGGTGACAAGAATATTTCGTTTAGTGGCAGCGGTTACGTCTATGTTATTGTAACCAGCGCCATAATTAGC
>CAYMXY010000106.1:0-3593 GCA_964394525.1 uncultured Gammaproteobacteria bacterium | reverse complement strand
GGACAAATGATTGAACCGGCCATTATTCGCGGCATTTTGGCGCGCGTTTTTTTGGAAGAACAGCCCGGCGCTACCATTTGTTACGATGTTCGGCCGGGGCGCATCACTCGCGATCTAATTTTGGAGTACGGCGGCAAACCCTGCATTACCAAAGTCGGCCACTCACTTATTAAGGAACAAGCGCTGAAAGAAGAAGCGGTCTTCGCCGGCGAATCATCTGGTCATTTTTTTGTGAGAATGGAACACGGTTTATTTGAAGCGCCCAATGTGGTAATAATCAAACTGTTACAATTTTTTAGTCGCTCCAATCAGCCGGTGGCAGATCAGGTGCGGCCTTATCGCAAATATTTTCATTCCGGTGAAATAAATTCGCGAGTAGCTAATCCGGCGCAAGTGCTGTCGCGAATTAAAGAACGTTATTCTCCGTCGGCACGCGCTGTTTCCGAACTTGACGGCATCACCATTGAATACGACGACTACTGGTTTAATGTGCGCGCTTCAAATACCGAAGCGCTGCTGCGGTTGAACTTGGAGGCAACCACCGCTGCTCAACGCGACGCCAAAACCACCGAACTTTTAACTTTGATTCGAGCCTAAAAATTGTATGGCAGCCCGCCGCCCGGTAATGTTCATCATTTTGGATGGTTGGGGTATCGGCACCGACGATGCGCACAATGCTATTTTTTTGGCGCGCACACCTACGATTGATTATTTTTTGGAACATTATCCGAATAAACCAATCGGCGCGGCCGGACCACACATTGGCTTGCCGCAAGGTCATCCCGGTTCAACTGAAATGGGGCATCTAATTATGGGCGCAGGACGTAATCTGCTGTTGCCGCAAATGCAATTGCTCAACGCTATCCAAAACGGAGAGCTGCGCCGAAACTCGGTTCTACAGCAAGCGTTCACGGCGGCTAAAAACGGCACTGGTCGGCTACACTTGATGGGCTTACTTTCCGACGGCGGTGTGCATACTTACGATACCGCTTGCTACGAATTGTTGGCGATGGCGCAGGCCGCCGGCGTGCCCCACGTTTTTGTGCATGTCATTACCGACGGCCGCGATGTGCCGCCGCAATCCGCCGCTAAATATATTCATACTTTGCGAAATAAAATTAGTGCCGCCGGTAGCTCGGCCAGCATCGCCACGCTCCAAGGCCGCTGGTGGGTGATGGATCGCGATCACCGCTGGGAACGAATTGAATCAGCCTATAAATTATTAGCGTTGGGTGAAGGATTGCATCAGGCAACCACCGCTGAATTGGCTGTGCAACAAGCCTACGACCGCGGCGAAACCGATGAATTCATTCAACCTACGTTAATTGATCCGGCTGGAATAATGCGCGACGGCGACGTAGTAATAAATTATAATTTCCGCGTTGACCGTGAAATTGAGATTACTCAAGCGCTGATTGAGCCAAACTTCCGGCATTTTGAACGACGGCACTGGCCAAAACTGCATTATGTCGGCATGAGTCAATATTATACTGCCATGCCGGCACCAGCAGCACTGCAGCGCACTGAATTGTCTGCAAAAAATATTCTTGGCGAGGTGTTAAGTGCGCGCGGCTATCGGCAATTACGTTTAACCGAAACGGAAAAATGGGTTTATGTGACAAAAATTTTCAATGTGATGCGTGAGGATCCGTTTCCGGGAGAAGAGCGCGTTTTAATTCCATCTGATAAAATTCCCACCTACGACTTAAAACCGGAAATGCAAGCAGCGGCGATTGCTCAAGAAGCGGTTAAACATCTAAATGCCGGCGCCTTTGATTTGTATGTTATTAATTTCCCTAATGCTGATATGCTCGGCCACACCGGCAATAAACCCGCCACCATTAAAGGAATTGAGGCGGTGGATCGGGCGTTAAAAATGATTTACCAAGAATTGCGGCAACATCATGGCGCAATGATTATTACCGCTGACCATGGTGATGCCGAAGTGATGTGGGATGATGAGTGGAATTGTCCGCATACTTTTCACACCGATTCGTTTGTGCCGTTTATTTTAGTGGATGATGAGTCGCCTCAAGCGCAGTTGCGCGATAACGGCACCTTACAAGATTGCGCCCCGACCATTCTTGATTTATTCGGCGAGCCAAAGCCGACCGAGATGACTGGCCAAAGTTTAATTTTGCGCTAAACTAATGATATGATTGGTATTTATGATTCCGGAATTGGAGGTTTAGGAATATTTAATGCCATCAAACAGGTATTGCCCAGCGTTGGGATTTTGTATTTCGGCGATACCGCTTTTTTCCCATTTGGTGATCGTTCGGCTGCTGAAGTTTGTCGGATTTCGCTGGCCGGTTTGAAAAATGTCACGGCCAAATGCAGCCTGATTATTATTGCCTGCAATGCCGCTTCTACCAGTGACCTTGAATATTACCGCAGTAATGTTCCCGTTCCGATTGTTGGTGTGGTGCCGGTGATAAAAACGGCGGCGCAACTAACAAAAAACGGCCGCATCGCCTTGCTGGCGACCGCCGTCACGGCGCAATCGCCTTACACCGATAACTTAATTAGAAAATTTGCCGCTGACAAAACGGTGAAAAAAATTGCCTGTTCTGGTTTAGCCAATCTAATTGAGTTTGGCACGGTCACTGATGAAACGCTGCAGCCATATTTGGCCGATATTGGTGACGCCGATATTGTGGTGCTGGGTTGTACTCATTACACCTTGATTAAAGGCCGGATTCAACGGCTAGTAGGGCCGGATGTAAAAGTGATTGATTCCAACGAAGCGGTGGCGCGACAAACTTTACGGGTGATGCAAAAGCACAATATTCCAATGCACGAAGAACAGCCCACTTATATTTTTGAATGCAGCGGCGACCGCGCCAAATTTTTGGAACAGGTAAAACAATACGCACATCTATAAATTTACTGCAAAAGATCTTTCGGTAAACATACTCGCTGTGGTTGTAAAAAATCTATAACTGGTGATTGTAAAAAATGTTTTCGATCAAGTGTGACTAAAATATCTACTCCTGATTGTTTAGCTTCTGCTAAAATGACAGCGTCTTTGGCTACGATCACGCGCTTAGCCTGAACAATTAGTTTAGCATCCGGTACTTGACTAATGATCTGCAATTTTTTTATGAGAATAAATAATCTTTCCAAATGATATGGTTGTAATTTCTGTCGCACATTACGTTCCACTTCTGTGAGAATTAATGGCGTGACTATCAAGGTATAATCCGTTAAAGTAAATAATTTTGCTGAACCACCGGTTGGAGAATTGACCGCCGTAAACAGCACGCTCGAATCAACCAAGATCATTTTCATGTCAAACGATCAGCATCGTTCCATTCGGCTATTTCCTCATCAGAAAATTCGCGTGTTAATGGCAATAATTTAGGATCAATAAAGGTCTGTTGAAAAATCCGGTTTACTTCTTTTTGTAGTTCCGTAAAATATTGAAAATCTACTAAAGCTGCTTCGGGTAAACCACCTTTTGTTAAAATAATATAATTTTCGCCACGCACCGAATTGGTTAGTTCACCGAGTTGGCTACGCGCTTTAGTCACCGGCATTATTGTTGGTGAAATATTCATAAAATTAAGTATAGCAAGAACTACTATTATGTC
>CAYMXY010000105.1:2962-3639 GCA_964394525.1 uncultured Gammaproteobacteria bacterium | reverse complement strand
GTTTTTGCGTGGCCGCGTCGGCTTCGTCGTTCCAGCGCAAACCGGTCGCCACCGCCTGCTGCTTAGTCAGCGGAAAATATTCTTGCGCTACAGTGTCATTGTAAGCAAACAAACTGTAGCGCATCGGCGGCAATTCGCCATATTCTCCATCAGCCGTCATTTTGGCAATAACTTTCAGCAACAGTTTTTTATATTCCGTTTCAGTATATTGTTTGTTAAGGATCAAATATTCTTTGCCCCGCACACAGGAAGATAACATTAAATTTTTTGAATTGTGCACTTGATCGCAATATTGCGCGTCACTGGTATAAAAAATGAAAGTTGAATATTGTACATTATAAGTCTGCAACATACTCAAGCAATCGTAAATCAATTCCGGATTGTAATAAAAGAACGAGGCATCGTAACTGTCTTTGGGAGTGAGTGCATCGGTAATATATCTGCAATCCTGACCACTAGTCACATCAAAAGAATCATAAACGCGCTTGCAGTCTGTTAGATAATCGCCGGTACAACCGTCGCTTTTAATGGTATTGGCATATTTTACAACGCGTCCGTTATTTAAGGCGCGCCATTTAGTTTTACATTCCAATAAAGCCTCGGCTGTTTTGGTATTCTCACTAACTAACTTTTGATAATCTTGCGGAGAAACTTTCTTATTGGCAAAATAATATTCC
>CAYMXY010000105.1:0-2952 GCA_964394525.1 uncultured Gammaproteobacteria bacterium | reverse complement strand
ATGTAAATTAGAACTCAAAAAACAATTACTGCAACCGCGCAAACCAATTGAAAAACCGCACTCACGCGAATCCTGACAATCTTGCAAAAAAATTCCGCGATAACAATTACGAATGTTAACACAGTAATAACATAATTCGCTGTCGTAGGTAAAATTGCAATCAAAACAATCCGTGCATTTTTGCACCAATTTACCGTAGCTGCAATTTTCGTTATTTTCCGCGGCAAACAACAAATAACAATTTTTATTATCCGCCGCCATATTGGTGTATTCCGAATTTTCGCTGTTCATGTTCACCAAAGCCAGCCGCGGCACACGTTTGCGTAATTCATGATATTGCTCAAGCAGCGATCTGTGCCAATCAATGTCTTGAGCAAAGGTTGTTGGATCCCACTTATCCGACCACCAACAATCGTTACAATAAACGGTAAAACCATCGGCCGGACGATAAAGCGAAATGATATTTTTGCGACACAATCCACAAACACTGGCAAATAAGGCGCGTTCATTACGATACGCTAATCGCTTTTGCAAACGACAACTTGGGCATAAATTAGGCAATGGCGCTTTGACTTTATTATAAAACTGTTCGTCTTCACGAGTGACAATGAAACTTTCGTGACATTGTTTACATTGTTTATTCATAGTCGAAGCCTACAGTTTAATTAAACTGTGGTCAAACAGTTTTTGATTTGTTTTGGCTTTTCTTAAATTTTAAGCTAAATTTAGCACTAAAAAATAACAACAATGTAAATCTAAATTGGACGATGCTTATTAAATATGTTCAATTGCTTCTTAATTTTATATAAAAATTATGTATAAAGTGCTATAATCTTGCCATTATTAATAATACTACAATTAACAAACTATGGCACATAGAAGTGAAGCTGCAATAAGGAATCAATCACCAACGACGGAGTCGGGACAGATTGAGCCAAGCACAACAGAAGAACATGAAGAGACATTGCAAGCAATGATCACTGCTGCAATTAGCAAACAAGACGCGCGCTGGCAAAATTTTTTATCAACAGACGATGCGCGGAGTAAAATATTTGAGCAAGTACTAAAAAAAGTTGCTCAAATCACATCAATGGGCGCTGGTTTTAATTTAGAAACGATCGCTGAAAGCGCAACTAGAGCGGTGCTGCGCGAACAATGGATAGAGCTATATTATCCAATCTATGAACAATTTATGGAGCAGCAAGGTGTTAAAGGCGGACGAGTGTCACAACATGCTTTTGATATGGCAATTCCTCGCCGCCAAGGTGCGTATGGTCAAAATGATAGAATTTCTCCGCTTGATAATTTTATGGCCATTAAGGATGGAGGTATTACAGTGGGAGGAAAGGTAATTGAACGAGCAGACATTAAAAAACGCGGCTCAAAAGGAAAGAAAAAAGTGCGTTTCGTTATAAAAATTACGCCAAATGGCATGTTAAAATTATCTGACACAGAATATGAGTGTCGGCCGGCAGATTATATTGCGGTTGAAAGAGCGCGGGAAGAAGCGGCTAATCAGGAAGCGGGCTAACGGAGCCAATAATGCGAGCGTAAGCTGACGAATCAACCTAATGACAAAAACATGCCGGCAATGTGGACAAACTTTCTCTATCACCGCCAATGATCAGGAATTTTATCGGCGGCTGGATGTGCCCTCACCTAGCCTTTGCCCAAATTGCCGCCAACAGCGCCGCCTGGCGTGGCGCAATGAACGCAGTTTATATAGTGGCCAATGTCAGCTCTGCGACAAAACGTTGATTTCACTCTATTCGCCGGATAAACCATACACCATCTACTGTCAAGAATGTTGGTGGTCCGATAAATGGAATCCATTGACTTACGGTCGCCCATATCAAGCAGGCGAATCTTTCTTCAAACAAATGCGCGATTTGCAGTTAACCGTTCCGCGTATGGCCATCACCATCCGTAATTGTGACAATAGCGATTACGCGCCGTGGGCAGTGGATGGAAAAAATTTGTATCTTTCTGCCGGCGGTTTTCGCAATGAAAATTGTTTATATGGCATGTTCCCAACTTACTCGCGGGATTGCATGGATTTTATTATGCCTTATAAATGCGAACTTAGCTACGAAATTGTGGAATGCAGCGACAGTTATCACTGCTTGTTTTGCCAGCGGTGCAACAACTGTCGCGATTGTTATTTTTCCTACAATTTGCGCGGTTGCCATGATTGTTTCGGTTGCGTCAATTTGCGCAATCAACAGTATTGTTGGTTCAATGAACAAATTTCCGCGGACGAATACAAACAGCGGCTGCAGAATATTAATTGGACGCACGCCGCCATTGCCGACTGGCGCGCTCGTCTGAACCGCTTCAAGCTCACCCAACCGCACCTGGCGAGTGAACAAATTAACTGTGAAGATTGCACCGGCGATCTTTTGAAAAATTGCACGCAAACGCACTGCGCCTTTGACGTTTACGACACTGAGCGCTGTAGCTATGTGTTTGATATTCGCGAAGCTAAAGACAGTTACGATTTGTTCATTGGCGGCTTTAATAACGAGCTGACTTATGAATGCCACAGCTCATTACAAACCCAACACAGCCTCGGGTTAAACGTCTGCTGGGATGGCAATTATAACTTGTATTATTGCGATCATTGTTTTACGTCGCACGATTTGTTCGGCTGCATTGGTTTACGCAAACAACAATTTTGCATTTTGAATAAGCAATACACGCCGGCTGAATATGCCAAACTAAAACAAAAAATTATTGCCCAGATGAAGCAAACAGGAGAATGGGGCGAATTTTTCCCCATTGAACTGGCGCCGTTTGCTTACAATGAAACGGTGGCGAATGAATATTTCCCGCTTACTGAAGCTGAAATAAAAAACAACGGCTGGCAATGGCATCCGGCTGATCCGGCAAATTATAAAGTCGCGCAGTTTACTCCGCCGGCTACCATTGACGAAGTCAGCAACGATATAGTTG
>CAYMXY010000104.1:0-3639 GCA_964394525.1 uncultured Gammaproteobacteria bacterium | reverse complement strand
AAGCCGCTGGAGCTCACCTATTATCGGTACCAATGCGGAGACAGGCAGAGCCCCCAATTAACTGCAGCTTAATTTTAACCTTAAGTTCAAAGGCCGCTGGCACTTAATATAATATCCACGGCGGCGCCGGTATTTGATCCTAGCATTTGACCGACCTCGGCAGCACGCTTTAAGGCTTGCAAATTATCCCTCGAGGGATCGGATTGGTAATCTTTCACCGCTTGATCCACCGCTTTTTGCCAGGCATCACCGGCACTATCAAGCGCATCACCTTCACTGCAGCCAACCGCTTGGCATTTGGCAGTTTCTTTCATTAAATCTTTCAAATTATCTTCGGTCGGATTTTCTTCAAATTTCTTTTTAGCGTCGCGAACCTTCTGTTCCGTCTCTTTTTTCAATTTTTCAATGTCGAAGGTATCTTCGGGCAGTGGCGGATCTCCCGGTAAAGGCGGGGGATCGTCGGTGATAATGTCATCAGACACCAAGCGCTGAGACTCATGGACATCATCGTCAAACCAGTCTTCATCGGTCGTGCCATCTTCAGACGTTGAATCATCAGCCGAATCATCATTGGCGGTTTCGTCGCCGGTTTCGTCGCCGTTTCCGTCAGTGACGGAACCAGTATCAGAAGAAGTAGTGGTGGTGCCGGCTGGCGGCGTGGAAGTTGTTGGTATGAAAGTTAAACAACTAGTATCAAGTGTTACCGCTTGACCGGTTAGATTAGTAATGGTGACATCTAAGGAAGTGAAACTGCCGGTAGATACAGCTTTGATTAGCACTTGACCATCGCGAGCGGCGGTCAGCAGTGAAGCCTCGGCGGTGGTGTCGGCCGAAGCGGGCTGGGGCGACCAAAACCATAATGTTACACCGGCTGCGGCTGTCAGCACACCAACACCTATCCCAACCAGCACACCAATTTTACGTTTAGCGCTGAATTGTTTGCGCCATAATAAGCCAAGGATTGAAAATAAAACGATATCACTTAGACCCACACCCATCAACCCGCCAGCAACAACCGGCCGCGCCGCTAATAAGTTAGATAATGTATTTTGCGTTGATTCGTCTGCGCCAATAGCCGATTTCTTTTTAGCCTTTTCACCCAACTTATTTTGATTGGTAGTGGCCGCTTTGTCTGCGGTTTCCTCAGCAGCTTCAGCCGATGGTTTGATGGTGGTATCGATGGTTGACCAAATGGCGGTTTGCAAATTACCGATATCTTGCGGTGTATTGGCTTGTCGCAGTAAGTCACATAAAGTATCGTCTTGTAACTGAGCTGCCGTTGCGGCCAAATAATATTCTTCACCAGCCGTCGGCGTGCCGCGATCACCATCTAAACAATAAGTCCTAAGTCGAATGGTTTTTGTAGCGCGAGCTGGCACGGTTACAACCGTGGTGCCGCTGGGAGATGGTTCGTACGATTTTGTGAAGTCATAAGCGGCAATCTCGGCTAAGTCAGTCTCGGCGCGTTCAACTAATACTTGCGCTTGCGGCAGCAGTTCAGGCGCCGCTTCCGCTTTTGCAGCGTAACATTTCGTTAAATCAACATTCAGTTGCGCCAGATCAGCATAAGCTTGCTGCGTCATTGGCGCCAAGATTGCTTTCGATTCAGCCAACATTTCACTCAAACCTGATAAAGTATCGGCATCTAGGCCAAGCCCTTCTGGAATATTATTTAAACTCTCAAGATCAATGTCGAGCGGCGCCGCTGGCAGCATTTCTTGCGCGGCGATGAATTGCGGATTATAAACGGCGTAACAATCGTCATACATTGATTGCAAAACAGCATCAACATCATCAGCCTGCACCGCGGCCGGAAGTATCAATAAAGATAGTAATATCCACGATTTACCAATTTTTACCCCCCACATAAATAAATTATAGCATACTTACTCAAGAAAAGCTAATGCAGCAGATTCATTGCGATCACGGCAGCATCAATGGTGCGGCAACCGGCTTGGTGTAATTGTTCGGCGCAAAGGCGCAAGGTTGTGCCGGTAGAGTAAACATCATCAATTAATAAACAGCGCTTACCCTTTACTTCAGCGGCGCAAGTTCGATCAAGTACAAACACGCCAGATAAATTTTGCAACCGGTCCTGTCTATTTAATTGCATTTGCGGCGTTGTGGCGCGCGTTTTTTTTAAGGACGTCAGCAGAGGAAAAGGTAATTGCTTAGCCAACATAGCCGCTTGATTATAGCCGCGTTCCCGCAACCGGCGGCGATGTAACGGTACCGGCACCACCCAATCATACTGGTTGATCGCTATGCAAGGTTTTAATTGTACTCCTAACACAACACCAACCTCACACCAACCGGAGTATTTCAAACCGTGCACGCAACGTTGAACAACAGGTTGGGCGTAGTCACCTAATGCAATAACACTGCCTAGCAGCGGATTACCCACCGCCGAACCGGTATAACAGCGCGGGTGCAAAGCCACCGGCACACACTGCGCGCACAACCATTGATCAAATCGGCCGCAACCACCTAAGCAAATGATAGGGAAAAAGCAATCAAGCAACCATCGCCACATAAAAATGCCACATAAAAAGCGCCCAATCGGCGGCGCTCATGTTATTATCCTAAAATATTATTAATCTCTGGTCAAGCCGCAGCCACAGACACAGCTTCGGCCATAGCTACATTTTGTCCGCGCCCGGCCGTCGTCTTTTTCGTTAGTTCAATTTTGCCGCGGCGATAGGAAGCTAAAACTGTGTCACCCGCCTTAACCGTATCGGCCAACAGCAAATCTGCCAGACGATTCTCCAACTGTTCTTGGATGGTGCGGCGAATACCGCGCGCTCCTTCATCTGGCGTATAGCCGATCTTGGCCAAATGTTGTACCAAAGGTTTGGTGTATTGTAGTTGTAATTGCCGTTCAGCCGCGCGCGTCGCAAATTCCTTCAATTGCAATTCGACAATTTTAGCAACCGCTTCCTCAGTTAGCGGCTTAAACACGATAATTTTATCAACCCGATTAAGTAATTCCGGCCGCATGGTATTATGCAATTCACGCAACACCTGTTCTTTTACCTGTTCATATTTCGGCGTGACCTTTTGTCCGTGAGCGGTAGAAAACCCTAATGCCACTTGTTCTTGAAATTCTCTGAGGCCGATATTTGAGGTCATGATAATGATAGTATTTTTGAAATTTACTTTTTTCCCGGCAGCATCCGTTAGTTGACCTTCATCCAAAATTTGCAGCAGAATATTAAAAACATCGCGGTGCGCTTTTTCAATTTCATCAAACAAAATTAAACTATATGGTCGATGACGCACTTGATCGGTTAGTTTAGCTCCTTCTTTATAACCAACGTAACCGGCCGGAGCGCCAATCAATTTTGAGATCGTAAAACTTTCAGAAAATTCCGACATGTCCAACCGGACGATATTTTTTATATTACCAAATACCGATTTAGCGATGGTTTTAGCCAGTTCCGTTTTACCCACTCCCGAAGGACCAAGGAACATAAACGAACCGATCGGCCGATCACTGGGCGTTAAACCGGCGCGCGACCGACGAATTGATTCAGCCACTGCTTTAACGGCCTCGGTTTGCCCGACCACGGCGGTAGCCAGCTCTTCTTCCAAATTCAACAGCCGCTTTTTTTCCGGCGCTAACATTTGCCCGGCCGGAAT
>CAYMXY010000103.1:0-3682 GCA_964394525.1 uncultured Gammaproteobacteria bacterium | reverse complement strand
GCCAAAGTCGAATCCCTGCCAGTCAACCGTGGCCACAGACAAAGATTTATTAACTAAACCAGTAATATCGTCTGGCAACCCCGATGCCAAGTTAAATTTATAAGTGGCAAAGGCTACTAATTTGTCTTGCCGGTCTTGATCGCCAAAAATGGTTACTTGCGTAGGTTGGATATTTTTGGCGGCTAGTAATTCCTGACTGTTGGCGATATTTTGCCAAGAAACGACCGAACATTCTTCTTGATACACTTTAATGCCGCGCTGCTGCAATTCAGTCACATCAACTAAACTATTAAAATAGCTGTTCATGGCTTCCGCTTCTGACAAATTTGATTGTGAGGTATAACCGCCGGAAAAAACAACTGAGTTGACATTGTTGGCATCAGCGTTTACATAAGTAGCTACTGTTTTGATGTAAGTTTCATAAGTTTTATTTCCTTTGACCGGCGCGCCGTAGCCCGGAACGATTACGGTGTGGTGTTTTTCTTGATTTCGGATGACCGTATTAAGGTTGGCTACAGTATTTTTCGCTTCACTAAATTTATTCCACAATGTACAGCCGGACAATGTCAGCATTGTCATAATACTCAATCCAACTAATGAAATAGTTTTAGGCTGCATCATTTTTAACAGTATAGCACAGAATCTTTCATTAGTACCATGGGCTTAATTTTTGGCTCATTTGTACAATCACCACCAGTAACACAACTAGCCAGACCAGCAGAATATCGGTCGCCGGCTTTTGCCAAGCTAGCCGCTCTGGCTGACGATCGTGAACGGAGCGCAATCCTTTGGCTAGGAAGTATAAACCAAACAGTATTGCCAAACCAATAATCGCCGCTGTCATCATTTCAATGAAACGTTTTGATTCAGTAGTCCAGATGAAGAACCAAGTAATTGGAGCAAGCGACAACAGCACAATCCCGGTGGTGGCCATGGCACCTAGCAGCAGGAATACCAGTTGGGTTAGTTTGATAGTTGAACCCCGAATGGCGCTAAAAACATAAAGTGATGGTGTGCATAACGTAATCGAGCCCCAAATCAAAACAATCATTTTCCAAGAAAGTGTCAGCATATGCCACCAACTAGGGGAAGTGGTGCTCATTACTGCGCCAAAGCCAGCTAGACCAAAAAAGCTAATGATTAGGAATTCTATGCCGTAGCGATTCCAAGTTTTATTGTTGAACAATTTTTCAAAGACCGCTGCTTTGTTTTTAAGAAGTTCGACGGTCGGGAGTTGTTTCATATGAGTAATATTAATTATTATTTAATCTTTTAATTGCATTGTCAATTTCAATAAACACATTGCCGGAATATGGTCTGGCGAAGGGTACAGTGCCTTGTACTGGATCGGTTATTCCTACCCATGGCCGCAATAGCCAACCTAATTGCAAGAATACAAAACCATACACTATTAACCAAATTAGCGTCACCAAACCAGCCACCATCACAACAACTCCTCGCGTTCGCAACCATTGCTGCAGCCGCAGCATCGCCAACAGCCCTGCCAAAGCAAATGCCACCATTGCTGCAATTAAAATGAAATCATGGGCCAGTGGATAAACAATATAAAATAAAATTATCGGTGAAGTAGCGGCTAAGCCTAGCGCCGTAACGGCTAATAGTTGAACAGCAATATTGACTAATTGTTGGCCAGTGGTTTTTACGCCGCTGATAAGCGTAATAATAACAATAGTAGTGAGTGAAATTGCCAGCGCACCCATTAGCAAAAAAGGCAGTTTAATGAACAAATAAAAAATTTGGACACCACCAATAAAACTGCCAAGAATCATACCAAACCAACCACTCCAGACAATCGTAAGAATCAAGGCCGAACCACTGGCCAATGGTTGTTGTTTGAAAAGCGCCATTGTTTGTTGCCCGATGAATCTTGGATGAAATGAGGCGCGTGGATACAGTATCATCACTCCAAGATAAAGCGCCATAATAATGCCCATCAGAATAATTAGCCGTTTATTGGGATGCTCGGCGTATGTAAAGTATATTGGTTCGGTGGTGACCGATAGCAATGGCGGCTGATCGATTGGTTGAAAAATTACCAGCCGAATAGCCGAATAAAGTGAAGCATCAATTAAATCAAGCGCAATAACATTTGAAATTAATTTTTTTGAGCGCCAGCCGGGTAGGGGATGATTAGTTGCGTCCCAAATTTCAAAATTATATTTGCCAGTCGCCCAAGCCTGCGGCAGCACGATAGTTTTCCAAGAATATGACTGTTGTGGTACTTGGGGAATAACAACATGATTAGATGGGTAAACCGGGCTGCCATCAAGTTCAACCGGTATGATGCGAGCCAGTGCAGTTACGGAATGGGTGCGTTGAGTTGAAGAATAGGTAACGGCGTACCAACAGCTAAAACCAATCAGCATTATACTGAGAAAAAATATTGTTACTCGACTTATCATTGTAGGTAATTACAATTTTATTACCGCGGTGAGAGCGCGCGTAAAAGTACGCCATTCCGCGGTTTTTTCTTGTAATTTTGTTTGGCCGGCCGCGGTGAGTGAATAATATTTTCGGCGCCGGCCGTTAATTTCTTGCCAATATGAATCCAACAATTTGTATTGTTCAAGGCGGTGCAGTATCGGGTAGAGAGTGCCTTCACCCATTTCCAAAACATGATCGCTTAACGTGGCAATGTGTTTGGCGATCTCATAACCATAAAGTGGTTTGGACGCCAGCACCGCCATAATAATAATTTCAGATGATCCTTTCAGTAATTCTTTGTTAATTTTTGGCATAATGCAATAATTCAATCATCAGTCTATCATACCTCGATATACAATGCAATAATCTGCTGACGACTTGCTTATTTAAAAAAACATGCTAGAGTAATGCAGCCTTATGTAAAATTTAATAAACATACCTTTTCTTAAAGTTTCAGTCTCTTGGTTTAGCCATCAGCCTACAATGGCCACAGGCCTAAGCTCAACTGAACTGAAAAGGTAGAAGAATAAAGAGAAAATATCATGACACCAATACCCAACTTGGCCGTGACAGACATGCTGCAAGCCGGCGTGCACTTCGGCCATCGGTCATCAACCAGACATCCAAAAATGGAACGTTTCATTTTTGGTACGCAAAATAACGTTTGTATAATTGATTTAGAACGCACCAAGGAACAACTTGAAGCCATCTTGCCGGTGATTGAAGATCTGGCCAGCCAAGGCAAAGCTATCCTTTTTTTAGGAACAAAGCCTCAGGCTAAAGCACTGGTTAAAGCAGGGGCCGAACGCGGCGGCATGCCGTACATTATTGAACGCTGGCTAGGCGGTTTGTTGACTAATTTTGGTCACGTCAGTCAACTCATGAAAAAATTGACGGAAATGAAACAAACCAAAGAGCAAGGGCTTTGGGCAACGCGTTATACCAAAAAAGAACAACTAATGTTGGAACGGGAAATTGAACGGTTGGAAAAACTAGTGGGCGGGATCGAGTCTATGGCTTCATTACCAGACGCCATTTTTGTGGTTGATTGTAAGAAAGAAAAAACCGCGGTAAAAGAAGCTAACCGCAAGCACATTCCAATTTTTGCTTTGGTTGATACTAACATTAATCCGACCAACATTGATTATCCAATTCCAGCCAATGACGATGCTATTAAATCTATCAGTTATCTGATAAATCAAGTGGTTGAGGCAATCGAGCGCGGGCGCGCTAAAGC
>CAYMXY010000102.1:0-3703 GCA_964394525.1 uncultured Gammaproteobacteria bacterium | reverse complement strand
GTCATCGACGGCACTTCTCGAGTGGTGGGAGCCATAGGCGCTGCCTATACCCTCGGTGCCACCATGCCAGGCATCAAGGTTGAGCAGTCCGGCGGCGGCGCTTCAGCCACCGGCGGCACCGGCCAAGGCGGCGCTGGCGGTGGTGGTGGCGCCGGCGGCACGGCCAATGCCGGTTCGATCACGACCGGGACCAACACCGGCACCGTGACGAACAACGTCGGCCAGTAGTCGTTCGCTTCTCGCTTCGGCGCAACGCCGGGGCTCGTCCCCCACTTATGCAAATAAGTGGGGGACGAGGAGCACCACCCTCAGTAGTAGTCCCGCCTTGGCAGGACACTACGGGGCAAGCAACAAGCAACACGACCCAAAAAGGGTCGTGCATTTGTTTTTAATAGGCATCTTTATAGATGATAGGTGCTACATTGCGCAATCCCTAAGCGAGCAGTCTGGCCGAGGTATTTTGTTCCTTGTGACAATCAGTAGGCGAGCGGCATGGTGTCCGACTCCGGTCGGATCGCGAGCCGGATGCTTAGCGAGGCAGTCGCTGGACTGCCGAGCGTGTCGCGAAAACAAAATACCGAGGGAACCAGACCAGTGAGTCATTCAACCTCTTTCCAATATTTAATATCTTTCTCCCCTCCACCGCCCCCGCCGTCAAAACTGACATTTTGTAAAAGCGTATCATAAATCACTTGGGCGCCGTTTTGTAAATTTATTTGGTTGGCAACCAAATTAGTTACGGTTACATTATTATGCAAATAAATCAGGCCATTGCCGGCGTAAAAAATAGCCCCTGTTGCGTTATTGTGCAGATCAATGGCCGAACCGTGATCGCCTCCGCCGGAAGCAGTTGAAAGAAGCATAAGAAACCTTCCCGGAGTCCCGGAGCCGCTGAACTGGCCATTATTTGATGAATGAATCCAGCCATCTGACAAAATAACACAAGATTTAGAACCGTATGAAGCCGCACACTTGATACTGCCTCCATTTTTAATTTCTATGTTGCCTTGCACATAAATAATACCGGTTACCGTCAAAGTCTTATTGGTGGCATCAAATTCCAAATCCCCGGTAATTTTTGTGGGCCCCAAACTTACATTATTCGTAATCTCGTAATCTCCATTGATAGTGCCGCCGGCCGCCGCCTCGGTTTTCCATTGGTTAATTAGATTACTAGAAATTGGCAAATCAAGATACGGAAGATTGGGTGGAGGAGTGATAGGTGTCCCTGGAAATTGCGTTCCCATACAAACGGAATCCTCATCTATCGTCTGGTAATAACACTTACTGTTTAAGATACTCCCTGATATGATATTTGCTCGCGATTCATGAATAGCGGGGTTTGTACCAGTCACCGACCCGGTAATACGGTCGGCATAAGCGTTGCCGTATATAACACAGCAAAGATCTGTAGAAGAAGTAGCATTTTTATTAATTATGGAGTCATCAAAACTATTAGCCCGAGCATTGCCTTCTATTATCACGTGTTCAATAGCCGATGTTCCGGCCGCGAAGGCGTCTCCAGTGATGCGCACATTACTGCTGCTGGAAGGACCTGTTATTCTCCCGTTAGAATAAACACTTCCCTCAATGCGGCTGTTTTGTGACATAACTACTCCGCCTGACCCTATTTGCGCGCCATAATTGAAACTGGCTCCCACGGAAGAAGAACCGCCGACATAAACTTTTGTTTCCAAATTTTGCCGGGAAGTGTCGCGCTGGCCTTCCGAGCGGACTATTTTATCACTGCCGTTGGTAGTGATAATAGTGGTAGTAAATCCGTTTCCGACCGTCAGGATTTCGGAATCAGCAACCTGTTTTCCGGTTATTAAACGATAAACAACATCTTCTATACCGGCTTCAGAAAAATAACGCGCCTCAATAGATTTGGAAAAAGCCCGGGTAGAAGCAACTTCTTTTAACGAAAAAAACACAAAAGACCCTATCACCGAAATTGCCACCGTTAAAGTAAGAATGGTTGCGGTGATGGCAGCATACCCGTCTTTATTTTGAAAATTGAAAATTGAAAATTGAAAATTCATTTCAGTAGTTTCCCCTTAGCACCGTAGTAGAATTCAAAGTTATGCTGGTCGGGAAACGGGAAGCTGAATCAATCTGCAAAGTAATTTTTACGGCTTCCTGATTTAGTCCCTGGATAATCCATTCCAAGGAAAATTTAGCTACCCGAACCGAGGCGGCAGAAATAGGGGTTTCTCCTTGGCCCTCTTTGCGAGCCCACAATCGGCCATTGTCCACCCAAAAATCTTCATAAGCAGTGGTGTGCCCCGCGGGCGGAGTAAGTTGAGTTACCAAAGAAAGTTGTCCCGTATCCTGATTGAAACGGCTAGTGGGAGAATAAACTTTATCTGCTTGGGCAACGCTTTTGTTTACTGTTTCCAAAAGCAAACGGGCATTGGAAATTACTTCCCGCTCGGCGCGCGCTCTTTGATAGGCATTAACGGTGCTTAACAAGAAATTGGCAATTACCACCGCAATGCTTCCCAATAAAGCGACGTAAATAATAATTTCAATCAGAGTCAGGCCTTCATTTTTATTTTTTACCAATTTACTGCAAGTCATAAACTTTGAATCCGAAATCATATTGATCCAACGCTTGTCCCGAATCGCTGGGATTGGAGAGCCGGCCGATGTAACGGCGCGCTTCATTCCCGTGTCCTCCGTAAGGGCTGCCGGATGATTGTGAATAACCCCAGTGGATAGTGCCTTGAGATCCGCTGCCTGAATCAGTAGAGGCAGGGATACTACGCAAACGAATATAATATTTGGCAGAAGCAGCCAAAGAAACCGGATTGGAAAAACTAAATTGCACCCAAGCTAAGCCGCTGCCGGAAATAGAGGAAGAAGTTATGGTATTGGAAGTTCCCAAAACTGATCCGGTGGGAGTAGCACGAAGTTCAATATATATATTGGAAGGAGAAGCAGCGGCGCGCTTAAGATAAAGGTCGGTCCTACTCACCTCTATTGCCCCCGAAGTAGTAAATCCTTGCACCGGGTCGCCGTTGCCTGAATTATCCGAAGGAAAATTGGCTAAATCGCCATCGGTAGTCGCGCCGGTAAAAGAAATCGCGACTGTTTCTGTTTGCCCGCCCAAAGGAGTTAGAAAATCAGTAAAATAAGAAACCAAGGTCGTAACTTTTTGCGTGGTAGTGGCATAAGACGTAACCAAGCGGGTGCCTAAATCTACGCTGCCGGAAGCAGCAATTTTGTCAGCGGCATCGCGACGCACCTCGCCCAAAATCACATAGCGGTCGTATTTATTATCGATAAGTCCGGGCGAGACGGTTTTCAAAACCCATTTGCCGTTTTCAATTACTGGATAATATTTAGTTCCATTGGCCAGAGGCGCAATGTTATTAGTCCAGGATTCATCGCGGGCCATCCGCACCGCTTCCAAGGCTTCCTGGGCAAGCAAGGTTGCGACAAGATTTTCTTTTTCATTGCGCAATAATTTTAAGGCCACAATTCCCGCCTGCAAAAAACCAAAAAGAGCGCCCGCTACAATCGCGGTTACGACGATGATTTCAATCAATCCAAAACCCTTAACATAATGCGAATAATATGCGAATGCCGCGAATTCGCGCTTCGCATTTTCTCGTCCAGTTTTTGTTCGCATCATTAGCATAAATTCGTAGATTCGCATTATATTAAGGTTCGCTCACCGAACCTCCAAATGGCCAGATGG
>CAYMXY010000101.1:2727-3704 GCA_964394525.1 uncultured Gammaproteobacteria bacterium | reverse complement strand
TCGACCCCGCGACCAAGCCCGAAGAGGCTGCGAGAGTCTCCTCGCGACAAGGATGGCTCAGTTGCAAAATGCACAACAATGTTTCAAGCTGCGGATAAGTTAATTTTTTGTTATAATAAACAAATCTATGGCAGTTAGCGCCCATCAGTTTTACACGGAAAAACGTGCCGATCAAAGCGCACCAACGACGTCAACTGGTTCAGCTATGCCGCCAGCTTTGCCAAAATGGGTAAAAACAATGCCGCAAGTGTATGAATTTACCCGTCCTTTGATGATATTATTGGGGCAACTCATGCAAGTACGCGCCACCGGCGATCAAAAAGTAATAGATGATTATTTTAAGCGGGTGGTTACTGAATTAGCCAAAATTTACGGCTTTAGAGTACGCATTGTTCAGTTATCCGATACCATTCCTGAAAAAGATAAAACCACCGCCATTGATGAGTTACTCAAAGAATGTAGTGAATATCTTACTAACATCGCTGTTTGGTTAAACTATGGCCGCACCAGCACCTAGGCCAACGGGCAAATCGACAACAGCTGTCGCGCAACCACAGCAAAGACCAGCTACTCATTACGACCAAATTGCAGCTTGGTCTAAACCACTGATTGACGATGCCGTTAGGGCAGGAATTAAACAAACTGGCTTACCGATCCCAGCCGAGGTACAAGTTTATATTAGTAATAAAATTCATGATTTTGTAATGAAAAAAATTCAAAAATCTGGAAGTGAAATTGAAAGACAAGCCAAAGCAACTATTGCTGGGGAGGTTGAAAAAATGCAAAAAAAAATTCAAGAAGCGGCGGAACAAAGCATTGACAGCGCTTCACAAGCCGCTGGTAGCGAAATCTTTCCAATATTGATGCAAGCGGGTGATGAGATGGGTTTATTGCCTCCTCAAGCGCCCGGTGGTTATGGCGCTGCCGGCCGAACGGCCCGTCCGGAATTAATTGCTGGTCTTGGTGAAGGTGAGGGC
>CAYMXY010000101.1:0-2717 GCA_964394525.1 uncultured Gammaproteobacteria bacterium | reverse complement strand
GGAATTGGCAAGGCCGGCAGAAAGAGCCGGTGCGCCTGAAACCATACCCGCCGCCGAGCCGGGTGTTGAGCCTGAGCCAACACCAGAAATGGAAGAAGCGCCGGCTGTCCCTGGACCCAGTGAAGAAGAAGCGGCACAAGCTGCAGTGGAACCAGGCAAAGAAGTGTTACCGCAATGGAATTTAACTCCCAGACAAAAACTGGCATTCGCACAACAACAAATGTTACAACAACAGCAAGCTCAGCCGGCTCAAAAAAAACCGACAGCAGTCGGAACTAAGCCAGCGCCGGGCACGCCCCAAGGCGCGCGGCCAAAAATTCCACAAGGCGCAGGCACTCCAGAAGAAACCACCGCCCTCCCGGAAGGACCAGCCGATGAACTAGCCGCTTTAGAACAACAACTTGCTCAAGAACTTGAACAGGTGCACGCTCAAGCCGGTAAAAAAAGATCTACGCTTAGAGCTGCCTCTGGAATACGCCACCGGGAACACCTTATGCAGCAAACCGCCGAAATTAGTGGTGAACCTCACGGATTACGTCAACGAATGCTTTACCGCTTAGGCTTAAGGGCAGTTGATAATTATGCGGAACAGCTCGGCGAAAAATTGAAACATAACATTAAAACCGGCTCATTCAAACATTTTCTGTTGGCCTTGTGGTTAGGGGTAACAAAAGACTTGTTAGACTTGTTTGATACTGCCTTAATCGAAACGCTGGTTGCTAAAGTAATATTTTTTTTAATACAAGTTGGCCTAAGCGCCATTTTGACCGGCATTTTATGGGGTGAGGGCACTTATTTCAAACGTAAACTTATTAAAAAATTTTTTGGTCGGATGATTATTACTTTTATTGTTGGGGCCATACCGGGATTGAACATTTTTCCGGAATACACCATCGCCATTTTATTTATGGAACAAAGCAGTCGTAAATCTGTGGCAAAGCAAAAAGACGCCTTAAAAGCATTGCAGGAAAAAGTGAAAAAATTACGTGCTTTGGAACGATCCGGCAAAGAGATTAGTGTGCATCAGGTGGCAAAAATTCACTCCGAGTTGGATGAATTAAGCCGAATTGCTAATGAATGAACTGCAGCGATTGCGTGGGGTTGGGCCGGCAGTAGAACAACGTTTGCACGCGCTCGGCCTGCGCAGTTTGAATGATTTATTAACGTATTGGCCTAGCCGCTACGATGATTTCTCTAAGGTGGTAGCAGTGGCTAGCGCGCCTCTGGCCACGCCAGTAACGGTGCGCGTTCGTGTTGAAAAAATTAAAACACGACCGGCTTGGCGGCGGCGCCGATTAAGTATTACCGAAGCCACGGTGCGCGACGATTCCGGCTCACTCAAAGTTATTTGGTTTAATCAAAGTTATATCGGTGAACAACTTAAAATCGGTGAACAACTTTTTTTAGCCGGCAAAGTAACGGAAGATAAATACGGCCGACATCTCACTAATCCTATTTTTGAACGCTACAAACCGGAAACCATGCATACGGCGCGGATCGTGCCGCGCTACAGCTTAACCTACGGACTCACTCAAAAACAACTACGTTTTTTTATTAAACAGGCGCTGGAACAGGTGCAGCACGGCCGGTGGCCACTGCTTGACTGGTTACCAGAAACGGTGCGCTCTCGTTATGATTTATTGCCATTAGCCGTTGCCGTTAAACAAATTCATTTCCCCGATGATGACGCGCAATTAACGGCGGCGCGGTATCGTTTGGGGTTTGATGAACTACTGCCATTACAGTTGTTTGTGCGCCGGATGAAACAAACTACGGCGCGCGCCAAGGCTGTGCCGCTGCCTTTCCAAAAAAACATCATTCAAAACTTCGTTAAAAAATTGCCGTTTAATTTGACCGCTAAACAACGCCAAGTAGCTTGGCAAATTCTGCAAGACCTGGAACAAGAACGGCCAATGAATCGTTTGTTAGAAGGTGATGTAGGCGCGGGTAAAACGGTGATTGCGCTTCTCGCTATGATTCAAACGGTACGCTCGGGTTATCAGGCTTTGCTAATGGCGCCAACTGAACTGTTAGCTGAACAACACTGGCAAACGATTTGCCGGCTGTTAGACGGCGAGAATATAACTGTGCGGCTAGCTACCAGTCATCATCGAAAAGTTTGGAATGGCGCAAGCAAGAGCGACGGTGACGAAGCGGGTAGCGAAGCAGCCGGCAGCAATGACGACCCTTCCAGCGAAACGGCGGATATAATTATTGGCACACAGGCGCTATTATATTCAGCGGCATCGCTGTCAAAAGTCGCTTTAGCGGTAATTGATGAACAGCACCGTTTTGGTGTGCGGCAACGGCAAAGTTTGCAGGAACGCGCCAAACTTAACGGCAAAATGCCGCATTTATTATCACTTACCGCCACACCGATTCCACGGTCGCTGGCTTTAGTGTTATACGGCGACCTCGACATTTCCATTTTGGATGAATTTCCGCCGGGCCGGATTCCGATTCAAACCCAGTTTATCGGACCAAATCAGCGGCGCAGCTTGTATGCTCAAGTACGCAAATGCATTGCTAATGGCGAGCAAATTTATATCGTGGCGCCGCGGATTGCGCCAGACGATGATGAGGAAACGCCAACAACCGCACCAACCTCAACCACCGAAATAACCTCGGTGGAAACGGAATTTGCAAATTGGCAAAAACATTTGCCCGGCGTGCGGCTAGGTAAATTACACGGCCAACTGCCGGCCGCTGCCAAACAA
>CAYMXY010000100.1:647-3809 GCA_964394525.1 uncultured Gammaproteobacteria bacterium | reverse complement strand
AGTTGGCGCAGTAACCTCGGCAGCGCCGGCCATGGACACCGCACGCACTGCCGGCCAAACGCCCGCTAAAATGACAGTCGACGCAGCTATTGGCGCAGCCGCACCTACCACAACAGCAACAACCGTTGCTACCACCACCGTCCCCGGCGCGGTTCCAGAAAAAACCTTTTTACCGAAACTGCGCCGTTCCCGCTCAGTCAGAAAACCGCTAATTGACGACGTTAAAATTCAACCATCTATGGTAATGGGGCCTTTAGACGAACTGCGCGCCATCGACGTGTTAGAATTTCGGCGTTTATCGGGTGATCCGGCGCAAGCTGCTCATCGCCTAAAAGATAAAATTGATCTGTTAGCCGAAGAATCTGTGGCTAAACAAGCCGAAGGAATTCAAGCCTTCAAAGCCTCACCGCTTAACACCCTTTATCTTGATATCGGCAATCAATCCATTAACACTGGCCAATCGGTCGAAAAACTAATCGCCAGTCTGGAAGCCCGTGGTGTTCCCAGTTTGAGCGTGGCGGAATTCAACGCCATCGCCGATCTCAATAAACAATTACGTTTCTAGCGCATGCAGTTCGTTGTTCCTCAATTTATTGAAGTGGAAACCAAAGTAATTGGCCCAATTTCGGTGCGGCAATTTTTGATTTTACTAGCTACCGCCGGCATAATTTTTATTTGGTACAGTTTGTTTAGCACCGTTTTTTTCTTGATTTTGGGCGTGCTTACTTTTGCACTGGGCGGTACTTTTGCATTTGCCCGCGTTAATAGTCAGGCCTTCCATGAATTTGCGTTGAGCGCGGTGCAAACTGCTAAACGGCCGTCGCTGGCGGTTTGGCGTCATGAAACAAAACGTCCCACCGTGGTTACTAAAGTGGCGCGCAAGGATAAAAAAGGCAAAGGCGAAGGGCCACAGTTAATCAAACCAACGGTTACTCCTTCACATATTGCCGAGTTATCACTAATTGCCGATACCGCCGGTAAATACTCTCCAGAAGACTTAGAGCGTTTGCAGCAGGAACAAACGGCGCGTCAGCCTGCTCCTCCACCACCGCCACCAGAGGAGGTATAATTCAATCAATCATTATGGCAAAAAATAAAACCAACGCAGCCGCAGCTACCGGCACAACCACAAAAACCACCGCCAAAGAAGGCCAAGCTACCGGCCATGGTCATCTGGCAAAAATTCCCACCACTCAGCAGCGGCTTTATATTAGCGCCATTCGCAATGACACCGTCATTCTGAAAGACGGCACTTTGCGCGCCGTGTTGGAAGTCTCTTCCGTCAACTTTGCGCTGAAAAGCGAAGATGAACAGCAGGCGATTATTCAAGGATATGTCGGTTTCTTAAACACGTTGGATTTTGAATTGCAGATCGTTATTCAATCGCGCAAACTAGACATCCGTAAATATTTAGAAGCGCTTGACGGCTTAGCCAAAGATCAAACCAATGAATTGCTGCGTGTGCAAACTTTGGAATATCGTCAATATATTGAAGAGTTGGTGACGTTGTCAGACATTATGGAAAAACGTTTTTATGTGGTGATACCTTATTCACCATTTTCAAAAAAACGAAAAAATTGGTGGTCGCGGGCGCAAGAGGTGTTGTTTCCGACGCGGGTAATTAAATTGGCCGAAACTAAATTTGACAAGTATCTTAAAGAATTGGAAAGGCGCGTTTCGGTAGCGGCTAGCGGTTTAACTTCCATCGGGCTCAAGGTATCGCCGCTTGACACACAGCACCTAATCGAATTGTATTATCAGATGTATAATCCTACGCGTGGAACTAATAAACACCTCCCGCCGCTGGATCAGTTGCGGGTGGAACAAACCCTGAATGCATGATTGACCTTAAACAAGCCGCTGCGCAAAGCCAAACACCGGCCGTCACTGCCGCCACTAGGGCGTTAAAGCCGAAATCGCGTCAGCAGTTAGCCGTCGAGCGACAGCGCAAACAAACTGAATCTATGGCGGCGCGCGAACTGTTGGAAGCGGCGCGCACTTACGAAGCTGGTGTACGGTCGATTTTGGATTTAATAGCGCCGGCCGCTTTTAAGGTAAAACCGCGGATGGTGGATTTGGGTGGACGTTTTTGTTCAACTATGTTTGTGGTGACTTATCCGCGTTATATTGCCGTGGGTTGGTTTGCGCCGATTATTCATTTGAATTTGCCGCTGGATGTGGCGATGTATTTTTATCCGGTGAAATCGGCCATTATTTTGAAGCAGCTCAAAAAGAAAGTCGGCGCTTTGGAGGCGGAACTTATTTCAGACGCCGAAAAAGGGGCGCCGCGCGATCCGGTGAAGGAAACCGCTTTGAAAGACATTGAAGGGTTGCGTGACAGTTTAACGCAAGGCACCGAGAAATTTTTTCAATTTGCTTTGTATGTGAGCGTTTATGCCGATACCGAAAAAGAATTGGAAGATTTGATGGATAAACTCGATTCGGAATTTGGGTCAAAATTAATTATCGCCAAGCGCGTTTTTTATCTGGCAGAACAGGGTTTTAATTCAACTATGCCTTTAGCCAACGATGAATTGCAGATTTATTTCAACATGAATTCATCGCCGTGCGCTTCGTCGTTTCCATTTACCTCGGCCGATTTAACCAGCGACAACGGTATTTTGTACGGGATCAACCGCCATAACAACAGTTTAATATTGTTTGATCGGTTTGCCTTGCAAAACGCCAATTCTGTGGTTTTTGCCACCTCCGGCGCCGGTAAAAGTTTCACCATTAAGTTGGAAGTGCTGCGCAGTTTAATGATGGGCACCGATGTGTTAATTATTGATCCGGAAAATGAATATAAATATCTGTCAGACGCGGTCGGCGGTACCTTTATCACCATTTCCTTAAATTCCGACGCTAAAATAAATCCGTTTGACTTGCCGCGGCCGGTGGGCGGCGCTGATCGTCCGGCCGACATCATTCGCTCGGCGGTAATTACCATTAAAGGTTTGCTGCGCATCATGCTTGGGCACGTTACACCGGCAGAGGATTCCATTCTGGATCGCGCTTTAATTGAAACGTACGCTAAAAAAGATATTACGCCGGATGCTGATCTTTCCAAAGTGGAACCGCCGGTGCTGAAGGATTTTCAAAACATTCTGGAAGGGTTTGAAGGCAGTCGCGACATGGTGCTGCGTTTGAAAAAATATACTGAAG
>CAYMXY010000100.1:0-637 GCA_964394525.1 uncultured Gammaproteobacteria bacterium | reverse complement strand
GTTTGCCGGCTTATTTTCCAGCCCAACCAACATTGATATGCGCAATCAACTGGTGGTATTTTCGGTGCGCGATCTGGAAGATGAATTGCGGCCGATTGGCGTGTACACCATTGTTAATTACATTTGGAACGTAGTGCGGTCAAAGTTGAAACGACGCATTTTGGTGATTGATGAAGCCTGGTGGTTGATGCAAAATGAAGATTCGGCCAAATTTATTTTTGCTTTAGTTAAGCGGTGCCGCAAATACTATTTGGGTGTGACTACCATTACCCAAGATGTTAATGACTTTTTGTTATCACCTTATGGCCGCGCGATTGTGACTAATTCATCGTTGCAAATTTTGCTGAAGCAGTCGCCGGCGGCTATTGATAATGTGCAAAAGACCTTTTTACTGACCGACGGAGAGAAATATTTACTATTGGAAGGTAATGTGGGTGAGGGGATTTTTTTTGCCGGTCCGCGCCATGCGGCTATTAAAGTGGTAGCTTCATATACCGAGGATCAAATTGTTACCTCTGATCCCAAGCAGTTGCTGGAGATCGAGGATTCCAAAAAAGAATTTGCCGAAGAAAACTAGCAAAATGCGAAGTTGTGGAGTCGCCAGCCGCGACCGAAGCCTAGGTGGAGCTACGGTGAG
>CAYMXY010000099.1:1347-3965 GCA_964394525.1 uncultured Gammaproteobacteria bacterium | reverse complement strand
GGGTTGATTTTGAGCGCGATGGCCAAACGGCAATTTATAAGTTTTGGCGCCGGCGGCCAATGCCTGAATTTGACTGCCCAAACATATCCCAAATTGCGGAGTATTTTTTTTGAAGGCTAGTCGCGTTTGATTGATCGTCGCGCCGCAACGCATTGGATCCCCGGGGCCGTTGGATAAAATTAAACCGTCAAACTCACCCAATTCGACGGCAAAATGATAATCCCAGGGCACTTGTTTCACTCGGATACCCCGCTTCACTATATTACGAATAATACTCAACTTAACGCCGCAATCAACCAACAGTACTTGTTTTCGACCGCGACCAAACCAACGTGGCGCGCGACAACTTACATTGGCGACTAAATTAGTTAGGATCAATAATATCAACAGCGGACTTTTTTGTTGTAATCATGATTCGTCCCAGCATCACTCCATGTTGGCGCAATTTTTTTGTTAAACTGCGCGTATCTATGCCGGTGAGCGCGGGTACACGTTCTTTTATTAACCACTGCCGCAACGTTTGTTTGGATTGCCAGTGCGACACAACATCTTGATAAGCCGCCACCACCACGCCGCGCGCGTGAATCCGCTCTCCTTCCCAAAAATTTTTATCCGGCACTCCGTAATTGCCGATTAGCGGATAAGTGTAAACTAATATTTGTCCCTCGTACGATGGATCAGTTAAACTTTCCGGATAACCGACCAAACCGGTGTTAAACACCACTTCACCGTCGCAGTTTCCTTCATAACCAAAAGAGAAACCGTCATAAACGGTTTCATCGGAGAGTACTAATTTTGCTTTGTTGAGTTTTAAGTCGTTTGGCATATCTTTCGACCATTGATTGTACAGATATCCACCAAACTGTCTAGATCGTACCAGCGACAAGCCTCCATCAACATGCGCGCTTCGGTGTATAAGTCGCCATCAATGAAGGGTTGAAAAAAATCAGCGATGTTGTCTGTGCCGATGCCGACCGTTAAACCGGCTGCTACTAATTCCGGCACGCGCGCAATGGAATTGTGCGTTGGGCTTAATAACTCGCGCCGTTGCTGCATGCCTAAAGCTGCGGCCGGACAGGTAATCACGTTCAGTTTGGCTTGCACCATCAAAGCCAGCACTTTTTGAAAATACTCTTCCGTTTGCGCCGATAAAGAAATAACGTGCACAGCGTTCACTCGCCCCTCCAATTTATGTTCGATCACCTTACGCGCCAACATTTCGGTATCTTGTTCGTTAATATTATTTTCCTGATCAATATGCACGTCAACAGTTTTATTATATTTTTTGGCCAATTCAAAAATGATATCTAAATGTTCTTCCTGACGTGGCCGATCGTAACTTGGCAAACCGCCAATCACATCAACTAGCGGCGCTGCTTGTTCAATCCACTGCCGCGCTTTCGGGTCAACTACTCCTTCTAATGTTTGCGACACGATTATCAACTCACATTGCCCCTTAAATTCTTGCTTTATGGCTTGAGCGGCTTCCAAACATTTCAAACCAACGGTGTTATCAATGTCTATAAACGATCGAACGTATTTAACGCCTTGCTCCACCATGATTTGCATACCGTGGCGAATTCGTTCACGTAAATCCTCTGGTGTATAGCTGGCTTTAATGGTTTTGTACAAGTGCCATTTGGCTTCCATGCTAATTTGCGATTGTTTCAAATTGTCTGGCGTAATCAAAAACGCCTTGTCAAAATGCGCATGACAATTTACCCAACCGCCCTTGGCTTTAACTTTTTCCAAAAAAATACTTTTTAAATCAGCGGGGGTGGTCATTAGTAGATCGATTACGATATAAAGTTTGATCCACCGCCGCTTGCATGGCGGCAGTATTTAACGTGCCGCCTAAAAAAGTGTTTAATTTTACTATTTCTTCGCTGGCGCGCTGCATGATGTCGTTGTACCAAACATATAACACTTGAAAATTTGGTTGCTGTGCCAACCAGTAATATTTTTAAGATGACCGGTAAAAAGTTCGCGCATCTCGGCGTCGTTAACAATCATATCTTTGTTGCGGCGCAGTAACATCTTTTTTTGAGATGCTAGAATCTCTTCCATTTGCCGGCGCATGAAAATAATTTTATAGGCACGATCTTTGGGCAAATCATACAACAACATCGAAACCATTTTGACGGCTTTACCTTCGGCTTCCGGCAACCAGCTGGTATCCTGCGGCAGCTTTTTAACGCGCTCAAACTCGTAATAGCCTTTAGGATTATCTTCATCAGCTACGCGAGCGCGATCAGTGAGAGGCGGAATGCCGCCAACTTCAAGCATTTTCATCATCAAAGATGTACCGGAGCGCGGCAAACCAGTGACAATTGTAATCATTGACGTAATTTTTCACGCAACAAAGCTGTGACCATTTCCGGATTGGCCTTGCCTTTCATTTGTTTCATTACTTGACCAATTAAATACATCAAGACGCGTTCGTGACCACTTTGATAATCAGCTACAATTTTTGGATTAGCTGTTAAGATTTCATCACAAGCGGCCGATAAACTATCGGTATCGTGAACTTGCTCTAAATCTAACTCGGCCATGACCTGTGAGGGATCAGAACCGCGGTCAAACATTTGCCGTAAAATGGTTTGGGCAGCGGATGAATT
>CAYMXY010000099.1:0-1323 GCA_964394525.1 uncultured Gammaproteobacteria bacterium | reverse complement strand
ACGCGATTTTGGTGAATTAAACTAATAAACTCAGCTAAATTTTCCGGAGTAACTTTAAGATCGCGCCAAGTCAAATTATGTTTCGCCAATAACCCAAACAGCTCAGTTGTTATCCAATTACATACTGTGCGACAAAGTTTCGGGCCTTCGCGTTCCCATAATTCCTCATCACTGCCAACTGACGTATCAAGTGAACTTAACCAAGAACGTAATTCCGACACGGTGTCTTCAAAATATTGCGCCACCGCCGGATCAGAAATTAATATTTTTGCGTCGTAATAAGATAAATAATATTCGCCGCGAAAACGATCGCGCCGCTCGGCCGGCAATTCTGGTATGCGCAGACGCAATCTAGTAATATAATCTTCACTAAGATTTAACGGTGGTATATCCGGTTCAGGAAAATAACGATAATCTGACGCTTCTTCTTTACTGCGCTGCTCAATGGTTCTTAGTTCGGTTTCGTCCCAGCCGCAGGTACGTAAATTTTCCGGCGCTTGGTGTTCTTGCCATAATTTGGTTTGAACGGCTATTTCATAGGTTAGTGCTTTTTCTACCGCCTTAAAAGAGTTGAGATTTTTAATCTCAGTGCGAGGATACAGCGCATCATCACCCTCCGGCCGCATAGAAATATTGGCATCCACTCGTAATTGACCTTTCTCCATGTCGGCGTCTGAAATGCCAATATATCGCACCAGCATTTGCAACTCTTGTAAAAAAACTCGGGCTTGCTTGGCTGAGCGAATATCAGGTTTGGTAACAATTTCAATCAACGGCGCGCCGGCTCGATTAAAATCGACCACGTGGCAGTATTCGTATGCACATTTTTAGCCGCATCTTCTTCCAGATGAATGCGCTCAATACGAATGTCGGTTGCCTCGGCATCTTCGGTAATTGCTAAGTAGCCATCGCTACACAGCGGTAAATGATGTTGGCTGATCTGATAACCTTTAGGCAAGTCCGGATAAAAATATTGTTTTCTGTCAAATCTACTAACAGCAGCAATATCACAATGCAGCGCTAAACCTGCCAAAACAGCCATATCCACCGCTTGTTGATTTAGCACCGGCAGTGTACCCGGATGTCCCATGGATATCGGACTGATATTTATATTCGGCTCTAGCGCATCGGCATTAGCTTCACCCGAAAAGAGTTTAGAGCGTGTTTTCAACTGGACATGTATTTCCAAACCAATCACTGACTCATATTTTGGCATGAGAATAGTTTGTCATACGAACTATTTTGGGTCAATACCTAACCGTGAACCAAAAAACTGCAAACTGTTATGCTGCCCGTCCCTCCGGCGAAGCCGGATGTTCCGGA
>CAYMXY010000098.1:0-4168 GCA_964394525.1 uncultured Gammaproteobacteria bacterium | reverse complement strand
GAATTTACCAGTCGCTGGGTTGAGCAGACGATGTTTTTGCAGATTCGAATAAACCCGCCGTTTGGTGCGCCGTTTGGAGTGACTAACGTTATAGCCAACCACGCTCGATTTTTTAGTAACTAGACAAATTTTTTTCATACCACAGCACTATAAACTCTTTTAATATTTTTGGCAACATCTTTGACATAACAGCCTATTTTCCTGCGGCCCTCCTTCTGTACGTTTAATAATATTTTTGCCCCCGAGCCATCCTTATCGCGAGGGGACTCTCGCAGTCCCGACGGGCTTGGACCTCGCCAGCAGGCGAGGCCGGCGGGACGAGAGCGAGCGGGCGCCTGCCGCTGGAGCAGGCGAACCGCGTGCCCTGAGCGGTAAGGTGGATCGGGTGCAAAGGATTAAGTTATGATTTAAGGTGTTGGTTGTGGTTGCCCATGGTGCAAACCTGATTATGTTTACCCGGCTCGGTGCTGGTGAAGCGGCCATCTTCAATATAAATCACTCGATGCGCTACGTCTTTGATTCGTTCATCATGGCTGACAATAATAATGCTGCGTTTTTGTTTGCAACCGATTGAACATAAAATTTGCATTACTTCATGGCCGATATGACTGTCTAAATTGGCGGTCGGTTCGTCGGCCAAAACTAAGGCTGGATTGTTGATTAAGGCGCGGGCAATGGCCACGCGTTGCCGTTCGCCGCCAGATAAATTTTTCGGTTTGGCATGTAAGCGATGTCCTAAACCGAGTTGTTGCAACAAAGTTTGCGCTTGCTGGCGTTGGTCGGAAATATTGAAACCGGATACCGCCACGTTTTGCAGCCGTCAGATTATCTAATAAATTGAATGACTGGAAAATAAAACCAAACCGCTCGCGCCGCAGCCGAGTTAATTTAGCTGAACGTAATTTAGTGACGTCTTTTCCTTCGAAGGTGATTGTTCCAGTTGATGGGGTTAATAATCCGCCTAACATGGTAAGTAAAGTTGTTTTACCTCCGCCGCTTGGCCCCATAATCATCACAATTTCTCCTTGATTAAGCGTAAAGTCAATTTGATTGACAGCGTGAACTTGCGCCGGCGTATCCGGAAAAAAAGTTTTTGTAAGATTGCGCGCGGTTAAGATTGCTTCCATATTATGCTTTGAATACTGCCGCCGGATCAATTGAAATAATGCGTCGCAGCGGCAGAAATACAGCTAACACCACCATTAACATGGTTAGTGCGCCCACCAAACCGATCTGTAACCAACCAACTTCGTAAACAAAACCGCCGGTATAACTGGCGGCAACTTTGGCAATCAGCGGCGACAAAACATTGCCAATGCCAAAACCGATTACGCCGGAAACAAACGATTGAATAGCGGCTACGGCAAATAACTGACTATTCATATAGCCAATCGCTTTCAACACGCCGTACTCGCGCGCTTTTTCAACGGTGGCGGTAAAAATAGTCAGGCCAATCACAGCCGTGCCGACCGCTAAGGCAATTATCACTAGTACCCAGATAATCGGCAGGAACGTTTCCCGAATCAATTCTGAATTGCGATCCAAAAATTCTTCTCGTTCAAAAGCCACCAGATTAGGAAATTTATCTTCCAGCCGTTTTTTAACTCCAGCAGGATCAGACGTTTGCACCATGAAATAATTAGTAAAATCCTCAAACTCCATCAATTCATTCAAATCATCCAAGGTGACGAAAGCGTAGGTAAATGCCAAAATGTTTCCACCCGAACTGATACCGGTGATCCTAAAAGTGCGATCAAATAAATCAATCGTTTCGCCTAACTGCAAATTTTGATCTGTCGCCAACGATTGGTCAATAATTATTTCACCGTCAGCCGGAACACTATTTCCCTCCGCCATAGCGAACGGCGAAACCAAGCTGTCCGGTTCGATACCAATTAAATAAAGCGCCACTTCGTTGCCATTTATTTCTACGCCGCCGCGCCGACCGGAAAACGGATAAACTGATTCAACCCCCTCAAGTTCCTCCAGTTGATCGCCGGTAGTCAGCGGTAAAATGGAAATAGCATGACTTAAATCGCCGGCTCCCGGCTGACCAACCCATAGATCGGCCGGAATGTTGCCTAAGAATCTGGTCATTTCGTTTTGCCAGCCAGAATACAAACCCAGCAACACTAAAATTAAGGTAACAGCAAAGGCTACGCCGCCGGCTGAAATAACCAACCGGCCCTTTTCACCCAATAAATTTTGCCAAGCAATCAGGATAACCGCTTTCATGCGCGTAGCTTAACGCACTTTAATTTTTATCGTGCCCGATTTTTTTAGCGATGAATAACTGGCTTTATCCGCCTGTGAAGTTGGTTTGAAACGAGCTTGGAAAAAGGTAGTTTTTTGAAGTTCGGCTGTTAAACTGACACGTCCCAGCTTGTTTGTTTTGGCTTTGGCAAAATATTTCCACGATCCATCTTTGGTTTTGCGATAAAAACGCAGAGTGCGGTTTTTTAGAACTGTTTTAGTGGAGGCGTCTTTAAGAGTAGCGGTAAGTTTTATTGCTTGATTTTTTGCGATAGAGTTGTCAGCCGCTGCCAAGTTTAATTTTACTTTTGAGGAATAGGTGTATAGTCCGGTATCAGTGCCTGTAGTTAGACCGTCGAACAATAAAGCTAGAAAGCGTTCATCTATCAGACCGGTATAGAACAGCGACCAGGTGTCTCCGCCGTCCATTGATTTATAGATATAACTGGTGCCGGCCGGACGCGCTGTAGAAACGTATAAATTTTGCGAATTGAAACTTTCAACCGCCAGAGCATGAAACCAACCACCGCTAGGCAGACCGTTTTCTTCATCTAGGTTCTCCCAAGTTTCTCCAAAATCACTTGAACGAAAAATAGCGCCTTTACTGGTTTCGCCTGCGGCCGCAAAAATAATATCATCTATCACTAAAATATCATTTACCAAATAGCTACTGGCGGCGCCGCTTAATTTTTCCCAAGTTACACCATCGTATTTATAAATTCCTCGGGTTGATTCCTCGGTAAATCGTTCGCCGCCGCTCGCCGCGTACAAATTCCCTTGACTGTCAGTCGCCAGCGCGTTTACCGGTACTCCGTCTAAACCGGTATCGGTTGCGGTTACTGTGTTTTCATTGGCGGTGGTTATGGCCAAAACTCCGCCATCAGCCGCGTTGGCATCGCCACTAACGTAACTGCCGTAAAGTACGCCGTTTCCGGATTGAAAATCTGTTCCCGTTCCATCACCGAAATCCCCAGTTAATTCCGTCCAAGTGCCGCCGCCGTCAAAAGAATAGTACATTTTATTTCCACCAGCGGCCGCTATTTGATTGCTATCCTCCGCGTTAACCCAAACCGCCGTAGTGAAATCAACTCCACCCGGAGAAATGGGGAACTCCCAAATTGGGTTTTCATTTTGGAAATTTTCAGTTTTAGCAAGACCACTGTCTGTGGCCAGCCAGACGATAGCTTTATTTGAATATTGCGCGATGTCATTCACCACCACTCCAAACAAGCCTTCATTCATGTCCATCCAAGTTGTGCCGCCATCTTCGGTTTTAGCCATTCCCACATGAGAATCAATAAACATGCGATCAGGGTTGTTAGGGTCAACCGCTATTTTACTGCCCAAATTAGCCGCGTCACCGCTTGACATTTGCGACCAAGTGGCGCCGTCATCGTCGCTGAAATAAAGGCCAACATAAAGCCGACCGCCAGACCAAGTCGCTCTGCCGGTGTAGTCTGTTAGGATAGTATTCCAAGTTTGTCCACCGTCAGTTGAAGCCAACATGCCAGTTGCGCGCATCACCAGAAAATTAGGATCAGTTGGTTTTACAAAAATTTCCACGGCGCTGCCTTCCGCGGTTACGCCGGTATTTCCCCAAGTGAGACCGCCATCTGTGCTTTTATATAACATTGAGGTATTGTCTGTCGTTCTGCCCAGCAGCCAAACATCGGAATTTGAAGCCGAGCTGGCGATTGAATTAAATTCGCCAATTGCTTCATCGACTGTAACGTCTGTAAACGTCTCGCCTTCGTCTTCGCTAATTTTTAGCGTCCCATCACGCATCCCAACAAATAATTTTTCTTGTCCGAAGTGGAGGGTGCTGCTGACATCTTGCGGAGATAATTGTTCCCAGCTACCACCACTATCTTGACTGCGATAAAGATTGATGCCGCCGTTAACAAAAATACTTTCT
>CAYMXY010000097.1:0-4191 GCA_964394525.1 uncultured Gammaproteobacteria bacterium | reverse complement strand
GCCGTTGGCGCTTCCGAGTGGGTGATTATCGGATTATTTTTTCAATACATCATCAAACAATCTCAATTATCGCTATCGGCCATCGTCGTGAGATATATAGTTTAAAATATGACTGAATCTTTGCAGACTGTAACCACTTGGTTAAAAGCTGATCACCAACCGGCCTATCGGCTGACCCAAGTTTGTCAGGCTTGGTATACTGCGGCCGGTTGGGAAGAGGTGACGGTTTTACCAAAGCCGTTGCGACAGCAATTGACTGCTGCTTTTAATTGGTACAGTTTTCCGGCGTCGGCAGTGCGCGTTTTCAGTTCGCCGCGCGATGGTACCAAAAAGGCCATTATCACTTTAGCTGATGGCCAAAAAATAGAAACGGTGCTAATGCCAAACGTGCGCGGCAGTTATACTGTTTGCCTGTCCAGTCAAGTTGGTTGCGGCATGGGTTGCACTTTTTGCGCCACCGGCACAATGGGTTTGAAGCGTAACTTAACTGCCGATGAAATAGTTGATCAAATGCGTTGGTGGCGTAATCAACCAAACATCGGTCACATTACCAACATTGTTTTAATGGGCATGGGCGAACCGCTGGCGAATTATGAATCGGTCAAAGAAGCTATCACGACGTTGATTAACAATTGTGCCATTGGCCCCACGCGAATAGTGCTTTCAACGGTAGCTTTCCCCGTGGGCTTACAGCGTTTGCTGGCCGATAAAACTTTTCCAGCAGTGCGTTTAGCCATTTCACTTCACGCTGGCACTAATGCTACTCGCGCTAAAATAGTACCTTGTCACAAACAAACCTCGATGAAAAAACTGGTCGAGGCAGTTGAACTTTATCTCAAATATCATGCTAACCGGCGTCATCGGGTTACTTTAGAATATGTCATGCTGTTGAACGTGAACGATACACCAGCCGAAGCCGATGCCTTGGTGCGTCATTTCGAACATATCAAAACGCAAATTAAAGTGAATCTTATTCCTTGGAATCAAACCAGCGCCAAATTGCAAAGTTCATCGACGGAACGGCTGTATGCCTTCAAACGTATTCTTGAACGTAACGATATTGCCGTGATGATCCGTTATTCAAAAGGGCTCGATATTGCTGCCGCTTGTGGTCAACTGATCGCTAACGGAATATAATTTGGTCATGAATTTATTTCAGAATAATCCTAACGCCTATGTGCCGTTAGCTGAACGGTTGCGGCCGCGGCAGTTGGATGATTTTATCGGCCAATCAGCTTTAATTGGGAAAGACGGTTTGGTGCGGCGGCTGTTAGCACAGCAACAAATGGTGTCGATGATTTTTTGGGGGCCGCCGGGCAGCGGCAAAACTACTTTAGCGAACATTATCGCCGAAACGTTGCGCGCCAAATTTGTGGCCTTTTCGGCAGTTACCGCAGGCGTGAAAGATCTGCGCGCCGTGATTGAGCAAGCCGCCAAGGATCGCGATTTTTATGGCCAGCGCACAATTTTATTTATTGATGAAATTCACCGCTGGAACAAAAGTCAGCAAGATGCGTTATTGCCGTATGTCGAACAGGGGATTATCACCTTGATCGGCGCCACCACAGAAAACCCATCGTTTGAATTAAATTCCGCACTGCTTTCGCGTTGCCAAGTGATGGTGTTTGAGAAATTATCAGAAACTGATATCCACACTTTGATCGCTCGCGCTAAGTTACCAATGACTGAAGCGGTTGTTCAATTGATTACCAACTTGGCCGATGGCGACGGACGCGTGGCCTTGAATACCATTGAACTTTTACAACGCACCCAACAGGATTTGGCGAAAATTACTGTGGCTGACGTGAAACAAGCGGTTGAAAAAATTGCGCTGCGCTACGATAAGGCCGGTGAGGAGCATTATAATATCATTTCGGCGTTGCATAAAACTATGCGGGCAAGTGATGTTCAAGCCGCTTTATATTGGTGTGGGCGAATGTTGTTTGCCGGTGAAGATCCACTTTACGTGATGCGTCGGGTAGTGGAGTTTGCCTCGGAAGATATCGGTAACGCTGACCCACAGGCTTTACTGTTATGCGTGGCAGCTTACCAAACGGTGCATGCGTTGGGAATGCCGGAAGGGCAATTCGCTGTCTTTCAAGCGGTGGCTTATTGCGCTTGCGCGCCGAAATCGCGCGCCGTCCACACCGCCGCCAGACAAGTGGAGCAAGATATTAAACAGACCCCGAATTCACCTGTGCCGACGCACTTACGCAATGCGCCCACTAAACTGATGCAGCAGTTGGGTTATGGTCAAAATCAGGGCCAATCAAATTTACCCGAACATCTGCGAGGGCGAGAATATTATAAAAAACCCTAGAGTGCTGCGCTAAACAATTGTTCCCACCGCGCCCAAACTTGTTCAGCCGGTTTGTTGCGGATATTGGACAGTTTATCGTGTTGAATGTAATAGGTGTAATGAATTGAACCAGCGCCAATCACCAATGATCGTTCAGCCATAGCGCGAAACAGCGCTTCGTAGGCATCGGCCTGTTCTTGATAATCGCGCGGATAGTCGGAATTATTAGCTTTGTCTGGATCTATATTATTGTTGTCCGGTGAGAAGGTTTCGCCGGCGGCGATCGCCCCATCCCAACTCATCACTCCCAGTTGACTGAAAAAAATTGGTTTGCCGTAAGTGGCGTTGGCGGCCGCATAACTATCATCTAATTGCGCCAGCGCTTCAGTATAAAGGTCGCTGATCGTCGGATTAGCGCTGTTGGTTAGATCCGGATACCAACTATCTCCCACCCAATCAATTTCAGAAGCGCTATACCAACTAAAGTCGGCATCGGTATTTAATTCTTCAGTGGTGAGAACGCCGCTAAACCCCGAATTAATCACTGGCAGCAAATCATTTTGAATAATATAACTGAACCAGAATTGTTGAGTATCATCCTGAAAAGTAAAATCGTAAAAATCTGTATCCAATACCACAATGCCAATGTTATTAGCAATGGCAAAATCAACGCCATCGTTCATGGCTTCGCGCCAACGCGTTAAATAACCGCTATAGTAACTATTAGCATGCGTGCCAGCCATCTGTTCCAAAATAGCCTCTTCATTATCCGGATCAATCGGGAAATCAATCATTAAAATAGGCGTCAAGCCAGCGGTGGTTGCCGCCGTTAACAATGTTTCAGTTTCCGTTTGATCGGGATATTCTACAATTTTTTGATTAGTCGTTTCCACCGGATCGCCGTTGGTAATCACCCGCTTGGCATAATGGATGGTGACATAACGCAAACCGGCGGTGGTGATTGCTTCCATTGTTCCGTCGGTTAGCGCTTCAAAACTTTCATCATAAATTGGTTCCAAGCCCGCGCTTAACACAAATTGATCGCGGTCGGCGATAGCCCAATCAGCCGTTGAAATTTCACCGGCGCTTAAAGTTGGGTCATACCACCGCCAGCCGGCAACGCTAAACGCTTCATAAGTTGGCAGCGCCGTAACCGTTACCGAACGTAAATAAGTTGGGTCATCTGGATCAAATTGTTCAAAGCCGCGAGCCAAGGCTGTATTGCGTGCCGCCACAAATTTAAGAACATCATCTTTACTCACACCCTCAACAATCACTTCATAAGTAGTGTCGTTGAGCGCCGTCATTTGGTAACTGCCGAGCGTGGCGCTAGTAGTGGAAGAGTCATCAACCACTAAATAAGGAACATCGGCAGCGGCCGGAGCCTGATCAAAGGTTACCGTAAAATATACCGCTTGTTTGGTGGTGTGCCATTCGGCGTAATCTGACCAAACACCTAACCGGTCGCCCAAATAAACCGGCCGATAGCGAATTTTATAGTCGCGATCTGGTTTAAGATCGGTGAGTTTAAGTGTGAAATATTTTTTCTTTTTGCTGGTTCGTTTTTTAAAAAAAACGTCAACTTTGCGCGGCCGGTTCGTTTATCCCACAATTCAAATTTGAATTTTTTTGCCGCCCGGATGTTTTTATATTTAACAGTGGCGGTAGTGGCCATTACCAAAGCATCATCAATCGGCTTTATTTCAGCCGGACCGGCCACAGCTTGGCTTGGAGAAAAAAATAATCCGGCGCTAACAAGACTGAAACTAACCAATCCCAACAAGATTTTTTTCATAGACACAATCATACCGAATAATCATTTTTTTGTCACGGAAACAATGCGCGATCGCTTAAGATATTCATTCCACTGCCAGTCAAGCGGGGGAGTAATC
>CAYMXY010000096.1:0-4223 GCA_964394525.1 uncultured Gammaproteobacteria bacterium | reverse complement strand
AAGTGCCGTCCTCCAAACGAATTACGGTCGGCCCCGAAACAAAATAACCCGGCCGCGGTTCTATTCTAACACCCTCATCCTTGCTGAAATTAAGCCCGTCCTTTGCAAAAGAACTAATTAGGTTTGATGGGGGATCAGTGGGTTTTAGTGGCGTCGCGGTTGGATAATAAAATCTTACGCCTTCATCTGTCAGAAGCGCTCGACCGGTGGCGGTGCCGGGAAAGATAATGTCGGTTTTTTCTTCCCACTCTACGGCGTCTTGAGAACTTAATACAAAATAACCTGTGCCACTTTGGCCAAATTTGTTGAGATACAATAAATAAGAACCATCCGGCATTTTTATTATAGAAGGGTCGGCAAAACCTCCGGTGAATAACAATTTTTCATCGGTATAAGTGAATTGCGCTTGAGGCGGTTGCGTTTGTTCGGGTTGCTCGGGTTGTTTAGGTTGCTCGGGCTGCTGCCATTGATCAGGATCTCCCGCGATGACTTTGTAAACCATAGCGTAACCGCCATCGGTCAATGTTATTGCAGCCGGATCGCAAACCACTCCGGTGGTGTTTAAAATATTAGTCTGTTCCATTTGAAAGTTTATTCCGTCTGAAGCTTTGGCAGTAACTATGCCATCTCCGCAAGCAAATAATCTAACCCCATCATCCAACGCTAATGCGCCGGGCACACCACCAATGTCTGCGCCTGTTATAGCGCTGGCGCTAAAATTCAATCCATCAGTTGAGGTTGCCAATTTAGACGAAGATCCGACGGAATAATACATCAACCATTTACCATCGAAATAAATTACTTCAGGATCTGTCATGCTACTATCTTCTTCAAATCTGACGCCCTCTTCCACAGTAAAATTAATACCATCGAATGACCGCGCGGAATAAATTTTATGTAGACCTTCTTGTTTAGCTGGATCGCCGCTGGTAATTTCTGAACCAAAAAAATAAAGCCGCAACGATCCATCTGCCAGTTGTACTACCGACGGATCAACTGCCCCGCCTTTATTTATTTTGCCGGATAAATTTATATCACCTTGTTCGATCCATTTTTTTCCCAAGTCGGAAGAAGAGATAATGCCCAACTGTTCCGTGCCCGGACCAGACATGGCCGCAGCATTTACAAAATAAACTAACAATTCGCCTTGCTTGAACTGGCCAATATCTTTGGTTAGTTGAATCAAATCTGGAACCGAGGCGGCCTTTCTAATTAATGACCCTTGCTCCCAGTTAATGGCGTCAGCGGAAAAAGTAAGGTAAGTATTATTGTTTTGCAAAGGGTTAGCGGGTGGTTGATTTTGCTGGGACACCTCAATTAATTTGGTAGTTATTTCAGTTGTAGTAGTCGACTCCTCTTTGACTGGCACAGTTTGCCATTTTTTATAAGTTAACCAACCGCCGCCAGCAATAATCAAACCCGCCAATATTATTACAATAATACTGGCGGATGAAATTTTTTTTTTGAACATTAACGCCTAATAATTTTAACAATCCCTATCAATATTATCGCTCCAAGTAACGCCACTAAAAAGCTATAAAGATTAAAACCAATGACCCCGCTTTTACCTAACCAACTCATCACCCAGCCGCCAATTAAAGCGCCGATGATACCGACAATAACATTAAGGATAATACCTTGGCTGGCGTTAGTACGCATAATCATTGAAGCTATCCATCCTACTAAACCACCAAAAACTATCCACAAAATAATTCCCATAATAAATAAAATTAATAATTAGCTATCATGCCTTTAATGGTACTAAATACCCCTCGTCTTATTTTGACAATGCACTGTTGGTGACGTGTTGTTTCAATTTCTCAACTGCTTTTTGGTTGCGTAGCAAAGAGCGAACGTAGCCTCGGTATTCTAAACTGTCTAACTGTGGCTGCTCTTCGGCTTCTTTATTCATTGTTTGTTTACGCCGATTGATCTCTTGATCGATGGCCTCTTCCGGCACAGTGATATTTTCTTGTTCAGCGACTGTTTTTATTAGCAAAGCGCCTTGCACACGTTTGACCGCCTGTTCTTTCCACGAAGCGCGTAATTCTTGTTCTGTTTTTTTAATGTGCTGCAGATAATCTTCCATTTTACCGCCTTCATATTCCACGCGCTCACGCATTTCATCAATCATACGATCAATTTCAAATTCAATCATTGGTACTGGAATCGGGTCAAAAGTGGCTTGAGCAACCGCCTGTTCTATTACTTTGGCTTCAAACTCAGCATCGGCTTTATTTTCCAGCTCTTGTTGAATATTAGCACGTACTTTGGTTGTTAGATCTTTGACCGACTCAAAATTAAATTCCTTGGCAAAGGCATCATCCAGTGAAGGAACGGTCACGGTGCTGATGGTTTTTATGGTCACGGTTGCATCACATTCTTTACCAGCTAAATGCTTGGCCGGATAATCTTGCGGAAAGGTCACTTTAAAATTTTTAGTTTCGCCGGCTTTGGCGCCCTGCAAATGTTCTTCAAACCCGGGAATAAATTCATTGTCACCTAACACTACTGCCACGTCTTTACCCTGTCCGCCTTCAAACGGCACACCCGCCAACGTTAAGTTGAAATCAATCATTGCTTGATCGCCGGTGGCGGCGGCTTTATCGGCTGTTTGCGTTTGGCTGCGTAATTTACGCAACTGCTGCAATGTTTTTTCCACTTTTTGTTCATCAACGGTCACGGCTGGCTTTGCCACCTTTATCATTTTATAATTATTTAATTGAACTGCGGGCATAAGTGAGAACGTAGCCGTGTACACCAACGGATTATTCGGCGCCAATGTTTCTACCGCTACTTGCGGCTTGCCAACAAAATCCACTTGCTCGCGCTGCACCGCTGTTGGTAAAGTATCCTTCACTACATCGTCAACTGCTTCTTGATAAATTTCCATCTCCGCCACATGTTTCTTAACAATATCATAAGGTGCGTGGCCAGGACGAAAACCGGGTATTTTTAAAGCAGTAGAAATGCGCTTGACGGCGCGTTCCAAATAAGGCCGCAATTCTTCCGGCAATAATTCAATGCGCAAGAGAATGGTCGTTTTTTCTTGAATAGTTTTAGTAATGTTCATAAATCATGCTAATAATATAACTAATAACAGAGCAACGATGTTCAATACTTTAATCATCGGATTTATCGCTGGGCCGGCGGTGTCTTTGTAAGGGTCACCCACGGTATCGCCGGTAACAGCGGCTGCATGTGCCGGTGAACCTTTACCGCCGTAATTTCCTTTTTCAATATATTTTTTGGCGTTATCCCAAGCGCCGCCGCCGGTAGTCATGGAAATGGCTAAATACAAACCAATTACAATTGAACCCATCAATAAACCGCCAACCGCCACCGGCCCCAATAATCCCCAAACTACGGCCGGCATCGCCACAACTAACACTACCGGTAATACCATCTGCCGCAAAGCAGACTTAGTAACCAAATCAACGCAGGCGGCGTAGTCGGGCTTAGCTTTGCCTTCCATAATTCCTTTGATCTCCTTAAATTGTCGCCGCACTTCTTTAACCACTGCTCCGGCTGCTTTACCAACTGCTTCCATACACAACGCGGCAAAATAATAAGTCACAATGCCGCCAATCAACAAACCAGCAATCACTTTCGGATCCTCCAAGCTGAATTGTAACGCCTCGCCGGCGCGATCAGCATAATCTTGAGTAAAAGCTGAAAACAGCACCAGCGCCGCCAACCCCGCAGAACCAATGGCATATCCTTTAGTTACTGCTTTAGTGGTGTTGCCAACGGCATCGAGCGCATCGGTTACCTCACGCACTTCTTTGGGTAAGTTCGCCATCTCGGCAATGCCACCGGCGTTATCGGTAATCGGGCCAAAAGCATCAATCGTTACAATAATTCCAGCCAGTGAAAGCATCGCCATGGCCGCGATGGCAATACCGTACAATCCGGCCAAATTATAAGCCGCCAAAATTGCCAAAATAATTACTATCACCGGTAAAGCGGTGGCTTTTAATGAAACTGCCAACCCCTGAATAACGTTGGTGCCGTGTCCAGATTCCGCCGCCGCTGCAATCGAGCGCACCGGTTTATATTTAGTTGAAGTGTAATATTCCGTAATTAACACCAATGCCGCCGTTACCGCCAAACCAATCAAAGCGCAAAGATAAAGCGCAGTTACGTTCGTTTTCAAAATCCAATTCATCACCGGATACAATAATATAGTCGATAACACACCGGCCACCATCATACCTTTATAC
>CAYMXY010000095.1:1487-4253 GCA_964394525.1 uncultured Gammaproteobacteria bacterium | reverse complement strand
CATAGCAGTAATCGTGAAAATTCGTTATGCCGGTTTATGCGGTTCGGATCGCGGTATTTGGAATCGCGCGGCTTTTTCGGAATTATTTCAAAAATCACTTGACCGTGAAGGCAAAAGTTTGCGTATTTTGGGTCATGAATTCGTCGGCGAAGTGGTGGCGGCCGGTTCCGCAGTTGGAGCACTGTACGATATAAAAGTTGGCGACATCGTTTCCGGTGATTCCCATGTTACTTGCGGCAAATGTTTTCAATGTCGGATTGGTGAAGCTGAAGTTTGTCAGGATCAAACGATATTAGGAATCAGCATTGACGGTATTTTTGCCACCGAGGTTAAATTACCGGCGAAAAACCTTTGGCAGATAGATTTGCAGCGGCTTCGGCCGGAAATTGCCGCCATTATGGACCCATTTGGCAATGCCATACACGCTTTAACGAAAGTTGATGTGCGGGGAGCGCGTGTGGCTATTTTTGGTTGTGGTCAAATTGGGTTGTTTGCGGTGTTATTGGCGCGTCATTTTGGAGCAGCCAAAGTAATTGGGATTGATACTAATCCGGCTAACGTGGCCATGGCCAAAGAGTTGGGCGCGCACGAGGGCATAGTAATTGAATCAACTACCACCAAAACACATGATTATGACTATGATCCAGTTGTCACAGAGCGCATTAATCAACTCACTTACGGTAAAGGCGTAGACGTAAGCTTGGAAATGGCTGGATATAATTCCTCGGTCAATAACTGTTTAGCGGCCACGCGCTTCGGCGGCCAAGTAATATTATTTGGCATTAAAGATGGAGATTTTATTTTGCCGAATTTTTCACGCATGATTATGAAAGGATTAACATTGCACAATGTCATTGGCCGACAGATTTTCAAAACTTGGCAAATCAGCCAGCGGGTGTTGTCTGACGCCAATAACGGCGTGCAAGACAAAATTTGGAAAATTATATTGAAAGACGGCGCCGGTACCATCATCAAATTTTCAGAATACACTCCAGCTTTGTTGGAAGAAAAAATGGCGCAACATCCTAAACTGGTATTTGCTGTGCAACAATAAATTATGTCTCAGCCGTTACGCGCTTTGGCGGAACAACAACTAACAGACATTCGCCAAGCCGGTTTATATAAAACGCAGCGAGCCATCAGTGGCCGTCAGGGAACGGTAGTTAAGGTAGGTGATCGTCAATTAATTAATTTCTGCGCCAACAACTATCTTGGCTTGGCCGGCAGTGATGAATTAGTTAAAGTGGCGCAGGCGGCTTTAACTAAATACGGTTATGGTTTATCCTCGGTACGGTTTATTTGTGGCACACAAACAGTGCATCAAGAATTTGAAAAAAAATTGGCGAGTTGGTTTGGCAAAGAAGCCGCCATCACCTTCACTTCATGTTGGGACGCGAACGAAGCCGTCTTTGCCACCTTATTGACCGATCAAGACGCCATCATAACCGATGAGCTGAATCATGCCAGTTTGATTGACGGTATTCGTTTGTGCAAAGCGGAGCGTCACATTTTTAAGCACATGGATATGGCGGATTTAGAGAAACACTTGCAAGACACGGCGGGCCAGCGTTTGCGCTGCGTAGTAACCGATGGCGTTTTTAGTATGGATGGAGACGTTGCACCGCTGGCCGCAATTTGCGATTTAGCCGAACGTTATAACGCCTTCGTGATAGTGGATGATTCACATGCCACCGGTTTTATGGGCGCTACCGGACGTGGTGCCGTGGAACAGGCCGGCATTTTACAGCGGGTGGATATTATTACCACCACTTTTGGCAAGGCGTTGGGTGGTTCAAACGGCGGCGCCATCATTGGCGAAGGGCCGGTGATTGAATTACTGCATCAACGCGCTCGCACCACTCTGTTTACTAATTCACTATCACCAACCATCGCCGCTACTACTATGCTCGTACTTGATTATATTGATTCTCATCCCGAATTGCGCCAACAACTCTGGGACAACACCCGTTATTTCCGCAGCCAAATGCAAACGGCCGGCTTCAAAGTGCCAGCCAGTGAGCATCCGATCGTCCCGGTAATGATTGGTGAAGGAAAAACGGCCAATGATATGGCGCAAGATATGTTAGCAGAAGGTATTTATGTGATTGGGTTTAGTTATCCGGTGGTGCCGATGGGTAAGGCGCGCATCCGTGTGCAAATTTCGGCAGCGCACACCCAAGAGCAAATTGATAAACTGATAGCCGCTTTTTCGCGTCTGGGTAAGAAATATGGTATTATTTGACAACTTATGCCCAAAATAACTTTTTTAGCAGATAAACGCACCGTCGAGGCGACAGCCGGAGAACAGTTACGTGAAGTTTGCCAACGCAACGATTTCACCCTGCCGTTTGGTTGTGAAAATGGTTTGTGCGGCACTTGTTTGATTTCCGTAAAAACCGATGCTGCCAATTTAACGCCCAAGACGGAGCAGGAAAAGGAAACGCTCGGAGTGCTGAAGGCGTACGAGGATCAACGTTTGGCCTGTCAGTGTCGCGTCCAAGGCGATGTTACCTTTGATCTTGAATAATATCCACCAACCGAGATGTTTTTTCAGTTAATCACCACCCAACCACTGCTGATTCTGCCATGGATAGCGGCGGTGCTGCTTTCTATTGGCTGGCATGAATTTTCTCATGCGTTGTCGGCTCATTGGCAAGGCGATGACACAGCTCAACGCGCTGGGCGCCTATCACCGAACCCGTTTGTTCATGTTGACTGGTTAGGGTTTGCTTTATTGTTGTTTATTGGTTTTGGTTGGGGCAAACC
>CAYMXY010000095.1:0-1477 GCA_964394525.1 uncultured Gammaproteobacteria bacterium | reverse complement strand
AATTGGCACTATTGCTCTTCTGTTAGTCGGCTTTGGTTGGGGCAAACCAACGCCGTTTAATCCTTACAATTTGCGTTTCAAAAAATGGGGGAGCGCGCTGGTGGCGGTAGCTGGACCTTTATCAAACATTTTACTGGTAATTCTAGCCTTATCTTTGTATCGCCTGTTAGGTTTTAGCACCATTGATTGGAGCGCTACCACTAATCTATTAGAGGCCTTTCTGCTGTTTATGGCCGAGTTGAACATTGCCTTATTTGTGTTTAATTTAATTCCGATACCGCCGCTTGATGGTTCAAAAGTGCTTTATTCAATGCTTGGGCCGCGGCATCAAAACATCATCTATTTTTTGGAAACACAGGGACAATGGTTGTTGTTGATTTTAATTATATTTGGACAAGGTTTGTTGTTACGATTGATTTCTTTCTTTTTTGTGTTGATATATTCTTTATTTGGTTTGATTTGACAGTTTTTCGAGCTGTGCTAGAGTAAGCCGCATTATGCCAACAATTAACCAACTATCTCGTAAAGGTCGCAAGCTGATTAAACGCAAAACCAAAGTGCCGGCGTTGCTGTCAACTTTCAATGCCATTCATCGGCGGCGCAAAGATTTGCCCAAAGGCAGTCCGTTTAAGCGGGGAGTTTGTGTAAAAGTTACTACCGTTACTCCAAAAAAACCAAACTCGGCTTTACGGAAGATTGCGCGCGTGCGGCTTTCCAATGGTATGGAAGTTACTGCTTACATTCCTGGCGAAGGGCATAATTTGCAGGAGCACTCGATTGTATTGATTCGTGGTGGTCGCGTGCACGATTTACCCGGTGTGCGTTATCATATCGTGCGCGGTGTTTACGATACCGGCGGTGTGGAAAAACGGCGGCGCGGGCGGTCTCTTTACGGCGCTAAACGTCCTAAATAAATATTATGCGAGGCACCAGAAATTTTGGTAGAACAATTGCTCCAGATCCCGTTTACAACAGTACAACGGTCAGTAAATTTATTAATTATTTGATGAACAACGGTAAAAAAACAGTGGCGCAGTCAATTTTTTATTCAGCTCTCAAAGAGATTGAGAAAAAAATGGAGACGGAAAAAGGTTTAGATATATTTGATAAAGCGATGCGCAATGTTTCGCCAGTAGTAGAAGTGAAAGCCAGACGAGTCGGCGGGTCAAATTACCAAGTACCAGTGGAAGTGCGTGGCGAACGGCGGTTTAATTTGGCATCGCGCTGGATTATTACGGCGGCGCGGGCGCGCAAAGGCAAACCAATGGCGCAAAAATTAGCCTTGGAATTAATGGACGCGGCTAATGAACAGGGCGATGCTATCAGAAAGAAACAGGATGTGCACCGTATGGCCGAATCCAACCGCGCTTTTGCTCATTTTGCTTAACGTAAATCAAAAAACTGCAAACTGTTATACTGCCCGTCCCTCCGGCGAAGCCGGATGTTCCGGGCAACATAACCCTTCGGGCTCGGTGTT
>CAYMXY010000094.1:0-4332 GCA_964394525.1 uncultured Gammaproteobacteria bacterium | reverse complement strand
ACAAAGGTAAAGCTCTACTCACCATGCTGGGTATCATGATCGGCATTGGCTCGGGGATTATGATTATGACGTTGGGCGAAATTGCCAAACGCTTTTTATTGTCGCAACTAACGCAATTTGGCACCAATGTGGTTGAAGTTGGCGTCACTGGCGACCTTGGCCCATTTCAAAATGAAGCGGACATTTATTTTACGCAGTCAGACATTCGGGCGTTGCGTCAATCTAATTTATTAACGGATATGGCGGGCATTAGTTCTTCATACACTTTGGGAGCAACATTGGAATACAACGGTGACCCGTATGAAGTGTCGGTTTGGGGCGACACTGCCTATGTTTTTACCGTGAACAATTTGCCGCTGCTGGCAGGACGGCTGTTTGACGAAAGCGACGAGCGCAGCGAAGAGCGAGTGATAGTATTATCGAAACAGTCTGCTGAAAATATTTTCAATACGGTGGCGGCGGCGGTTGGTAAACCAGTGCGTCTTGACGGCACGGTGTTCACAGTGATTGGTGTAGTGGGCGATTTGCCGCTAGCTGGCGGGCCGCTGGGCGGCAATTTTATTTATGTGCCGCTGGCGTCGGTTTATGCCTATTTAGCGCCGGCCGACGACCGCGATCGAATCACTTTTATTTTAGTTGAATTTGCTGAAGGCGTAGATGCTAAAAATTTTCAAGATCGTTTGGTTTACGAAATTAAACGCATCAAACAACTAAACCAGAATGATGATGATAAACTAATGGTAATGAACCGCGAACAATTTTTGGAAATTTTCAACACTATTCTTTTGGCCATTCAACTATTTGTGGCGGCGATTGCGGCTATCTCATTGCTAGTCGGCGGGATCGGCATTATGAATATCATGCTAGTCACGGTCAAAGAACGCACTAAAGAAATCGGCTTGCATAAAGCGATTGGCGCAACCGATCGGTCTATTTTGACGCAGTTTTTAATTGAAGCGGCGATGCTGACTACGGTTGGTGGCTTGCTGGGCATTAGCCTTGGTTTAATCGGCTGCTGGATAATTGTATTCATTGCTAAACTGGTACAGCCGGACTGGCAAATTGAATTTGTGATTGTGCCGACGGCGATTATTTTGGCTTCGGCCGTTTCCATGACGACCGGCATTATTTTTGGGTTATATCCAGCAATGAAGGCGGCGCGTCTGCAGCCAATTGAAGCGCTGCGCTATGAGTGAGCCAGTACGGCAACTTAATTCTCGCTGCCGGCGGCAAATTGTGATATGGTAGAGGTATGAAAATTTACACAAAAACCGGCGATAACGGAAGCAGTGGCCTTTATGGTGGGCAACGCCTGCCAAAAAATCATGCCCGTTTTGAAGCATCTGGCACGATTGATGAACTTAATGCTCAGCTTGGATATGCGCTGTCGCTTTTAACAGCGGCGGCGCCAAACTGCGACCCGACTGTGAAACAATTACTGCAACAGACGCAATATTATTTATTCGATATTGGCGCGCATTTAGCTACCCCTTATGCGGCTGAAGCAATACCGGCTAATTTACCCAAATTGCCAACGACCATGGTAAGTGAATTGGAACAATCAATAGATAAATTGGCCGCTGTATTGCCGCCGCTGGAAAATTTTATTTTGCCAACTGGAACGCCGCTGGCGAGCGCTTTGCACGTTGCCCGAACTGTTTGTCGTCGGGCCGAACGTACAGTGGTAGCTTTGGCGGTAACAGACAACGTGGCACCGGTTCAGTTACAATATCTCAATCGCCTATCGGATTGGCTCTTCATGGTAGCTCGCTATTTCAATCACTTGGCCGGTCAACCGGAATCACTTTGGCGGGAATAAAACTATGCCTTACGTCACTACAGCCACCTTACCAAAAACAAAAGTGCGTACTCAAACAACAGCCTTAGTTTTAGGTATCGATTCCGGCGCCACCAAAACTACGGCCGGCATTGGTGACGCCTCGCGTTTACTGGCTACCGGACAAAGCGGCGGCGGCAACTTGCATACTATGCCACCAGAACATGTCGACGCCAATTTATCTAACGCCGTTCGCAAAGCCATCAAAAAATACGGCCAACTGGTAAAAAATTTTTCACGAATTGTGGTGGGGATGGCCGGCATCGATTCGCCACACGATCAATGGCACGCCGAAAATTTGGTTAAAAGAGCGCTTCAACCATGGAGCAACGACCAAACTACTCTAACAGTGGTTAACGATATTCACATCGTGCGACGCAGCGGCAGCGATGCAACATATGGATTAGCTTTAATTGCCGGTACCGGTTCGCACTGTTTCGGTATTAATCCGGCCGGTGACATTGCTTATGCCGGCGGTCTGGAATACATTCTGGCAGACGAAGGCAGTAGCTATGATGTTGGCTTAAAAATATTACGCGCCGCTGTGCGTAGCGCCGACGGCCGCAGCCGTTACACTAAACTGCAGGCAGCGGTGTTCAAACATTTCAATATTAAATCGGTGCGCGCGTTGGAACCAATTGTCTATCATTCTGAAAATTTTGGTAAGGCAGAAATTGCTCAACTGGCTAAATTGATAGGGCCGCTAGCTGCCGCCGGCGATTGGCGCGCCCAAGAAATTATTAAGGAAACCGTGACCGAATTGGCAGCGCACGTTGAGGCGGTAATGAAACGATTGAAATTAGAAACCAGGCCGTTTGATTTGGTAGTGGTCGGCGGATTATTTGCGATTAGCGATGTGCCGTTCTATCAAAAATTTCAAGACGCTGTTAAAAAATTAGCACCGCAGGCTAATTTGATTCGTCCGCAGGAACCGCCGGTGTGGGGTGCAGTGCGGCTGGCGCAGGAAGATTATTGGCAAAAAGGAATATAACTATGGTATACGTCTGGTTAGTGATTTATTTTGTATTGGTACTGCTGCCCACTTGGTGGTGGCAACCGACCGCGCCGGCTGTTTTGACGTACGATCTGGCAAAACTTTTTTCGCTGATTGGCTTAGCCATGCTGTTGTTGCAACCGGTACTGGCGGCGCGCTGGCGCTTGGTTGAACGTTACGTTGGCCTTGACCGTTTGATGCACTGGCATCGCTTTACCGGCATAACGGCTACTCTATTGCTGTCGGCTCATTTCGGTTTCTTTTTGATTTTTTTTGGGAGGTTGGGTAATTATGCGCTCCTTGATTTTATAACTCCGGGCTTGAAATTTGAAACGCTAGGCGGTATCGCTTTGTTAGCTCTCTGGCTGACGGTATTATTTGCGCTAATCCGAAAGCCGCTTCAGCTGCCTTATCATTGGTGGCGACGGCTGCATTTATTTGGTTATGGCATTATCATGATCGGGTTTATTCACGCTTGGTTTATAAGTTCCGATCTTTCTACCTACCCGTGGTTACGCGCCTACTATGTTGGGTTGGCAGCCTTAACTCTGGTCGCCGCGACTCATCGTTATATAATTAAACCGTGGCGGCTGCGACGACAACCTTACACCATTACCAGTATTACCGAAATTATTCCGGGTGTTCGACATATAGTTTTCGCTGGGACGCAGTTTCCACGTTTACCCGGACAGTGTTTGTTCGTAAAATTTTTTTCGGAAAAAGTGTCCAGCGAATGGCATCCGTTTACTATTTCCAGTTCACCAACCGACCCGGCTATCACTTTAAGCATTAAGGCTTCCGGCGACTGGACTAGCAGCTTAGGGCAGCTCTCAGTCGGCGACAAAGCTTGGTTAGACGCACCATACGGCCGCTTCAGTTACGTTCACCTAAAAAACCAACGGCCATTGATATACATTGCCGGTGGAATTGGAATTACGCCGCTCCGCAGTATGATTAGGCATTGCCTAGCCACCACACCCAATCGGCCGCAGTGGTTATTTTACGCGAATAAAACGCCAACGGATATTGCTTTTCGTGAAGAATTAGCCAACGCCGCCTCGGCTAACCCTCACTTCAACTTAGTGCATATTTTATCGCGGCCTGAACCAAATTGGCAGGGTGATCGCGGCCATGTTAATGCTGCGCTCATCACAAAATATATTAAGCAACCGGCCAAGCCGACCGACTATGAATATTTTATTTGCGGCCCTAAACCAATGATGCAAGCCGTTAAAAAAGAATTACGCAGTTTAGGAGTGCCGCGCCACCAACTGCACAGTGAGGAGTTCGCCTTGGTCTAAATCATGAGTTAAGTGTATCAATTCGGCGTAGTCCCCAGCAGGCGTGTTCGCGAATCAACGGCTCTGCATCTCGCGCCAAATACTGCAACATCTCGGCTGCTGCTGGACTACCCCAATTACCTAAGGCTACGGCCACGTTGCGCAGTAAACCGCGCCGCTGCGCGCGTCGCACCGGCGTACCTTGAAAACGCACGGCAAAA
>CAYMXY010000093.1:3767-4570 GCA_964394525.1 uncultured Gammaproteobacteria bacterium | reverse complement strand
GGATCATGCCGGCCGCCAATACCAATACTAGACGTCGGTTTAACCGCCACGCGCATAATAATGTCTTTACCGTTGCTGATGCCACCATACATTCCCGTTTCCAGTTTATTATGTTGTTGGCCGGTCAAATGCACCACCTGCCAACCGGCGCCGTATTCAAACCCAACTACCGCGTTGATACTTAACAACGCTTTGGCCAAATCGGCTTTTAATTTATCAAACACCGGCTCCCCTAACCCAATTGGGCAGTGCTGCACCACTATTTCAATTATTCCGCCCAGTGAATTTCCTTGCCGCTGCGTCGTTTTTATCAATTCAACCATTTTTTTTGCAACTATATTATCGGCCGCGCGCACCGGATTAGTTTCTATTTGATTGAATTTCGGTCGCGTCACCACGCAATTTTGAATTTGTTTGGTGTAAGCGATTACTTTAACGCGTGAGGGTAATATTTTTTTTGCCACCGCCGCGGCTGCCACGCGCACGGCTGTTTCGCGCGCACTGGCTCGCCCGCCGCCGCGATAATCTCTGAAACCGTATTTCAAATCGTAAACTTCATCGGCGTGCCCCGAGCGATAAATATTTTTTAATTTCTCGTAATCGCGCGGCCGTTGATCGCGATTATAAATAATTAAGCTTAGCGGCGTGCCGGTAGTTTTACCCTTGAACACGCCAGATAAAATCTCCACTTTGTCTGCTTCCGCACGCGCGCTGGTAATAAGGCTTTGCCCGGGCCGACGACGATCCAAGTCCGGTTGAATGTCGCCTGTGCTTAATTTTATTCCCGCCGGACAGCCGTCAAT
>CAYMXY010000093.1:0-3757 GCA_964394525.1 uncultured Gammaproteobacteria bacterium | reverse complement strand
CCGTGAGATTCACCCCACGTGGTGACACGAAAAATTTTTCCAAAGGTGTTACCGGGCATAGTTTAAATAAATTTCTCTTTAGGTAATTTTGATTGTTTTACAATAGCCAAAAACGTACCAATATGTATCGGTTTGTTTCCACCATGCAAAGGTATTGGCACAATGATTCCAGAAGATGGATCTTTGTAAATACAATGACTTCCTTTTTGCCTAGAAAAAATATAACCGTTATCTTCTAAAATTTTAATTACTTGCTTAGCGGTTAATGGCCGCATAATGATGGACCTCTACGCCGCTTGGAATAGTAGCAACTATTTCCGTAATTATAGGACGAACATCGTGCGATACAATCGGTTCGCCTTCGTGCGCTAATTCCTCCAGCCATAATTCTAATACTTCTTGAGCATTAATTTGCGCTTCCTCAAAAGTTTTACCAAAGGTAACGCAACCGGGAAAATCTGGAAATGATACGTTATACCCTCCTTCTTCGGCCGGATCAAATACTGCCGGATATTTTATTAGCTGTTCATTATTCATAAAAAAATGATACGCTTCTATTGCGTTGTTGTCAATGACCTTATGCAGGCATTTCCTCAGCAGATAAAGATAGTATTATCCCGTTAGCACAATTAAAACGACACTGACCTTTAAATCTTTTTGGCCCTTGAGCAGTTTCTTGGTAAGTATAAAAAGATACCGACCGACCAAACACCAAATCATTGTTAGCTGGAGCTTTTTTCCATTCTGGTAATGGCGGCATGCTGGGTATGTTATTACGTTTTATAATAACACATTTTAATAATTCATCTATCTTAGCTTTTCTTGTGCCTGAATAAACTTCGTCGATCAAGCTACTCGCTGCCTGCCAACCATTACCGAGATTGTTTGGAGTAATCATCACCTCAACTACACCCCTTGGATAAGCATCAGTTGTCATCATCCGAACTGAATTATTTAAATACTTCGGTGAAGCAATCACACCGTCTCGACAGGCAATACTGTCTTCTACCTCCTCTCTTTTGGCATGTCCTTCGGCGTGCAGACCAATCCGATGTCTACCCGAAAACCTTAAAATTTCTTCCTCTCTAAAAGCAGCCATTTCCGCCTGGTTATTCATTGGTTGTGACTCTCCTAAAAAACGAAGAGCTAAATCTGAATCAATCGGAATTAACGTTCCACCGGCAGTTCGCCCAACAAAGCCGTCTCGTTTTAGTCGTCTTATATTCATGTCGCTTAAACTAATACGACTAACCTGTGGCATAATTTTCCTTAATATGCCAGCAGTATTAACAGGATAAGCGGTTGAGGTATAAGGAGGTGAAGAGTGTAAAATACTGTACGCTGCCACGATTTCGGCATAGGTACATTCCTGACCATCAATTTCAAACATATAATCCAATGGATCGGTAGCATGATACAATAAAATATCTGACTTGACGCGGCTGATCAACCATAACACTTGTTTAAATGGCATAGTGCGACGCACTCCCATTGGAGCATCAAAAGCACAAAAAATGCAGCGCACAGAACAGCCTTCGTTTAATTCAATATTGGAAACGTTAGCCAACAGATCGGTTTGAAGTAAAGGAGAAAAATCGGCTATCATTGGCGGCGGCTCGCTAGCTTCAAATTTACGCAATTCTATTTTGCCTAAGTTCCGTAACCGCTCAATAGTTTGCTCTGCAGTTTCATCTAACAACAAATGACCTAAAATTTGGACTAAAGCCGATCCATAAGCTAGCTCAGCTTGAATAGCTGCATAATATTGTTCCTGAAATTGTCGTCTCACTTCCGGCTGATCGATATCTTGTCCAAACCATCGCTTAAATCGATCATAAGGAATAAATCGCCAACCCACTTGGCCAGGCTTTAACGGAGGATATTTTTCCTGTCCCCAATATCTATTAGCATAGGGGTAATCGACTGTCTTCACTACGCTACGTAATCTTAAATAATCCTGAAGCACTTCGATGGCATCGTTAAGTGCAACTACTCGTCCTAAGGATCGCTCTTCTTGCTCTGCCTCCAACCTCCCTTCAGCCAGTTCATGTAAAACCGTTTTTGTTCTAATGAGTCGACCCCTAAAAACTGGGGGCACTTCTGCTAAAAGTTCTTCCACACTTCTTTCGTTTGACGCTGCCTCTAGGGTGATTGGTTCTACTTTAGGATTTTTTAATGCTTGTCTTAGCTGTTCGGGCATAAAAATTATTTTCTCCTCCACAATTTAAATTGCTCCATGGCTTGATAGTTTAACATATTTTTACCATCAATCGCTAATCGCGCGCGTTGCCGGCGAGCAGCGTGCAGCAAAGCAGTGACTTGACCATAATTACAATCCATCACAATTTTTTGGCGCAGCGCGGCCGGCGGAATCAATAAACGATTCACTACCGGCGTGGCGTTTATAAGAACGTTGAAATCTGAACGGGTGGTGGGTAAGGCGCTGTGCCCCAACATTGTTACTGATCGCGCTTGACCGTATTTGGCCGCATAGGCGCAGGCCGCAGCGGCACCGCCATTTCCTAAAATTAACACACGAGCGTTACGCCAATAGGGTTGTAACGCGCGATAGGTTCCGAGCCAATCGGTATTGTAACCAATTACTTTTTTGCCGCGACGTGCCAAAGTATTAACCGCGCCAACGGTTTTGGCAACAGGGTCAAGTTGATCGCAATAGCGCAGCACGGCGCGCTTAAATGGAGCCGTCACCGAAGCGCCGGGTAGTTGGAAAAAATTAAACACCTCCATAAATTCAGCCAGATTACCTGTTTGCCACAACTGATAACGATATGGTAGATGGTGCGCGCGCCAAAAGGCATTATGTAGTTTTGGGCTTAAACTATGTTGGATATTATCGCCGATCAATCCGTAAAGTTTGGTTGAACGCGTAGCGGAAATAGTTAGTTGACCGGGTGCGGTGCCGCGCTTAGGCGCTGCGGCGGCATAGGTAAACAAAGCGCGATGGTAGATCCGCGTCATTAAGCCAAGCTCCCCCATGCCAATGGCGATAATACGGCGTTGATATTTTTCTTGAAGTCGTTTGATTACAACCAGATCGTCAACTTGGTTTATGTTAGTGGCGATTTTGATTACGTCTGGGTGTTGACACCAAAGTTGTTGCGCCAATTTTTGCGCCGAGGGCCAATTAGGAGTGGACTGATAATTATGCGCTGACAGAATTAATTTTGTGGTTGATAATCGTAATTGCCGCACTAACCGTAATTGCCGGCGTCGGCGATAATCAACGTCAACATAATGAATGTTAGATAACTGCAGCAAGGCTCGCAAACTGTCTGGCGCGATTGACCGTTTGAGTGTGAGGATAATTGGCAAAGTTGATTGTTGCGCCAAACGAATAAGTAAATGATTGGAAATCAAATCATTACGTAATTCCAACAGATCAGCGCCGCTGCCTTGCGCCGATGTGAATTGATTGCTGTTAGCTAAACTAACCGCGATCATACCTTGTATCATAAATCGTGTCGGCGATTTTATAATAATGCCTGCGACGTTGTTGCCATAAACGCGGCAATTCAGCAGCAGTAGATGGCGACACAACACCGCGCTGGCGCAACAAGGTTGGCCGAGTGGTATCACCTTGTAAACGCTGTTGCAACAAATGCAATGGCGCTGTCAGCAACACCACCAAATGATTATTCAATAGCCGCCGATTACTTGCCGACATTAATGTCCCACCGCCAGTGGCAATAATGGCGTTAGGTCGCTTGACCACCTTTTGCCAAGCGCGCTGTTCTTG
>CAYMXY010000092.1:4198-4609 GCA_964394525.1 uncultured Gammaproteobacteria bacterium | reverse complement strand
CACCCATGCTGCCGGTGCTATTCGCCGGATTCACAATTACTTCGGTAGTCGCCTCAAGTAAATTACCCTGCCGCAAGCTAAGTTTAATCATGGAGTAAGTATTAAGATCTATTCTTCCACCGTAATCGTTCCGGTTAGGGCTTGAACGTCTGGCGCTGTGGGGTCGTAATAATCGTAACTGCCAGCGGCGGTGAAAGTATAGCTGTACGACTCTCCGCTTTCCAGCGGCGGACTGGTAAAACTGCCGTCGGTGGCCGCCACAGCATGCCCGCCTTCATCTTTATTCACCCACTTAACGGTATCATTTACCGTGATGGTGATATCACCCTCCACAAAGTCGATTTTTCTTAAAACTCCGTTTAAGTTAGCCTTGTTGCCGGCAAAAGTTAACGCATCCAGGACCCTTATCTT
>CAYMXY010000092.1:0-4188 GCA_964394525.1 uncultured Gammaproteobacteria bacterium | reverse complement strand
ATATAATCTTCATCTAAATAATCCTCGATGCCGTCATTGTCTTCATCAAACTGTTGTCCCGGCGCTTCATCCACATCCAAAATACCATCGTTATCATCGTCCGGATCAGTCACATCTGGGTCACCGTCGTTATCGTGATCCAACGGAAACTCATCTGACACATCTTCCAATAAATCGTTGTCGTCGTCGGAATCCTCGCTATCCACTAGGCCATCGTTATCGTGATCATTGGGCATGTCATCATCAACATCCAAAATGCCGTCATCATCGTCATCTGGGTCGTCATCGTTGATTGTACCATCGTTATCAAGATCAAGATCATGGAAGGTGAAGCGTTTGGTTTGCCAAAGTGAAGCGCGATACTTATTAGTGGCTTTGGCGCGGACGCGTAACCGATAGCTGCGGCCGTCTGTTAATTTTTTTTCAGCAAAGGTGAGGCGCGGCACATCAACCGTGCGCTGCAACAGCACCGTTTGACCGCTCAATAATTTTACCCGATATTTTTTGGCATGCGCCGGCGCCGTCCATTTGGCTTTCATTTTTTGCAGAGAAACAATTTGAGTGATGGTGATATTGGTTGGTTTATTCAAACGCGGCAACTCTTCAGCATCAGCCGCATAGGCCGTCGCTGAAAGAATAACCAGACAAATGATAGCGGTGAAAAAAAGTCGTAAGTGCATATATTATTGTCAGCGTAGCACTTGCTGATTCAACCAGTCAATAATTAAATCCGCGACATTGGTATTCTGGATTAAGGCAATGCCGTGGTCGCTTGATGGAATAATGGCAAGACGTTTAGCGACGCTGGGGGAAGCATCATAAAGCTGCTGTGTTGATTGCGCCGATTGGGCATCATTTTGACCGGTGATGTAAAAAATTGAACGCTTCATAATTTTATGATAGCACCATGAACCCACAACCAGCAACTATTGTGCTTTTTGATAATGCGTGCTAGGTATGAATATGAAGAGCCCACAACACACGTTGCGGGCTCTTATTATGATTTTGGATTCCTTAAGCTTTCCTGCGCCGTTGCGTGAAATTGCGCAGCCACCGGCATTGTTATTTTATCAAGGAGACACGGCGGTGTTGCAGCAGCCGGCCATTGCCGTAGTCGGCAGCCGAGCCATGACCAGTTACGGCGAGCAAGCCTGCCGCGTGCTGGTGACCGGTTTGGTGCGCGCCGGTTTAGTGATTGTCAGCGGTCTGGCGCTGGGGATAGACGGTGTCGCTCACCGTCAAGCCTTAGCCTGCGGCGGTAAAACTATTGCGGTGGTGGGCAGCGGTTTAGCGCCAAAAGCGATTTTTCCACACAGCCATTTGACGCTTGCAAAAAAAATTGTCGCTCAAGGCGGATTGCTACTGTCAGAATATCCGGACGACACCTTGGCTCGCGCTTATTATTTCCCGGAGCGTAATCGAATTATCGCCGGTTTAACTTTGGGTACGGTGGTGGTGGAAGCGGCTGAACGTTCTGGCGCACTGCTGACGGCCCGCTTCGCTCTTGATTGTAACCGTGAAGTGTTTGCGGTGCCGGGTTCAATATTTAGCAGCCGATCGGTGGGCACAAATCGCCTTATTCAACGAGGCGCAAAATTAGTAAACAACGCGCAAGATATTCTCGCTGAACTGAACATTGAAACAAACGAGTCGCCTGCTGAATCATCATCCTTAGCTGGTTCCGCGGCAGCAACAAATAAATTACCACTACACCACCTTCTTCCGGAACAGAAAAAAATTATCCGTTGCTTAGCGGATGAACCTGGAAGTGCCGAACAACTGGTACAAAATACCGGTTTATCTGCACTGTCCATCATGATAAACTTGACAGAATTAGAAATAAAAGGAATAGTACGGAAGAATCGTGAACAAAACTATGAAATTAGTCATTGTTGAAAGCCCGACCAAAGCCAAAACCATAAAAAAATTTCTGCCAGCGGGATTTGTAGTTGAATCCAGTTTCGCTTGGTGTTAACATTGCCGCCGATTTCGAGCCGCTTTATGTTGTATCTGCAGACAAAAAAAAGCAGATTGCAAAACTGAAAAAATTACTGGCCGAGGCCGATGAATTATATTTGGCGACTGATGAAGACCGCGAAGGTGAAGCCATTAGTTGGCATTTGCTTGAGGTGTTAAAGCCAACGGTGCCGATTAAGCGAATGGTGTTTCATGAAATTACGAGTGAGGCCATCATGGCGGCTTTGCGGCAACCACGCCAAATTGACCAGCATTTAGTTGACGCACAGGAAACTCGCCGACTGTTGGATCGATTATATGGTTACGAGGTGTCGCCGGTGTTGTGGCGTAAAATTGCGCCAAAACTTTCGGCCGGCCGAGTGCAGAGCGCCGCCTTACATTTAATTGTGGAACGCGAACAAGAACGAATCAAATTCAAACCAGCCACTTATTGGGATATCACTGGCGAATTTGCAACCAATCATGGTGCTACTTTTCCGGCAAAAATTGTGAGTGTCAATACTAAACGTGTGGCTACTGGTAAAGATTTCGATGGCAGTAACGGCCAACTCACTGCCAAAGCCTACAGGGAATGTATTGTGCTCACTAATCAGGAAGCTGATAGTTTGATTGAACGCTTACAAAAGGAAGATTGGCGGGTGGATGATTTGCAACAAAAACCAATTACTTTGTCGCCAAAACCTCCGTTTATCACCAGCACTTTACAGCAAGATGCCGGCCGCAAACTTGGTTGGTCAGCCAGTAAAACCATGCGAACGGCGCAACGGTTATACGAACAAGGCTATATTACTTATATGCGCACGGACTCGGTGCAGTTATCGCAGGAAGCGCTTACTGCCGCGCGTCAAAAAATTACCACTCTGTACGGTGCCGAATATTTACCGCCACAACCGCGCCTTTATCGCACTAAAAATAAAACTGCCCAAGAGGCGCACGAAGCCATTAGACCATCCGGCGGCGCCATGCGTACGGTCGGCGAATTAGCCACGGAACTGGAACCGGATCACGCTAAATTATACGATCTTATTTGGAAGCGCACCGTTGCCTCGCAAATGGCCGACGCCAAATTACAGCAAACCACGGTGAAATTAGTGCAGGCGGAAGTAATTTTTCAAGCCAACGGCCGTGTGGTCATTTTCCCCGGATACTTGCAAGCTTACATGGAAAACGACGAAGAAAACGGCGATGACAACGCCAGTCAAACCACTTTACCCAACTTGGAACGCAACGAAATAGTGCGCGCCAAACAATTATTGCCGCAAGAACATCATACCAAATCACCGGCGCGCTACACCGAAGCCGCGCTGATAAAAGAACTGGAAAGCGACGGCATTGGTCGGCCAAGCACCTACGCCACGATCATTGATACCATTCAACACCGCGGTTATGTTTATAAAGACGGCGGCGCATTGGTGCCTCGGTTTGTTGCTTTTGCGGTGGATGGTTTGTTGGCCAACAATTTTTCAAACTTAGTAAATTCAGAATACACCGCCAAAATGGAGGAAGATCTGGATGAAATTGCCGCGGGCGAGCTGGCGCCAAAACCATATTTGCGTTCGTTTTATTTTGGCGAAGCTAGTGGCAAGGATGATGAGAGTGGGGGCAAAAACAAGGGCCTGCATGAAATGTTGCAAGTGGAGATCGACGCTCGTAAAGCCTGCACTCTGCCTCTCGGCAAGGATGAAGCAGGACATCTAGTGAATGTGCGCATTGGTCGGTATGGGCCGTTTGTGGAATTGGTGCGCTCAGAGCAAGAATCGGCTACTGCCAGCCTGCCGCCAGATTTGCAACCGGATCAATTAACGGTCGCTAAAGCACTTGAATATGTTGAACGCCAAGCGGCCGGGCCAAAGGTGCTTGGTGTTGATCCAGTCACTGGTGAAAAAATTTATTTACAAGAAGGTCGGTTTGGGCCGTATGTGCAACTAGGTGAAAAACCGGCAGACAAAAAATCTGGCAAAAAGCCAAAATTAAAAGGGTTGCTTAAAGGTATGAATCCGGCTGATGTTACCTTGGAAACGGCTTTGCAGTTGCTGGCTTTGCCAAAAACTATTGGCGCTCACCCAACTAGCAAAGAACCAATCGTGGCTGACGCCGGCCGCTTTGGACCGTATATCCGCTGCGGCACTGAGACGCGCAGCCTAACGGCCGATGATAATTTACTTAACTTGTCGTTGGAGCGAGCTATAGAATTATTGCAAACACCAAAAG
>CAYMXY010000091.1:0-4910 GCA_964394525.1 uncultured Gammaproteobacteria bacterium | reverse complement strand
AACCCTTCGGGCTCGTTGTTCGCCGCAGCCGCTCTCTCACCATAGGTTTACTATGCCTAGGTCGCGGCTGCAGCTCCACAACTTCGCATCTGGCTCATTTCTGGACTCGGTGCATTATTCGACATCGTCTTAAAAAATTTTACCTCTATTTTTCAATACAACTTTAGGTAGACCGACGGCGGTGCAGCCAACGCAGCAAGGTGCTGGTTGGTTTTTCTTGACGCAGCCGTTCAAATAATAGCGTCCACGCTGCCCACTGCCAAGTGGAAACAATCGCGCCGACAAGTATCGTTAACCCAACGTACGCCAGACCACTAGTAACAATGGCAGTTGATAATCTCTCAAAAAAATTACCGGCGGACAGCGTTAAAGCAGTGGCATACTGAGGAGTGAACAGTATCCCTACACTAAAAAGCAGTGCAATATTCACCAAAAACACCACCACAAAATTAACTATCGCCATTTCCAAAGTCACTAACCAATGTGAGCTAAACACCCGCCAAGCCTGCCGCAAACCAGCCAACAAATGGCAATTATCCAACACAATACTGTTAGCGGCAAACCGCACAATAAACGACAACACAATCACTAAGGGAATAAAACCTAGACTACTGATTAACACAAAAACCTGCTGCGCTTGTTCGGTCGCTAGTCCCGAAGCAAAAATAATGGCGCCAACCAAAAAGGTGGCCATCGCTATCACCGCCGTGCCGCTGATGAACAAAAAAAACAGATCGACCCAATGTTTTTGACCAGCGCGAAAAGCTTCCACAAACGATAAAGTTGGCTTTTTAGCGGCGGCAATCAACGCCCCAACCGAAATGCTCATCATGATCAACAAGCAAACCAAAGCGCCGATACTTGCCACCACAAATACCCAAGTTGCTAAATCACCTTGCGCCAACAAAGCGTTCAACCTGACAGCTGTTGTCACCCATCGCTGCTCCAACCAAAATTGTGGATTCAAAATGTGCCCCTCAGTGATGATGGCGTTCATTAAACGCAAGTACCGATCAATTTCACCACCATTACCAAAAATGAAGATGGCGAACAAGCCAAACAGCCACAACCTCGGCTGATGGATAGTTTGTCGCCAAGCCGTGGTCAGAACATCTTTGTAGAGTTGCATAAGTTTTAAGTGGTTTTGGTTTCTGGTTGAACGAGCGCTTCAAATTCTTCGCGCTCTAAGGTTTCTTTTTCAATAAGAGTTTTGGCCACCGTTTCCGCTTTGGTTTTATTCTCACGAATTAACTTCTGAGCGGTTTTATAAGCATCGGCAATGAATTCGTCAACCGCGGCATCAATCTGCTTGGCGGTATCTTCGGAATAATCTTGCCGCTCCGAAATTTCCCTGCCCAGAAAGATCATTTCTTCGCGATGACCAAAGGTGCGCGGGCCTAAGTCTGTACTCATACCATACTGCGTAACTAGCTTTCTGGCAAGTTGTGTGGCCTTCTCCAAATCGTTGCTGGCGCCGGTAGTAATTGATCCAAAAAAGTCTTCCTCCGCCACCCGGCCGCCTAACATCACCGCCAAATCTGCCAAAAATTCTTCCTTGGTGTGTAAATGTTTGTCTCGTTCCGGCAATTTTAGAGTATAGCCGCCAGCGCGACCGCGCGAAATGATGGAAACTTTGTGCACCGGATCGGCATGTTTTGAAAAATGTGCCACAATGGCATGACCGGCTTCGTGATAAGCTGTCACTTTTTTCTCATGTTCATCCATGACATTAGATTTTCGTTCCGGCCCCAGCATTACTTTTTCAATGGCTTGAATACAATCGGTCATACCGATGATTTTTTTATTATGACGTGCCGCCATAATAGCTGCTTCATTCAATACATTTGCTAAGTCGGCGCCGGAAAAACCAGGCGTGCGCTGGGCGATAACATTAATTTTGACATCGGCTTCCAACGGCTTGCCCTTAGCGTGCACTTCCAAAATGGCGATACGATCTTTAATGTCTGGCAAATCAAGTGTGACATGACGATCAAACCGTCCCGGCCGCAACAACGCCGGATCCAACACATCTGGCCGATTAGTTGCCGCAATCACAATTACTTTAGTTTCATTGTCAAAACCGTCCATCTCTACCAAAATTTGATTGAGTGTTTGTTCGCGTTCATCGTGTGAACCACCCAAACCGGTGCCGCGCTGCCGGCCAACGGCATCTATTTCATCAACAAACACTATTGAAGGAGCAGTTTGTTTTGCTTTCTTGAAAAGATCGCGCACTCGTGAAGCGCCCACCCCAACAAACATCTCCACAAATTCCGAACCAGAAATGTGATAGAACGGCACATTGGCTTCTCCGGCAACGGCGCGCGCCAACAATGTTTTGCCGGTGCCGGGCGGACCGACCAACAATACGCCGCGCGGAACTTTAGCGCCTAACTGCACATATTTTTGCGGCTGCTTCAAAAAATCCACCACTTCAGTCAATTCTTCCTTGGCTTCCGCTTCACCGGCTACATCTGTAAATTTTATCTGCGCTTTTTTATTGTTGGGCGATTGCTCCGGCATAGTTACTTTGCCGAACATCATGGCGCGATTGTTCAACCCCTGTACCTGCCGCAACATCAACCACAAAATCAAACCGATTACCAAAATGCTGATTAACCCCGGCGACAAAATTGACAACCAATACAGAAAACCGGTGTTGCTGCTGACGGTAATACTAAGTTGACTGATTTGTTCTTTACTGATGCCGGATTGTTCCAATAATTCAGTCAGTGGTTGGGTGGCTTCTTTGCGCGTGCTCAAAATTGTGCCATCACGCAAAGTGACTTCAACATTTTGTTCACCTTTGATTTGAATTTTTTCAGCCTCGCCTTGTTGAATTTTTTCTACGACCGCGCTAATGCCGACTTCTTCCGGACCAGTAGATGGTTCATTCAACAAACTAAAAACCGCTCCCACCAATACAACAACAATAACTACAATAATAAATTGGCGAAATAGTTGCGGGCCTCGTTGAGGATTTAATGGAGTAGCCATAAATTTATGAGGTAGTGGCGGCTACTGGTTCGGCTGCGGCGGCGGGTGCAGTAGGTGCAGTGGTGGTTGCTGGTGGCTCAACAGCAACGGGTTCTGTAGTAACGGTCTCAGTAGTAACGGGTTCAGTCACACTAGGTTCAACAGCAGCGGCTTCAGTAACGTTAACTTCAGCCGAATCTTTTTCAGTTTTTTCAACTTTGGTTTCATCCGGCTTTTCTTCATGCAATGATTTATATGACAAGCCAAGCCGATGCTTACCGGGTTCAATTGAAATAACCTTGAAATCATATACATCACCTTCTTTCAACAATTCAGCCGGAGACGACAATTTATGGTAGGATAGCTCAGAAATATGCGCCAATCCGTGAATATCTTTATCCAATTCGACAAATGCGCCAAACGGATTCAACTTCAAAACTAATCCTTTCACCACATCACCCACTTTGTAACGCTCGGCAACATGCAGCCACGGATCCTTAATCAAATTACGGATGCTTAAAGAAATTTTTCCGTTATCAATACTAATAATTTCCGCCGCCACAGCATCGCCTACTTTCAAATAATCTTTGGGGTTGTCAATGCGCTGCCAGGCAATTTCCGAAATATGTACTAATCCTTCCAAGTTGTCTCCAAATTCAACAAAAGCGCCAAAATCTACGACTCCTGTCACCTTACCGGAAACATTATCACCCACTTTATATTGCGCCATTCTTTCTTGCTGTTGTTCGGCGCGGGCCATTTTTTCAGATACAATCAGTTTATTTTCATCTTCAGATACATCTATAACCTTAACGCGAAAATTTTGACCAATATAACCCTGCAGGCGTTCTAAAATTTTAGTTTTATTACCGCCTTCAACTCGCGGATAATGTTCAACCGATAATTGCGATACCGGCAAAAAACCAGACACCCGCCCAACTTTAATAATCAAACCGCCTTTATTGGCGTCAGTAATCAACGCATCTACTACTTCACGACTGTCCAATAACTCATGTAATTTACCCCATGCCTTTTTGTGTCCGGCCTGACGAAACGACAATTCTAACTGACCATTTTCATTCTCAAGAACAGTGGTAGTGACAAGGTCACCTATTTTTAAATTAGAAAATTCACCTGATTCGTCAAACAATTCCGGGCCGCGCACCACTCCAACCGCCAAACCATTCAAATCTACGCAAACTTCATTCTTGACTGTACTAACGACTACACCTTCAACAGTATCGCCCACAACCGGTAAACTGATTTCTTTGTGTTGTTCCAACAATTGCGCCATTAACGTGGTTGCCGGCGCCGTTCCTACGCTAAAATTTTTGGCCATAAATTACTAATTAGAGATTAACCGGACTCTGACCATTAGGAATCGCGGTGGTTTATAAAATAAATAAAGCGCTATGATTATAATGTATCACCTAAATCTTGGCAAGACAGCGTCTTCAAGAGTATAATTTACCTTATGGGTATTACTTTAGGCACTAGTAGAATTAGCGGAAAAGCCCTTCAAGGCATGATTATGAAGGCGCATGGCCATCAACAGTTTATGCCGCATGATGTGAAAAAACATCTTCAACAAACTGGCGGCAAAAAGTTTCTGCAAGCAGGCAGAATGGTAACCCGACAGCAAGCTACAAAAATAATGAAAGGTTTGAAAGATGCCGGGCTAACGCGCCGCTTACACAAGGATACTACCACTTATGTCCGCGAAAGCTTCCGCCAAGAAGAAACCAGACAAGAAATGATCAAGCGGCAAAATGTAGCTGAGCGTGCCAAACAGGTGGCGGAAGAAAAAGCAAAAGAATCGGCCACAGCGGGTACTGCCGGTAAAGAGCCGGGGAAAGATCAAGCAACGGCTAGCGCCAAAGTAACCGCTGGTGAAAAAACCGGTACTACTATGGCTGCGCCCGCGGCGCCGACAC
>CAYMXY010000090.1:0-5002 GCA_964394525.1 uncultured Gammaproteobacteria bacterium | reverse complement strand
ACACTAGTGCCGGCACTTCCATTACCGGTGTTCTACGCAATCCAAAACCACATAATTTATCTCTAACGGCCGGAAACAGAAGCATTGCCGCCAGTTGGACGGCTTCATCAGCCTCGGCTAGTTCGTTAGGAGGTTATCGCCTGTATTATGGGACTGCTGCCACTGCTTTAACTTCACAACTTAATGTTGGCAATGTTACCTCCGCTACCATTAACGGCTTAACTAACCGCACACGATATTATGTGGCGGTGATGGCTTATAATAAAAGTGGAGTAGAGAGTGAACAGACGAGACCGAAATCGGTTGTGCCGAGGAGGTAGTAAAATCTATATGTGATGGTGTTCGTAAAGTTTTATAAAGCGGCTTCATATATTTGACTGATCATTTTTTTATCCCAAGAATAACTTTTTCTTCATAATTATTTCGAGGTCGATGCGCGTTAATTCACTTTAGGCAACACTTGATTTATACATTAAGCGCGACCAACCGGCGAACAGCAACACAAAAATAACAAATTCAATTAAGATCCCCAAAATCATGTTTTTGTTATCGACTAATAAGATGAGCGCCGGCAGAGAGACTAGTAGTTTTAAGCAAACGACGATTGCAATTGATGTTACGAAAAATTGTGTTTTGTTGAACATAGAATGATATTTTTTTGAAAAATACGCTAATACGCCCGGCAAAACTATAATCGTGATGGGAGTAAACAAGTACATATTAAGTTTACCCACTATTTGGTCATTTAATGAGAGGTAGCTTGATACAATTAAAACTAAAGCGCTCCACAATAAAATTGGAATTGCCAAGGTAGCTATAAATTGCCAAATGATGCTTTGTTTTGATGATGGAGTATCCATAAATTTATATATTTATTTTATACGCTGACCACTGGTTCATCGACTTATTAAATATGCTTTCGCTGCCCACCGCCGTTCAATGGGGAGGAGATCCATTCAGCGAGCGGTGGGAGCAGAAATATGAAAGCTTCAGACGAGAGCGCAATCCTCGGCAATAAATTTGAAAGCCTTTTAGCACCGTGCGTCCAAATGAACGATGCCAACAATATTTTGATCAATAAATAAGGCCTTGTGCACTCGTGAAACTCTCATTATTTTTTTCAAACAGCGAAAGACTATTTTAAGTCTAAAACTACCCCATAAAAATGCAATAGCGTTTTAGCGACGGCTCTCTGGCGCAATAGCGACTTTAATACTATAAACATTATACGAAACGCATTTTTAGCATGTGGATAACTAGGCTTCGAGACGGCGCTAAATTTTTAAAAAAAGCTAAAAAACAGACTTTTTGGACTTTTTTAATTTACGACCGAGATTTGGTAAATTGTGGCTTGCCAGATTAGCTTTACATAAAATATCAAATTCAGTATAATGGCGGCAATCCCAAAATAAATAATAAGCAAAAACATTAACTATTTACACCTATGATGCGCATCGGTCAGCAAGTGCCCGCCCTGATGGCGAAGGCCTATCATCAAGACAGGATAACAGACATCAATCTTCATAATTATAAAGGCAAATGGACAGTGTTATTTTTTTATGCGGCAGACTTTGGCTACGTCTGCCCGACGGAATTGAAAGAAATCGGCGCGCTGTATCCGGAATTTACTAAACGCAATGCCGAGGTGTTAAGTGTTAGTATTGATACGGTGTACGTGCACAAGGCGTGGCACGACGCATCAGATTCGGTGAAGGGTATCCGTTTTCCAATGGTCGCGGATCCAACTAAAATTTGGTGTCAAACGTTTGGCACGCTGAATGAAAAGGAAGGGTTATCGTATCGCGCCACTTTTATTATTGATCCGAGCGGTATTTTGAAGGTGATGGAGTTGCATGATGACAGCATTGGCCGCAGCAGTAAAGAGATTCTGCGCAAACTCAAGGCAGCGCAGTTTACCTATGAGCACGGCGATCAGGTTTGCCCAGCATCGTGGGAGGAGGGGGATCCAACACTCACCGCGGGATTAAATTTGGTTGGGAAGATTTAATGATAAATTGAAATGATCATTCCATCAGTTGCAGAATTTTTACTCCTGCTGATCACGATAATAATTGCTAGTATTGGATTTTTTACATATCGAAAAAATACCAGAAATGCTACTATGCGTATCTTCTCTTTACTGTGCGGCATTATAATAATCTGGCTTAGTATGTTATTTATTGCCCTTCAGCCTAGTTTTTATCAAAATGTTCTTTGGTCCAGATTATCGATTTTTTTTGCAACGCTGCAGTGCCTATTTCTTATTTTATTTGCATACACAGTACCTAGTGCAAAATTTTCAATGAGCAGAAAATATCTAACCAGTCTTGTGATAATTACCGTTCTGGTTATGATCACCACTATTACTCCATACGCTTTTACAGAGATTGACATTATTAATAATTTTCCTACACCTAGAGCCGGCCCATTAATATTATTTTTTGGGGTGTTTAGTACCGCCTGCGTCATCGCAACAATCATTTTGTTAATTCAGAAAATTATACGAAGTGCTGGCATAATTAAACTGCAGTTGCGAATTGTTTTAGTGGGCATGTCATTGATGTATGGTTTAATTATTACAACTATTTTTTTACCGGTCGTTTTGTTCCAAGAGGGGCGCTTTGTTTCATTCTATTCAGCTTATGCGCTTATTTTTATTATTTGCACCGCCTACGCCATCACCCGCTACCGCTTCATGGACATTCGCGTGGTTATACGCAAGAGTTTAATTACCGCAATGGTGATTGCGTTATCATTACTGCTGATTATTGGTTTGTTCATTGTTTTAAAAAATGCGATCCTTCAATATTATGCGGTGTCGGAGGATCTGCTGATTTTGTTTATGGTTGTTATTATGCTGTATATTTTTCCAAAATTGAAAATTATCATAAAAAAATTAGTTGACCGCTACGTCTTTCCTGATTTTATTGATTTAAGCGCTAAGGCTAAAGAATTCGGTCAAGAAGTACCATACATGAAAATGATGGAAGAATTGGCGGAACGCTCGGCTGCTTTCATGAAAGAAACTTTGAAAATTAATGATATTCGTTTTTTCTCGATAGATCCGGTAGCTAAAGATAGAATCATTTGTCGCTGGCCGGTGAGTGGCAAAGTTATTTATATGGCTGACCCCATTTTTCAATATGCGCAGAAAGACAATGAGCCAATTATTACGGAGGAGCTGGCGCTAAAAGAGCCAAAGACAAGTCTGGAAAAACGGGTGTATAAGCGCTTGCAAGAATTGCAAGTAACTGTGGCGGTGCCGTTGGGTAAACCAGGTAAATGGATTGGTTTGTTGGTGTTTGGGCCCAGAGTTACCGCTTCGCCCCAACCTTTTTCCAGTAATGAGTTAGATTATATGCGTAACAATGCGTGCTCCATTGCCAATTTAATTCCTGGCATCATTCAGGCGCAACAGATAATTGAAATGTCTATCGCTAAGCGGAAGGAGGAAGAAGAAGCTGAGGCAACGGAAGCGGAGGCGGCGGATATTGATAATGCTGCGGCAGAAAGATTTATTCGTGAAGAAAGGAAGACATAAGAATGTTTTTATTAAATATTGAATCTATAGTTTTTTTCTTCAGCCTTATCGTTACAGCGACATTGTGTGTATTAGTGTATAAATTTAACTCGCGAAGCGCTACTAATAAGTTATTTAGTTTATTTTGTATAGATACAATTTTATGGCTCATTGCGATGCATCTTTCTCTGTCAGAGTATTTTGTTGATTCGAGAATATATTGGGTTCGCTTAACGATGTTCTTTGCAGCACTACAAGTGACGTTACTATTTTTATTTGCTCACACAGTACCTGCCATAAAAATGAAATTAAAACGCTCATGGTTATTAATTATTATTTTTTGTTCCAGCGCAGTGATGATTTTATCTTTAACTAAATATTTATTTGCTTATGCTGAAATAGTAAATAATGTTCCTAGTCCAAAACCAGCTTGGGGTGCATTCATTTTTGGAATTTACATTATTTCATGCATCAGTGGTTTAATTTATTTGCTGATAAAAAAATTTTTGGGCTCAGTTGGTGTTGTAAAAGAGCAATTACGTTTTGTGGTGTTTGGTGTAACATTAATGTATACATGCATAATAGGAACAATTTTTTTACCAATTGTTTTATTTCAGTACAGTCAATTTGTTCCTTTGTATGGAATTTATTTATTATTTTTTATGTTGTCAACTACCTACGCCATCACCCGTTACCGTTTCCTCAATATCCGCATCATTCTCCGTAAAAGCCTCATCACCTTCATCATCCTCGGCATCAGCTTAATCCTAGTAGTCAGCCTAGTCCTCCTCTTAAAAAACCTCTTTGCCAACTATCTCCCCATACCAGCAGACTTCTTCACCCTCATTGCCGTGGTAGTATTGTTATTCTTCTTCCCAAAAATAAAGCAAATCACCAAACAGTTAATAGATCGATACATCTTCACTGATATCATCGATTTCAGCGCTAAACTAAAGGAATTTGAACAATCCATACACTACATTAAACTAATGTCCGAATTAGCCGAACGTTCCATGGCTTTAGTGCAAGAAGCCGTCAAAGTTAGTTCCCTTCGGTTTCTGGCCATTGACCCGGGCAACAAACAACGCTGCATTTGCTACTTTCCTTCAGAAGACCCATTGATTATTCATCTAGGTGACCCTATTTTTCAATACGCCAAAGCCGAAAATGAACCTTTTCTCACCGAAGAATTAACTCTCAAATACAATAAAACTGACCTCGAAAAACGAGTCATTAAACGCCTCACGGAACTTAAAGCTTCCATCGCCGTTCCACTTGGTAAACCCAATGATTGGTTAGGAGTTTTACTAATAGGTTCACGGCCACCCGAACAAGCTCAAACCCCCTTTACCACTGATGAGATTACTTATCTTCGTAAGACCGCCATTTCCCTTACTCACGTGATGCCTGGAGTTATTAGTGCTCAACATATTATTGAAGAGAATATGCGGTTAAGACGGGAAGAGGAAGAGGCGGAGGCTG
>CAYMXY010000089.1:3734-5014 GCA_964394525.1 uncultured Gammaproteobacteria bacterium | reverse complement strand
GTTTAGAAGTTTTATTTGAAGCGCACACTGCGGCTGATTTGGAAAAAATTTCTAAATGTGAACCGCAGTTGGTTGGTCTTAATGCTCGTAATCTTGAAACAATGGCGGTGGATCTCACTATTTTATCTGAATTGATTGATAAGGTTCCGCCAGCCGCCGTGATTGTGGCGGAGTCAGGCATTCGCGGTCGAGCGGAGGTTGAGTACATAAAGACTTTAGGAATTAAGGCCGGTTTGGTGGGGACAAGTTTAATGACGGCAACTAATCGGCGGCAAGCGCTCATGGAATTATGCGGCTAAAAGTTTGTGGTATCACCAATGAGGCCGACGCCATCATGGCGGCTCAAGCCGGAGCCAACTACCTTGGTTATATTTTGAATTGTCCAACCAGTCCACGGTATCTGCCTTTGCCTCAAGCCAAGAATATCATTGTGGGGGTTCGTCAGCTCTACCCGGCCGTACAACATGTTGGCGTGTTAGTGGGGGGTGACGCTGGGGCGGCCGCGGCTTTGGTGCGGGCCGTTGGTATTGATACTGTCCAATGGTATGACTGTTCGCTTGAATCAATTCGTCAGCGGGTAGTGACGGCTGATATTTGGCCAGCCGTAACATTGCAACAATCCGCTGATATTGAAAAACTGGCCAAGCTGGTGCAGTCGCTTGCGGACGGTGACAAGGTTGTGCTCGATGCCGGCAAAGGTAGCGGTCGCGTTATTCCGCCGGACGTTTTAACGGCAGCACTGGCAGTTATTCCAAACGCGGTCGAGGTTGTTTTAGCTGGCGGCGTTACCGGTGATAATATAGCTAAGCTGTTGGAGTGTTTTCATCCCGCCGTTTTGGATGTTAATAGTGGAGTAGAAGTGCTACCCGGAAAAAAAGATAAAATAAAATTATTGACGTTTATTAATCAGCTAAAAGACCTGGCCGCATGAAATCATTATTTTTTAAAACTAAATACGAACCTGACGCGCATGGACATTTTGGTAAATTTGGTGGTCGGTATGTTCCGGAAATGTTGTTGCCGGCTTTGTTGGAATTGGAACAGGCTTATCGGCAAGCCAAAGAAGATCCGGCGTTTCGTGCGGAAGTGGAATACCTGTTGGCTACTTATGTGGGCAGGCCTTCGCCGCTGTATTTTGCCGAACGTCTAACGCAACGCGGCGGCGGTGGTAAGATCTATCTTAAAAATGAAGGTTTGAATCACACCGGCTCGCATAAAATTAACCACTGCATTGGGCAGGCGTTACTCGCCAAAAGAATGGGCAAGCGACGGTTAATTGC
>CAYMXY010000089.1:2079-3724 GCA_964394525.1 uncultured Gammaproteobacteria bacterium | reverse complement strand
GGTGTGGCCACAGCCACGGTAGCGGCCAAGTTTGGTTTTCAATGTACCGTCCACATGGGCGAAATTGATGTGGAGCGGCAGGCCCCCAATGTAAAAATTATGCGACAATTGGGAGCAAACTTAGTGATTGTCAAACATGGTAGCCGTACTTTGAAAGACGCCGTCACCAGCGCGTTGCAAGACTGGATGAGCGACCCAATCGCTAGTTATTATTTATTAGGTTCAGCGTTGGGACCGCATCCTTATCCGCAAATGGTGCGCGATTTTCAAAGCATCATCGGTTTGGAAGTGGCGCAACAGTTTCAAACTTACGCGGGCAGCACAGCCGTGCCGGATTATCTGGTGGCTTGTGTTGGTGGCGGTAGCAACGCCATTGGTTTGTTTAACGCTTTTTTAGATGATCCGCGGGTGAGTTTAATCGGCGTTGAAGCCGGCGGTCGCGGTCAGACAGCGGGTGATCATGCCGCGCGTCTAGCTCATCAGCCAACTATTGGCGTGGTTGACGGTTATAAATCATATTTTTTGCAAGATCGACAGGGGAATCTTTCGCCAACTCATAGTATTGCGGCCGGGTTAGATTATCCCGGCATTGGGCCAGAGCACGCTTATTTATATGAACAGGGACGAGCGCAATATGTGGCGGTATCGGATGAAGCAGCCCAACAAGCAGTTGAAACGTTGGCTCATATGGAAGGCATCATTCCGGCGTTGGAGTCGGCTCACGCTGTGGCCTATGCCATGCAGTTGGCGCCGACGCTATCTCAACAACAAAGTATCGTGGTGAACGTGTCAGGCCGCGGCGATAAAGACATTGCTTTATGGAAGGAAAAGTAAACAGAAAAAGTTTAAGCGAACAAATCGCGGTCATTAAGTCGGCTAATCGGCTTGGTTTAATGACTCACGTGGTGATGGGGTATCCCACGTTGGCAGAAACAAAGGAGCGAGTGTTACGCATGGCCGCGGCGGGCGTTGATATGATTGAGTTGCAAATTCCATTTTCCGATCCGCTGGCTGATGGCCCAGCCATCACCTTGGCGAATCAACAGGCTTTGGCTAACGGCACAACCGTTGCTGATTGTTTAGCGCTAGCCGCTGATTTAACCAAAGCCGTGGCTATACCTTTGCAATTTATCGGTTACTATAACACAGTGTTTCGTTACGGAGTTGATGAGTTCGTGCGACGCAGTGCCAGCAGCGGTATAGCTGGTTTTACTTTTCCAGATTTGCCTTTTGCTGAATGGTCGTATGAGCCGTTTAGCGCTTTAGCTGCTGCCGTCAACGTCCCCATGATTCAACTGATTAGTCCAGCCACGCCAGCAGATCAACTGCAACGGATTGCCGCCACGGCTGATACCATGGTGTACTGCGTGGCTCGGTTTGGCGTTACTGGCGCTACGCCAGTGGATCGCAAGCGACTGCTAGCGTATCTGCAGAATGTTCGTAACCATGTTACACTGCCGTTAGCGGTTGGGTTTGGTTTAAAGCAAGCAGCCGACTTAACAGCTTTGCGCGGTCTGGCAGAAATTGCCGTGATTGGCAGCGCTTTACTTCAACTTACCCCAACCGAATTATCATCATTTTTGAAAAAATTATGCGCTTCACGTTAACCACTAACCAAGTCAGTTATCCAATCATTGTTCAGGCT
>CAYMXY010000089.1:706-2069 GCA_964394525.1 uncultured Gammaproteobacteria bacterium | reverse complement strand
AGCCAAGCGGTGGTCATTTGCGATCGACAAGTACAACGCACCTACCCAAAAATTTTTCCAAAGTTAAAACGGTCAGTGCTAGCCGGTGGTGAAACTGATAAACGTTTGGCTACCATTGAAAATATCGCCGAACGGCTCATGCGCTTGGGCGCGGATCGATCAACGACCTTAATTAGTTACGGCGGGGGAGTGATTGGCGACTTGGTTGGTTTCACGGCGGCCGTTTTTATGCGCGGCGTACCGTATTATCACGTGCCAACGACGTTGTTAGCCATGGTGGATGCCAGTCTGGGCGGGAAAAACGGGGTAGATCTTCCATCCGGTAAAAATTTACTGGGAACGGTTTATCAGCCGCAAGCTGTTTTAATTGATCCACGGTTTTTGCTTACTCTGCCGGCTGATCAATTTTCCTTTGGTATGGCCGAGGTGATTAAACACGCCATATTCGACAAAACGTTATTCAGTTGGTTGGAGCATAACTTAACCAAAATTCAGCAGCGCCATTTGCCTACGCTGGAACGGCTGATTAGCAAAAATATCAAAATCAAAACGGCCGTGGTGCAAGCCGACGTCAAAGAACAATCGGTGCGCGCGCTGTTAAATTTGGGTCATACCTTTGGTCACGCGTTTGAACGGTTAAGTGGTTATACTTTTCCGCATGGCGCCGCGGTAGCCGTTGGTTTAGTTTATGCTTCGGCTTATACCAACATGCCCCAACGCCAACGTTTGTTACAACTTTTACGACAATTTAATTTGCCAACACAACTGCCACCTACCCTGCATCAAACAGCTACACCCGCGCGTTTGGTGGTTGCTATGCAAGCCGACAAAAAGCGGCGCGGCAAAAATATCATGCTTGTTTTGCCAGTAGCTATCGGCACGGTACGAATTAACCAGCCAGTGTCTTCGTCTAAATTACTTCGGTTCATTAAACGTTATCAAGCGATGGAATCATGAAACGTCAGTCCGTTCCATTGTTAGTCAAACCGATCAAGGCCGTTATCACCGTGCCCGGTTCAAAATCATTAATGAACCGCGCTTTAATTTGCGCGGCGCTGGCTAAAGGCAAAACCGAAATCATCCGGCCGGTGTATTGCGACGACACCAATTATTTATTGCGAGCCTTGCGCCAACTTGGAGTGCGCTGGAAAAAACAGCCGGACGCCTTATGGATTTACGGCCGTGGTGGACATTTTATTAAGCCCCGCCGACCGTTAGTGGTTGGTAACGCCGGCACGGTGCTGCGTTTTCTTTTGCCATTTTTACCAGCGGGTACTACCATCACCGGTTCGGCTCGTCTGCAACAACGGCCAGTCGGTGATTTAGTTTTAGCCTTGCGGCAACTGGGCATTGAGCTGGATTG
>CAYMXY010000089.1:0-656 GCA_964394525.1 uncultured Gammaproteobacteria bacterium | reverse complement strand
CGTTAAAGTTGCAAATCCGTGGTTCATTGGTGTCGGCGCCGTATGTGGCTATGACGTTAGACGTGATGCGACAATTTGGCGTGCGAGTAAAAAAAATAGACGCGCGTACCTACTTTATTAAACCGCAAGCCTATCAACCGTGCCGCTATCTTTTGGCCGGCGACGCCAGCAGCGCCACTTATTGGTGGGCGTTGGCCGCTTTGACCGGCAGTCATATTACCGTAGACAATGTTTCGCCGGATAGTTTGCAGCCGGATGTAGATTTTTTACGCGTCCTTAAATTGATGGGTTGTCGAGTGCATGGTTCCACCTTGATTGGTCCGTGGCCAAAAACCAAACCCTTGCGCGCCGGTAAATTTAATCTGCGTCACTGTCCGGATGCGGTGCCGGCTTTGGCGGTTGTCGCCAGTCAAGCGGTCGGCTTAACCATCATCAGTGGAATTAGTCATCTAGCCAGCAAAGAGAGTGATCGCTTGCGTGCTTTGTCACTTAATTTGCGCAGAGTGGGAGTGTCGGCGCGCGCTACCACCGATCAATTATTTATTCGTGGTGCCAGTCAACCGTTGTCGTCGGAAACCATTATTACCCAGCACGACCACCGTCTGGCAATGGCTTTTGCCGTACTTGGTGCGGCCAGTAAACTTAGCAAAATGAAT
>CAYMXY010000088.1:0-5144 GCA_964394525.1 uncultured Gammaproteobacteria bacterium | reverse complement strand
GTTTGGAAATGAGTGATATAGAAAAGGCTTTACCGAAATTGCGTGAGCAATTGCAATTGGAAGCCAATGCCGTCGCTCGCCATGAACATGAAGCCAAAAGTCGCGGCAGCAAGTGGTACAATATTCCCGCGAAAATCGGCATTAGCTGGCAAGCCATGTTGGAAACGCTGGGCACGGGGAAAATTGTTGAACGGGCGCGGCAGCATCGCGTTGAGCGCGGTTCAGATATAACTTATCTTAAAGAATTGGCCGAGGGGGCGTTGGATATTGCGAGTAGTTTGGAGATTTCTGATCCGTTTAAGATTGGTGAAAATCCAGACGGAACCTCGATTGAAATTCCGGTAACGGCGGATACTAAAAAAATTATTAAAAAACATCTTAAGTTTATTTTGCGCGACGAATTGGTGCAGTTGGCGGAGTTGAGCGAAATGCAGTTAATGACGACTGAACAGTACGAAGTGGAAGCGAAAAAAAAATCGGTAATTGCTTCAAAAATACTTGGCTCAGGCACATTATGGGGTTTTACCGTGCGCACCGGCGGAAAACTGATGATGCTGAAAGTGGGTGGAACGTTGGCGGCTGCCAGTTTTGCTGCCGTGCCGGTGGGCGCGGGCGTGTTGGCGGCGGCTGGCATTGGCGCTGTCGCAGGTGGCGCAATATTACAGCGCGCGGCGCAAACAGAAAAAAATGGATTTGGCCATTGGCGCACGGCGAGAGGAATTTGGGTCCGAAGATGTTGCTCTAAGCGCTGAAGACATTAACAAAAAATTTGATTTGAGCATAAAAGAACTAGATGATGTTAGCAAAAATTGCGAATCTGATCCATCAGAGGACAATATGAAAGCATTGATGAGAGGAATTCAAGAACTTCATTGGTGGATCGTGGGTACCGAATTTCGTTTATTGCAAACGCGCATAGGTAAAGAAAAAATGGATTATATTAATTTTGGTTTAGAGAATCGTTTGGCGGCGCAAAATGAATTGATGAAAAATTTACGAACTGCTAATCATGCTCTACACGAAGTAATGGAAAAGGCAGCCAGCAATTTAACAGACAATTATTTTTCTAACCTCCAACAATTTTTGAAAAATAATACTGCTAATTCAGATGAATATTTCAAGAAACTTGAACAAAATTTAGGAAAAGTATTACGCCATGGAGAAATAACTCGCGTACTGCTTGGTGCTACTATTGGTGGAACCTTTGCCGGTTTGACTTCTATGAGTATGGGTTATATTGAAAAGTGGTTTGGGCCTAAAGGGATTAACGCAAGCCAGACACCAACGTTTGAAAATGACGATTTGGTAACTCTTTTACATGATAATGAACTATTAAGGATAATGCCTAACTCGGCAGGCGATTTAGATGTGTGGAATTCCTCCGGTAATGGGATCATAATTGATGTGCCTGCCGATATTGATATTAGAAACGTGGTAGTAAATAATGATTTAAGAATGTTTGACGCCACCACCGGCCGGCCAGTTGGACAATTAAATTTGGAAACGGTTACTCAAACTGCGGCTGAAACGGTTGGTTTTAAGGAACCACAATCAGGGTTATTTACCACGCTTTCACCAGAAAGACATACCCCCATTTCAATTGGCGATAAGCAGTTTGCTTTGGTGTTAGATAACGACGGCAACATGACTCTTCATCCAACATTGGCCGACAGCACCGCTGATTTAGATAATCCTTTACAACACACCCCCATTAACGTTTTTTCTGATGAAGTGCGGCAGCATATTGATGCGTTAAGAAGTGATGATCCAAACTTAGCTCAAGAATTCATCAATAAAGCTGCCCAGTTTAATGTGGATATTAGAGATAATGGCGCAGTGATAGTGAAATCTGTTTATAATGGATCCGTCGTGGCGGATTTTAAGCTTGACACCAGTGGAACAGTGGCAGCAGTGGCTGGGGAACCGGGGGAACATATTACCGCAGGAGCAGAAGCGGCTGCCGCTGTACCAGATGTAGAAGTTGATGCAGAAGCCCCAGAATCTGCAGCACCCACAGCCGCGGCGACGCCGGTTGAAACCGCGCTGCCAGCTCCAACTACTCCTCCCGCCACTCCTACTCAATTCACCGAACAGCTTTTTGCTGATGACAACAATCCGGTAACAAAACTTCTTAAAACCATGGGCGTTGAAAAAGCAGACGTAGTTGTGAACGATGACGGCAGCTTTAGCATTCCCGACAATGCCGTAAGTGGTGAATATCTTGGTGAAACGGCCGGCTGGCGGCAACGTCGTTTGGAAATGTTACTTGAGGCATACAATGAGAATAGAATTTCAACCGGTGAATCTGAACAAGTTATTCTGGCGCGTTTGGAACGCGCAGCGCGGCACGTTATGCTTGAACATGATAAATATCCATCACCAAAAGCGGCTTTAGACGAGGCTTTTGGTAGAGACGCGGCTTTTATTCAGCGCGCCGAAGTGCCTTACATTAGTGGGAAAGCGGCCGGTCATGCCGGAGTTGACCCGATGTGGGCGGAATTGGTTAATAAAGTGCGTAATTTACAAAGTCAACCAACACCCGTCGGCGGTGTTGCTGAAGCAGTTACGCCAAGTGGTGCTGGCGCGCCAACTGGAGTAAGTTCAGTTGGGCCAGAAGCGGCTGAGTCAAAGCAGGCAGTGGGTCAAAGATCAGTAAGTCCAAGAACAGGTGAAGCCGCGGCCGCCAAAGCTGCGTCGCCACGTGGCGCCGACGCCGGCGCAAGTTTACCAGTTGAAGCGGCTAGTATTCATAAACCATTGGAACTGAATGATTTATTTGAAACTTTGCAGGTAGAAATTAAAAGAAATGTCGGCGAATATGTGCCAGACACAGGAGTGGAAGGTTACGAAGAAGATTTGTTAGCGATTGTTCGTGATACGGCTAAGGTTGTTCCGGCGGCTGTTTTGATGGGTTTAACCGAAACGTATGCTCGGGCTTTGACAGGAAAAGGCCATTTACTTAGTCGCAAAGTCGCTCCTTATTTTGAATACGGTACTAAGGTAAAAGCGCATGAATATCCCAGAACACCTGAAGAAGAAGCAGCTACAGTAATTATTGACCGTTCCAGAACAGGCGGGGAAACTGCCGAACCACAAAGCCCAGAAGCTCAACAAATTCTTGATAGATTAAGTGACCTTGAAAATCACGATTATTGGCGTCAACTGGAAGAAAAAATTAGCCAACTGCGCGTTGATTGGGATGCCGGAAACTTTGATGAAGCGGTCGCTGGCCGTGAGAGCGAAGCAGATTCAATTATTAATAACTTAAATGATATAAGATACTCTCTTTACCTTGATATATCATCATTATCTGGAGAACATAAATTTTTTGATAAAACTGACGAATTGAGAGTTAGATTGAACAGTTTTAATGATGAATTTAGTACTAGAATTTTAACGCGTGATCAGTCATTACAAAGCCAGATTATTACCGCCGTTGATCCAAAATTGGAATTAACGCCAAATCGGTTTGATAATTTACCACCTGATGAAAGGCGTAATGGAATTAACACTGCTATTTCAGAATTTAATAAATACAACGAGACCCTTCATTTGCTTCGAGATAATATTTTACTGAGATCAACCAATACATTAGATAATAATAAATTGCGCCAATCATTATATGAAGAAAATCGTCGTGTTATAAATGCTATTAATAAACAACTGCGAGAATTAAAAGTAAAACGTGATGCATTCCCTGCCGCTGGCGGAAGTGTTGATGAAGTGCCGTTACCGGCCACTGGACAAACTACTCTTCCAGCGCAAGAAATAACCAAACCTATACCGAAGCAAACACCACCAGCCGTTGGCGAGCCGACCGGTGGTGCACCCGCCGTTCCCGCAGAAGAACCTGAAATAACCGCATCCTCATCTCCACAATTACCAATCATGCCTGAACCCGAAGCAGCACCGCCCGCAGCAGAACCATCTCAACCGGCTCCGGCAGAACCAGCCCCAGCAGAACCAGCAGCGCTACCACAGGAAGAACCTACTAACCCGGGCGGGCCAAGACACGATGCTGCCGCGCGCTTAGCCGAAAGTGCCGCCAGTATCCGCCGCTTCGAGACATTACAAAATGTTGAAACAAAACTAAATAAGGCTGATCCCGTAGTTGCCGGTCGCTGGATACATTCATATGAAAATGAACTTGATTGGTTAGTCGCCTTTACCGATGAAATTGAAACAGCCAATTTACTGAATCTTACAATGTTGCGCAGATTGTCAAATTATTTGAATAGGATTACGGGAGCAGGCGCAGCTCAACTTAAAACAGCAGGTATGCTTAATGACAACGGCACCGTTAACCGCGACCGCATCCGCGCTATTTTGACCAAATTCAAAACCAATCCCAACTCCGCAGAAAATCCGTTTGAGCAAACACCAATCTAACTGGATCTTTGATAAATTGAATGATCACCAATCGCTTCAAACATGGCTTCCTCATCAGTTATGAAACGAAACAATATTCGGTGCTGATAATCTACAGAAAAAGACCAAATGCCATTTAATTTTCCGGTTAATTTATGAACACGCAGGCTAGGATTGAAGGGGTTTAGGCGAAACATTTTTTCTTTAGCCAAGGCGCGTTGTTGCAAGACGCGAGGTAATTTTTTGAATTGGCGTTCAAACAGCGCTGTATAATATATTTCCATGGTTACATCAAATCCGCCAACGAACGCAATTTTTTTGTTTTGCCGGCAGCATGTTCAGCTCTGGCTTGACGGTCAATTGCTAAAATCGCTTCAGGATCATAAGTGAATTGATCGGCCACTAAGGTATTATAAGTTTCAACGTCTAAAATAACCGCTTCCGGTTTACTTTTATTCAATAAAAGCGCTGGCATTTTTTGGTTTTTTACCATGGCAAGAATGTCTGCGTAATGGCGCTGGAGATCGCGCACTGGATAAGTGGCGGGAATTAAAGATAATTGTTGTGTAATCATAATGACATATTAAAGTATGTATGTAATTATGTCAAATAATTGAAATTGTCTAGCATTAGCATTAATTCTAGAAATGGTCGACAATTCGGGAGTATTATGACCGGATTGCATGGTTTTTCGTCAAATTTGAATCAAATTTGAATCATTGACAAAAACCGAAAAATAATGTATTTTGTTTAGTCTTTATTTTTGCTGGGAAACT
>CAYMXY010000087.1:3751-5186 GCA_964394525.1 uncultured Gammaproteobacteria bacterium | reverse complement strand
GTGAAATGGGGCACCCGCCGGAACGCGGTCGCAGCCGGTCGCGGCGGCGCCATGATCTTCTTCAAGAAAACAAATCATTAACAGAGCTATCGGCTGACGATCAAGCTTTGATTGCGGCAGTAGAATTTCCGGCGCGGGCTTACCTAACGATTATTTCTGGTAATATTCAGTTGTTTCTTGAATCTCCTGATAAAGCGGATAAATATTTAACAAGACTGGATGAATACAATTCATTTTTGGCTCGGCGCTTAGATATGATTAGAAAAGCTTTACCAAGATTAAAAACTCATTCCAGTTTGGTAATGCAGGAATTGGCAGTACACATTTATTCTTGTTACCAGCAGTTACAAAAAATTTATATACGATCGTTGCGCGCTTTTGATATAATCGATGCTTTACATAGCGAAGAAATTCCAGTACAAGATATTAGATTATTACAGGGAATAGTAGCTCAAATTCATAGAGAATGTGAAGAAATGTTGCCAGAGATGGAGGCAATTAATCAAAATCAAGCGATGGAATTATATCGTGCGCATGTGCCAGAGGCTCAGCGTAGAAAATTTGCTGATTTGCCACCGTTGGAGAAAGAACCAGAATAATTATGCATCTCGCCGTTGCTGGAAATAAAGGTAGTTTTTCTCATGCCGCCGGGCAATTATACTGCACGGCTCAAGCGGCCGGTGATTGCAATTTTATTTTTACCACGGACAGCGAGGGCGTTTTTAAGGCCTTGGCGGAAAAACAAGCTGGTTACGGCATTATGCCAATTTATAATCCAACTGGCGGTTTGGTGGAAATGACTCTTGAAGCCATGGGTAAACACAATTTCACGGTTGCCGCCAGTTTTTCCATGCCGGTGCAACAGTGTTTGTTAACTTTGCCGATGGTACGACCGGATACGATCATGAAAATTTTTTCTCACCAACAAGCTATTAAACAATGTCAACATTATCTTGATACCAATTGGCCGGAGTGTCAGTTGGAAAATTACAGCGATACCGCTCAAGCCGCGGCCGATCTGGCGGCCGGCATTTTACCAAGCGATAGCGCCGTGCTGGCGCCAAAATTGTGCGCGCAAATTTACGGCCTGCGCGTTATAGCCGAAAGCGTTCAAGATGACAAGGAAAATCAAACAGTTTTTATCGTCGTGAAAAATATTGACCAAGCAAGCGCTGTATGAAAATTGCAATTATTGGTCGCGGCCGATTTGGGACTTTATTGGAGCAGCATTTACGCAGCGACAATGAAGTATTAACTTTTGATAAGCAGTCGGCGGGTGCGCTTGAAGTTGGTGTAGCTGATGACTGGGCAACCCTGCGCACGGCTGACTTGATTATTTTGGCTGTGCCGAATCGAGCGCTGAAGGAAGCGGCTGAACAGGCGCGGCGTTATCTTCGCGTCGGTACGGTGGTGATGGATGTTGGCTCGGTAAAGG
>CAYMXY010000087.1:0-3670 GCA_964394525.1 uncultured Gammaproteobacteria bacterium | reverse complement strand
CGATTCTTGGCAAGGACAGAAAATGGTGTTTTGCCGATTACGGATTGATGACGTTGCTTACGGCCGCGTAAAACAATTATTTACCGCGCGCGGCGTTAAAGTAATTGAGTGTACGCCAAAAGAACACGATCAAATAATGGCGCGCACACAAGCCTTGGTGCATTTCATTGGCCGAGCGCTGGTTGGTTTGACTGCCCAAGAAATTTCCACCCCCGACTACGTCAATTTGTTGCAAATGATGACCAAGGTGACCAACGACACCAAGGAATTGTTTTATGACATGCAAACGCTTAATCCGTACGCCGCGGATATGCGGGATGATTTATTGCGTAAATTATTTACTTTGCAATTTGATTGCATCACTAATGCGGCTGAACCATTAACATTGCCTGATTTACGAGACAGGATTGATTGGATTGATGAAATGCTAGTGGCTTTGGTTGGACAACGTCTAGTTTTAGCTAAAACCATTGGAGAACAAAAACACGAGGCTGGCTCTTCTATTCAAGATCCGCGCCGCGAAACCGAAATTTTCTTGCGGCTCAATAATTTAGCGCAAACTCATAACGTGCCGCTAGAAGTGGTTACGCATATTTACGATTTTTTAATGGATCAGTCGCGCCAATTACAATAACAATTGCAATAAATTTATTTTTACGGCCTGTGGATAACTTTTGAAAAAGCGCTTTACTTTTTTGATAACTTAATTTAAGTTGTTATTAACTATGGCAAACGCAGCCTGGTCTAAAGCGAATACGCCAAATAATCTACACCTTCCGGTGCAGCTTATTATTCGTCTTTTCACCAAAGCGGCGGGATGTTATAGGTAAAGTTTAGGGCTATTAGGCCCATTGTAAGAGAAAGTACCTACCCGCCAACCGGCGGGATTTTTGTTAGGAGGATAATTGTTCTTTCACAATTAAGGTAACGTAAGATTTAATCGGCAGTTTGTTTGATGGTCGCCGGAAGAAAGATATTAAGGGAGGAAACCCGTAAAGGAGGTTTCCTCCCTTAACGCTCGTTTCACTCGCTGTTTCCTCCTTCCTAAGGAGGCTCGCAGCCCGACTTGAAGTCGAGGCTGCTCGTCCTATTATATTTTTATTTATACTTTAATATCTTTCTTCCGGTTGCCATCCGGCTGCCGGTCACCTGACCAGCTTTCGGGCTGGTCAAAAGGAGTAGAATGGACAACTTCGATCGCGACCCCCGTCCCACGCAGCCCACCCCCCACGACCAGTCGGGGATCGCCGGATCCTACACGGATCCGGACAACGATTTCGGATCGGCGCCCCGCCCCCACCCCGACTGGGAGGACCCCGACTGCCGGCCGCTCGAGAGCGACGGCCCCTGGACGCGCCTCGTCACCCCCGAGACGCGGGAGGGGCGGAAGTGACGACCACGGCACCTACCACCACCGCGGAGCGCTGGCAGCTCCGCAGGCGGCAGCAGCAGTATCTCCTGTACTGCCGCCTGCTCATCAGAATCGTCGGCCTCCCCTCAGTGGCGAGGTCTTCCCTGAAGCGGCGCCTGCCGTTGTGGGAAGAAAACGCCATGGGGCTGGCAGCGGCCCTCGGGCGGGAGTTCAAAGCTGACCGCTCCAACATCGCCGCCGTCGTGATCGCGACGGTGGAGATTGGAGCGAGCCTCGGCTCGATCGTCCGAGACATCCTCCCATGGGATCGGCCCCGCACCCACTACATCCAGTGGGTTGAGGCCGGCCGCCCCGCGACTGTCCGCCGCCCCCCGCGAGCCGCGGTGGCCGACCTCTAGCGTCGGGGTCGATGGAGAGCTGAGGAGTAATGTCCTCAGCAGATTGCGTGCCCAACAACACGCATTCTGGGTAACCCCCTCTCCAGACCTCATGCCCCCTTGGTCTTACGTTACCCTCTCCTTTCTTGCGAGTATGCTTTGTAATCTCAAGAAAAGATGGCAAATCCAATCAATCTTCTGCTATAATCCATTCGAAATGGCCAAAACATTTTTACAACTACAAACTCAACTGGCAAAACATCCGGAACTGGTAGCTGAAACCTCGAATCGTCAGCGCACTTTTGTGTTTATCGCCGGCATGTCTTTGGATTTGGATGAATTAGCCAAAGTCAAAGGCATCCAACACTACGAAGAGCGCCTGCTTTACGTGATTGGCCATTTGCGTAATCCAAAAACGAACATTGTATTTGTTTCCAGCCATGAAATTGATCCGCGTATTATTCAATATTATTTTGATCTTTTTTGCCACACCTCGACTGAATATAACAATTTCCATAAACGTTTTTTTCACTGCGTAACCGGTCAAGCTGAAGGAACAACGGTAACAAAAACTCTGTTAGCTTCAGCGCGGCTTCGCCAATCCATCTTAACTCATCTACCCAATCTAACCACCGCCGTGTTGCGTTGTTTTAACAGCTCGGCCGATGAACAGGCTTTAGCGGTTAAACTAGGTATTCCTTTATTTGCGCCGGCCGAACGGGTGCTGCCGATTGGTTCCAAGTCTGGCGCGCGGGCGATATTTCGCGCTGCCGGTTTGCCGATTGCTTTCGGTCATGAACAAATAATAAACCTTGATCAATTGATTCAGGCTATCACGGCAATTAAGCGTCATGATCGCACCATTTCCCAAGTGGTATTGAAATATAACTACAGTTTTTCCGGTGGCGGGAATGCTGTGTTGCCCATCAGGCAGTGGCCGCGCCTTAACAAAACCGTCGCCGCCAGATATTTGCAACGTCACCTCACTCCAAATGAGACCGATCAAACATCACAGCAATACTTAGAAAAATTTTTTCGCTATGGCGGCGTGGTAGAAGAATGGGTGACTGGTGAACAGACCTGTTCACCCAGCGCTCAAGTGATTATCGCGCCCGACCGTCGTATTTTAATCAGCTCTACTCATGAACAGATTTTCGATAAGCTCACTAAACAAGTATATTTGGGCGCTCGTTTTCCGGCGCGGCCGAAATTACGATCCGGCATTATTGCGCAGACAAAAAAAATAGCGCAGCAACTGGCTAAGGCCGGCGTGATTGGCCCACTTAGTGTAGATTTTTGCAGCGTAAAAAGAGCCGGTCGTTGGTACACTTATCCGGTAGAAATAAATTTGCGTAAAGGCGGCACCAGTCACCCGTTTCATTTGATTCGAATGTTAACCAACGCTAACCGCGCGGCTGACGGTACTATGCGTTTGTCCAGCGGTCGCAAATTATTTTACTACGCTTACGATAATATTTCACAGCCGAAGTATGTTGGTCTGGAGCCAGCCACGTTGATTGATTTGGTTCAATCAGCCGGTTTGGCATTTGATGCTCACGCCGGCGTAGGCATTACTTTGCATTTGCTCGGCGCTTTGGCGCAGTACGGAAAATTCGGCGCTGTTTGTGTGGCTCGGTCGCCGCGTGCCGCTGAACAATTATTTTGGTTGTTGCAACGCGTTTTGGCGGCGCATTTTGCCAAAGCAGAACAAACCGCCGCTGCCGTGGCTAAACAACCTAAGGTCAATCGCACACGATTGGTTGAATCATTTTTACGTTATGCCAAAATTCCGACTCCATCGCATCACGAGGCTGAACTTAGTCAATTGCTGCGTCAAGAGTTAATGCAACTCGGTGTAAAAACGCGTCTTGATGCCGGTGGAAATTTACTCGGCACGCTCGCGGGACACGGTAACCTGCCG
>CAYMXY010000086.1:4160-5206 GCA_964394525.1 uncultured Gammaproteobacteria bacterium | reverse complement strand
ACGTAAACGCGGTGCTGCCTTCATGACTGCATCATCAATTTGATCCGTCAGGATGGGCACCAAAATATCGGCAGTTTTGACACCGGCCAACAGTTCAGCGCGAGTGATAATGGAATCGCGGCGGCGCAATTTCACCTGACCAAAACGTTGCAACGCAGCAATGCCGGCGGCTGGAATTGGTCGCGTAATAAAAATGCTAGGACGAGAGCGCGCAGGTGAAGCAGTGGTCATATGGTTTGAATAGTTTTTAAGATTGTTAAATCAATTTGTTTAGATGAAAAGTTATCAATGATGAGCTGTTCGAGGTGCGCTTGGCTGCTGTAGGCTGAAAAAATTTCATTCCAGACTTCTTCCCGAAAATGATAATCTTGCCACGATCTTTCCGATAAAATGTTGTCCATCAAATTAAAATTAATAAAATACCGGTCGCGCCACACGCCAACAGTATAGCATTTTTCCCAGAAAGCTACCTCATGAAAAGCCGGATGAGCGCGGATAATATCAAAAAAAATGGCAGCAGCTTTATGCCAATGCACAGCTTCGCTCATGACATGCGGCTCAAAAACGCACTGGTCTGGCTGTGACAGTTTCAAATGATACTGCTGCAAAATCGGCAAATGCCAATCATCAATCGAACACAGCCGCTGATCCCCCAAAATGGACAACACAAAATCATCACCCAACTGATTCAAGGCGTGAAGTTGCATGGCAAACCAACTGGAATAAAAATTCACCTCAAACACATAATGCAACAGCAGCAGTAACAACACATGCTGCGGTGGTTGCGGTTGAGCGGTTGGTGGCGGAAACCAAAAAATAACGCCAGCTTCCTTTAAGTGGCTGAAATGATGTTTTTTAGTCTCAGCTAGGCGTTTAGCTAACGGCCACCACCGGTCGGGATCAAGTCGCAAAAATAATATGTCTCGCTGCTCAAAATCGGCTGGCGTTAAATCATGAAACTGGCGCAAATGTTCTTCCATCCATTCGTGTGATTCGGTAAAGCGCAAAGCCGCCAATAATTCAAACAATGAACCTTCAACTAAAAA
>CAYMXY010000086.1:0-4150 GCA_964394525.1 uncultured Gammaproteobacteria bacterium | reverse complement strand
TTGCAGCGGCGGATGGTCTTCCAGTTGAGCGCGCAAGCGTTCCGTTTTCACAAAATAACCGCTGCGCCAATCTTCCGGCAAAAATTGTCGCAGCATAATTATTAGTTGCTCCCAGACAAAATCACCCAAACAATCATGGACAATGCTTTCCAAACGTTGGCGACGCTGTTGTAAAACTGTTTGCACCGCAGTTAATTCAGGCGTTGCCGCCAAACCTAAGCTGGCACAAGTTTCTTTCCAAAGGGCCGCGCGCGTTTCTTGCCAGCGCGCGAACACTTCCGTTTGGCCGGTAATTTCATCCAATAAACTCACATACTGATCAAATTTTAGTGATTGCAATTGTTGACCAAACGCACTCATATTTTTTAAGCCTCATGCAATAATTCCATGATCCGGCGATGCAACACAGGGTTAGCGGCTAAAATTTGTTGGTTTTTTTCGCGCCAGTCCCAGCGGCGGCCGTCAAGTTGAGTAATTTTGCCGCCGGCTTCACGTATTATCAAACCGCCGGCCGCGATATCCCAAGGATAAGCGCCGCCAATAATGTAAGCATCAACTTTACCGGAAGCGGCTGCCATTAACGACTGCGCCGCGGAGCCATAAGATTTGTAATAAGTGGTGTATAACGCCAGCAGCGATCGCCAATGGGCGAATTGTTCCAGCGAACTGCGTAAACGCACATTACTGACCACCACCACCATCTCCTCTAAAGTTTTTTCCTGACTCACCCAAATGCGCCGGCCGTTACAGTAACTGCCTTGACCGCGCCGTGCATAATAGAATTCATCGTGAATTGGATCGTACATGGCCGCGTGCGATAGCTGTTTACCATCTTCCGCAAAAGCCAATATCACGCCAAACAACGGCACCTGCCGGGCAAAATTATTGGTACCATCAAGCGGATCAATAATCCAAGTGGCGGCGCTTTTACCAGTTAACCAGCCACTCTCTTCACTTAAAATGGTGTGATACGGAAATTTACGGCGAATTGAGGAAATTAAAATGTGTTCCGATTCATAATCCGCCGCGGTAACAATGTCGTGGCGCGATGATTTAGCTTGACCGGTAGTGACCACGCCATAATTTTTGCGAATGCTGGCGCCGGCTTGTTTAACAATTGTTTGGATGAAGCGATCAAAAGTATTAAGCCGCATGCGTTTAGCGTTTGCGCTTAGCGTTTGCGTTTCAGCACGCGCTGAATAGCCGCTACAATATCAACCGATTTCATATGATATTTGACCATTAATTCGTCCGACTCGCCGGACTCACCATAACAATCTTGCATCCCAATAAATTCTATCGGCGCTGGAAAATTTTTACCTAGCGCTTCGGCCACAGCGCCGCCTAACCCACCAATGACAGTGGCTTCTTCGGCCGTGACCACACACCGCGTTTTTTTCACCGACTGCACAATAGTGGCAACATCCAATGGCTTAACGGTAGTTGAATCAATCACTTCTACTCCGATGCCTTTAGCTTCTAATTCATGCGCCGCCAACAACGCCTCATAAACTAACGGCCCGCAAGCTACCACGGTAACATCATTGCCGGTATAAAATATTTCAGCTTGGCCAACTTTGAAAGGCGTTTGCTCGGTAGTAAAAACCGGGTATTTATCACGGCCGAACCGAATGTACCAAAGATGCGGTTCGCTTACAGTGGCAATGGTGGCTTGTTGAGCGCGCACCATGTCGGCCGGCACCAATACCGAAGCACCGGCAATCGTGCGCATTGTTGCGATATCTTCCACTGCTTGGTGAGTAGCCCCATCGGGTCCAACCGAAACGCCGGCATGAGCCCCAGCCACAATGCCGTGCAGCTCGTTGTAACCAAAAGTGGTGCGAATTTGTTCCCAACAACGGCCGGGCGCAAACGCCGCGTACGAAGCCATGAACGGAATTTTTCCGGCCGCTGCTAAACCGGCGCCGACGGTAATCATGTTCTGTTCCGCCACACCAACTTGAATAAACCGCTCTGGAAATTCTTTCTTAAACAAATTCGATCGAGTGGATTCGGTCAAATCGGCGCATAATACCACCACCCGCGGGTCGGTTTTTCCTAATTCAACCAAACCTTTACCATAGCCATCACGCGTACCAGTGCGTTTAATTGCTTTGGCGTCAAACAAATTGGAAACTAAATTGGCTGATGTGACCAGTGGCATATTTGTATGGTGAGCGGTTAAGTCATTTTATCTTCCAAAATAAGTTGTCGCACCGCTTCTAAATCGGCCAGTGCTACTTCTAACTGCTGCGCTTTAGGCGGTGCTCCCGGCTGATCGCCCAAATTCGGCGGCGCGCCGTGCCAAATATAATTATTTTCCATATATGATACGCCGCGGCCGGGCACTACGTTTGCCAAAATCAAAGTTGGCCGCTGATGCTGATGAGTAGATTCTTCCATCGCGTCGATAATTGCTTCCAGATTGTGGCCGTCTATTTCAATCACATGCCAATTGAAGGCTTTATATTTATCGGCCATTGGATCTAGCGCTAAAGTGTCTTCGGTACGACCGTCAATTTGAATATAATTGCGATCCATAATGACAGTAAGATTATCTAATTTATAAGCGGCCGCAAATAAAACAGCTTCCCAAGTGTTGCCTTCTTGTTGTTCACCATCGCTTACCAAACACCAAACGTGTTGTTTGGTCTTATCCATTTTGAACGCTAACGCCATGCCAGACGCTTGCGACGTTCCGGAACCAAGCGGCCCGCTAGTATTTTCCAAACCGGGTAAAGCTGAACGATGCGGATGGCCTTGCAGGCGCGTCCCCAGTTTACGCAAAGTCATCAATTCTTCTACCGGAAAAAATCCAACATGAGCCATGGTGGAATAAAGCACCGGACAAATGTGCCCATTCGATAAAATTATTCGGTCTCGTTCCGGCCAGTCAGGCTGAGCCGGGTCAATGTTGGCCACATTAAAAAATAAAGCCGTAAAGATGTCGGCCATGCCCAAAGGCCCGGCTGAATGCCCCGAACCAGCCTTAGCCAAGGCCTTGAGCAAATCCATCCGAATATCTATGGCCTTAAGTCGTAATTGTTTTAAATCGGTTAGTCGGTGCGTTGTCATACTACTGCTTTAACAAATTATAGGCTGTTTGTAAATCGTCGGTTTTGAATAAATAACTGTTGGCGCATAAAATGGTGGCGCCGGCTCGAACCAGCGCTGGTTTAGTTTTCAAATTGACTCCGCCATCAACCGCAATCGGTAAAGCCGGCGCTAGATCGTGCAGGTAACTAATTTTATCAATTACATCGTGATCAAACGCCTGTGCCGCAAAACCCGGCTCCACCCCCATAATCATAACAAAATCGAGTAACGACAAATAGTCTTTAATATCGTAACTGGTGGTGCTGGGATTAAGCGCTACCGCCACTTGCTTCTGCAACTGGCGAATTTGATTCACGCAATCAGGCAAATTGGTAACTGCCTCGCGATGCACCACCATACTTGATACTTCCGGAAACGCCCAGCGCCGCAGATACAATTCGGGTCGCGCGATCATTAAATGAAGTGAAACACGCAGTTTACCCCAATTAAGCTGTGCAATTTCATTTGGATCATTAACTGTGGTGTTGGGCACGAATTCTCCGTCCATAATGTCGAGATGAACTTCATCGCAAATGGAACGAACTGAATCTAGTCGACGTTGGATAGACTGAAGGTCATGTTCAAGAATAGCCGGCTGTACAGATATCATACGGTGGCGCTGACTGATGATTGAGCTGACGCGCCAGCGGTAGCTGACAACTGCGTTTTCTTTTCAAACTCGGCAATTTTTACTAACCGCCGCTGGTGCCGTTCGGCGTGCGAAAATGGCGTGGTTAGCCAAGTTTGCACAATGGTACGCGCTTCATCTTCATTTAACCAATCGGCGGATAAACCCAGCACATTGGCATCGTTGTGCTCGCGACTATGAGCAGCGGCTATCACCGACATTGGCGCCACCGCCCGAATGGCCGGAACTTTATTGGCTGCAATTACCATGCCGGCGGCCGAGCGGCAAACCAAAATACCTTTATCGTTGGCTGGGTCAGCGGCCACTTTTTGCGCCACAGCCAAAGCATAGTCCGGATAATCATCATCGTTTTTAATTTCACTGGCCCCTAAATCAAAAAAAACCATTCCCCAGGCCTGCAACCAT
>CAYMXY010000085.1:0-5265 GCA_964394525.1 uncultured Gammaproteobacteria bacterium | reverse complement strand
ATCATCTACCGTATCCACTAAAAAACCAGTCACACCGTCATCAATCAACTCTGGTGCCGAGCCTTGCCGATAAGAAATCACTGGCGTGCCGGTAATCATGGCTTCAGTCATCACCAAACCAAAAGGTTCATTCCACTGGATTGGGTTGAGCAAGGCAATGGCATTGCCGAAATAGTCGTTTTTCTGTTGATCATTGATTTCACCGATATAAACAATTTGTTTTTGATCAATCAACGGTTCAACTTTATTTTTATAATAATTATGATTGCGCGGTTCTAAGGTGTCGATTGTGCCGGCCAAGATTAATTTTACATTTGCCTGTCTTGCCGCTTGAATGGCTTCATATACGCCTTTATCCGGATTAAATTTTCCTACCCAAATGAAATAATCCTTCGGTTGAGGATGAAGTTGATAGGTTGCCAAATCGATACCGTTATAAACCGTGGCTAACCAATTAAGATTAGCGCCGCCTTGACGCTGTGAATTGGAGATTGAAGAATATTGCAAATCTTTATATTTTTGTAGCACTAAATGCCGATCCGTTAAACCAGCCGACGCCGGATAAGGAAAATGCATGGTAAATAAAACCTTACGCGCCAACTGCCGCGCCAACGGCAATGCCACAAAATCTTGAGCCAAATTCAAATGGACATGAATAATGTCAAACTGATCGGCCCGATCAAACACTTCCGTAATATTAAGCAACGGATACATTAAATTAGTCCAAGGAATGCCGTCGCGATACAACGGTCGGGGGTAAAGCGATACCAGTTTAGCAGACGTTTGCGAAGTGCCGCAGGCAAATAAAGTAACGTCGTGACCGCTTTTTACCAAACCTTCAGTCAGATGATAGACCACGCGTTCAGTACCGCCATAAAGTGGTGGTGGAATATTTTCCCAAAGTGGAGCTAATTGAGCAATGCGCAGACTCATAGTTTACAAAATATAAAAAAGTTTATCATTTTTTGAAGATAAGCGCAAGCGGTTATTATTTGTGTTCTTGTGCCAGACGCGCAAACACACCATTCGTCCAACCAAAACCGCTTTGGCGCGGGTAACGTTCGTTGGCGGCGACGGTTTGATTAACCACATCGTAGGCCTCCCAAAATTTTCCGGTGTCGCGGAAGATTTTAGCGTTGAGATCTAACCATTTTTTTGTGATTCGCTCGGCATCGTCGATATAGCCGTAATTCAACAAACCGCGCACCACGATCCAGTGCAAATTTGCCCAACCGTTTGGATAATCCCGTTGAGTGACGCTGGAGGCGATGGCTGATGTTGTTGTTGATGTTGGCGTTGTTGGCCGGCGCGTAGTAGCCAAGCCGCCCGCAAATTCAAATTGCTTTAGCTGCTGGCGGACGTGTTCAGCCTGATTAGGTGAAGCTAAATTTGCCCACAACGGAAAAAATCCGGCCAGCGACCACACTGAACTGCGCCGTTGCTCAACATAATTATAATCAAAGAAAAAACCGCTTACTTCATCCCACATCAGTTCCATCATCATGGCTTGGCGCCGTTTGGCGGCGGCGCTAAAGCGATCGGCTTCCTCCTGTTCGCCTAACAGTTCATAAGCGCGCGCCAAATCTATTTCATAACGATACAATAAACAATTCAAATCTATCGGTAAAAAATTCAAACACTGGCCGGAAAAACGCGAGGTCATGTCCCAGCCGGATTCATGTTCAGCGGTTGCGTGAGTTAAATAATGATCGCAATAGCGCGACAAACCGCGATAAACATTGTGAACTTCAGCGCGTTGTTGATCGCTGCCGTCGAATAACCAATAGTATTCGTATTCTTGCGCCGCCACCGCGGCTACTTTTTTTAACCAAACTTTATCGCCGGTCTGCGCAAACACTTCCCACATCATACTGGTCAATAAAGGCGGTTGAGAAATACCGGTGTTGTAAAACCGATTGCGCGACGGAATAATTTTGAAACGTTGCCATAAATAAACCAGATTATCAACCATTCCCTGCGCCAGCGGCATCAACTTTTTATCCAGCACCAAACCAAGAATAATAAAATAACTATCCCAATAAAATTGATCGCCTTGAAAAATTCCTTCACTCGGCGACACAAACGGCTGCGGCAAACCAATGATAATACCTTCGTCTTGACGATGCGTATTGGTTAAACGCTGCCAAAAATTATGAATGTAATCGAGGCAGTCTTGATAAGGCGAAACGGTTTGAGTGTTCATGAATAGGTGATGTTATGGTTGAGTTTTAAGATAAGCGCAGATTGTTTGTGGGCCAATGGTGCCAAAGAAAGCCAGATCGCCGAATACTACCGGCCGACTGACACCAGCTTGCTTAAAAGTATACCAGCCACGACGATGGTTTGTCTTGTGCAGATGGTGTTTAATTGCCGATAGCGAGTTACCTGCGAACTCAGCCTGATTGCGACTAGTTAACGGTTGGGTTAAGCGTGATCCACCAACAACTAGAAATGTTGCCTTGACACCAGCGGCAGCACCCGCCCGCAAACCCATCATTAAATCGCTCATACTGTCGCCGACACATAAAACCTCCAGTCTGGCCGGTGCTGCGCCAACCGCCTGTGCTAATTGGCTAATAATTCTGTCGGCCACGGTTTGTTTATTGATGCCGCGCGGAATAATGTATAAAGAATAGCTGTCGTGCGCTGGATTACTTTCTTCGATCCAAGCATATTGCCGTTCACGCCGTAATAATTTTTGAAAAGATATTTTGTCAGTCGCCGTGGCAAAATCTACCTGCACGCGATAAGGCGGCGGAAAAACAATACTTCGACCAATTCGATAATTCCTAACTGACTCCGCCACTGGTAGTCGCACTGCTTCACTTTTTCGGCCGCTCATCTGATCGCGAAACTGTTTGATTAGCCGCAAACATTCCCTTCGCCAGTGCGCGCTTGTTCCCAAAACGCTCAAACTGCATTTCCATTCTTGATCCGGCCAATAGCCGCCGTTTGGTTGCTGGATGAACAATTCAACTCCGGTGGTGGCAGCGATAATAGCCGGGTCAATTACATCAACCATGGTTGGCAGACTGGCCGGGTCAACCGCGCGCCACCGACTACTGCTCGCTAATGACTGTTGCCGGCGCACTGATTTTAACAAAGCCACTGGCCGCCGACGTACTTCCGCCACCGACAGGCGCCGCGCATACCAACTCATTACTATTTCCGAAGTGCGCGAGGTAACAAAACACACCACATAACCACGCGCCGCCAATAAATGTCTCGCCCGCCGCTGTATTACTGGCTTACCAATCATCGTTTCATCAATATCCACCAACGCTAATCGCAATGGTTGACCGCTTTGCCGCCGCTGGCGCAGCGTTTCCGCCGCCACACAGTTACGATACGCTTCCATGCCAACGCCGTGCCGCATGTTCAATCATTTTTTAACCGACAAACCTTTTTTATAAAATATGGCGGCAGTCTCTGGAGGAATTGGATTAATAATCAAACCGGAACCAATTTCAACACCAGCCCAAACCGAACCGCGCGGCGTAATTTTCATGTATAAATGCTGATCCTCATCAAAAATCACTTGATGAAAATAATAATTGTACGGCAACCTCAGTTGATGAGAAATTTTGAAAAGAATATGTTTCAAAATTTTTGCCCAAGCCATTCGTTCCGGCTGAGTAATTTCGGTAATATTATCAAAATGACGTTGCGGCAATATCCAGACTTCATAGTTATGCAGTGATGCATAAGGACAGAAAGCCACCACATAATCGTCGCGATAAATTAAGCGCGGCCCGCGCAGCTCTTGGGCAATGACATCACAATAAACACAACGACCGAATTTTAATTTATAACGTTGCACTTCCTGCGCTTTATCAGCCAAATGCGGCGGTAAAAATTTAGTAGCAAAAATTTGTGAATGAGCGTGCTGCAACGAAGCACCAGCCTTCCCGCCGTCATTTTTGAAAATCAAAATATATTCAATTTTATGATTATTTGAAATCGCTTTCGTCCGCTCGCCATAAACCTCCAACAACCTAGCAATATGTTCAATCGGCAATTCATCTAAATGTTCGTCGCGGCGCGGTGTTTCAACCACCACTTCCTGCATACCATAAGCCTTTGGATTATTCACCGATACTGCCGGAAATTTATTTTTCAATACCACAATTTGCCACGGGTGAGCCGGACCGTATTGCGCCACAATCTGCGATCGTTTCAACGCCCCCGGACAAAAAACGCATTTGGCGGGGTGAGAACTGGTAGTGCCTTTGCGCCGTTCATCAGTTGGATAATTAACGTCATGTGGACGTGTGCCACGGAGCGGCGCAATAATCACGTATTTATTTTGAATGTAATCTTTGCGTATTTCCGACCGGCGCATAATAGCTTTACGATAGCACCAAATTGAAATACTGAAAACCTTCTTGAGCCGATGCGCAGATTTGAACTGCGGACCTACTCCTTACCATGGAGTTGCTCTACCAGCTGAGCTACATCGGCTTATAACTGATCAATTTGCTCCTGATACTTCGATAATTTCTGATTATCCGGATTCACCGTTCGCAAACGATCATGCAAACTTTGCGCTTTGTACTTGAGTTTGTTTAGAATAGCAATTTCCAGCAAGTGGTCAAGATTTTTGGGATTATTAGGCGCCAACGCCAACGCCTGCTCGTAAGCATCCATCGCCTCTTCATATTTTTCGGCTTGCTGGTACACCTTGCCCAGTTGACGATAAGTGGTCTCGTCTTTTGGGTCAAGTTGTTCCAAAAATTGCAACGTAGCAATGGCGTGCGGCCAGTCATTGGTGCCCTCATAGACCGCAGCCAAACCGCGATAAGCGCCGATTGAACGGGCGTCTATGGTAATGGCAGCAATGTATTTTTTCTCGGCTTCTACATATTTTTCTTCAGTCAGCAACCCATCGGCCTCTTGCAATAATTTAGCAACGGCGGCTGGTGGTGTAATTTTTTCGGTAACGGCAGCGCCGCTTGGTAACGCTTTAGCGGCTTGCTGATAGCGTTGTTCTAGTCTTTGTAAATAACTAATCAACCCGCGAAATAACCGCCGCAGCACCGCCAAAATAGGTGTGAAAAAAGCCCGCGCGCTTTGCCGCGCCAACGCCCACTTCCGCCGCAACCGTTCTTGCACTAAAACGGCTTTGCGCGCCTGTTGGCGATGTAAAGTCATGGCTTCTAAATCTAACGCCGCCACTTTGGGAAATTTACGAAAATAAATAACCGCCATTGTCAGCAACGCAGCCACACCCAATACACTCGGAACAAGATAACCAACTAACACCTG
>CAYMXY010000084.1:4828-5320 GCA_964394525.1 uncultured Gammaproteobacteria bacterium | reverse complement strand
TAAAAGCAGTTTACAACCCGAAGGCCTTCATCCTGCACGCGGCGTCGCTCCGTCACCCTTGCGGGCATTGCGGAAAATTCTCGACTGCAGCCTCCCGTAGGAGTGTGGCCAGTATTTCAGTGCCACTGAGGCGGGTCACGCTCTCACGCCCGCTATCCGTCATAGCCTTGGTGGGCCATTACCTCACCAACTAGCTGATAGACCAAAGGTTCCTCTCAAAGCGCTAACGATTGCTCGCTAGTTTTACAAGGGAATGACTTATGTCCCCCCTTGACCATCTTGTATTAGTCCAGCTTTCGCCGGGTTATTCAAGACTTCGAGGTAGATTACCACTGTCGTACTCACCCGTCTGCCGGTCCGTATTCCCCTTGAGGGGAACCGTCCCTCGACTTGCATGCCTAAGACACGCCGCCAACGTTCATCCTGAGCCAGGATCAAACTCTCAGTAAAGACCCTGCACCATATTTAGGTGCAGGGGGATTTATGTTATTT
>CAYMXY010000084.1:3343-4818 GCA_964394525.1 uncultured Gammaproteobacteria bacterium | reverse complement strand
CAGTAAAGACTGTGCCAGACAAAGTCTGACACGTCTCAATATTTAATATTTTTTTGCCCGGATATTAAACCGGGTTTTACCTCGGTCATTGACCGAAGTAAGGAATTGTTGAATGAATTGTTCATTCGACTTTGTGATCCTACACCACAATTTGATTGTCAATAACCTGAACCCAGAAATGGTCAGCTGTTCTGCTGTCCGTACCTTCCGGTAGAGCCGGACGTTCCGGGCAGCAGAACCACTTCGTGACTCGTTGTTCGCCGCCGCCGCTCTCTCACCGTAGCTCTACTACGGCTCGGTCGCGGCTGCGTCTCCACAACTTCGCATCTGTCTCATTTCTGGGCTCAGGTTTCAATTGTCAAAGTTCGTGTCAGGGACAAATAAAAACCCTGAAATGGGATGAAAATTGATCTTTTCACCTCACTTCAGCGTTTTTATAAAGGGCGATAGAAATTTTGAATATAAATTCTAGCTTCGCTATTCTACAAAAGGGGTAAAATGTTGTCAATGGCTGGCGACGTTTGCTATTGTAGGCAGATGTTTCCAGTTGGGTTTAGTGAACAAGGACGAAGCTACCATCGCTGGCTGAGGGTGGCTGATTTTCAATCGGTAATTAATGCTGCTGGCCAGCCGCCATTGATAATTACGCCGGAACGGCTGCAAGCAACGCTTAACGGTTTATGGGAAATTAGACGGCGCTTACGTTCTCACGGCGGCGAGATTCGGGTGTATAGCCGGTCGTTACAAACTCGCGCTGCCTTAATTAAAACGATTCATCCAGCAATCCGTGCCGCTGGCTTTGTACAAGAAATCAGCCTGGCGCATCCTCAACAGAATTGGTCAGCTGTTCCCGGACAGCATGTGAAGATTTCTGCCACCGGCCAAATTAGCGCTTCGGATCGTAAACGCCTGTTGGGTGGTTTGGAAAAGGTAATTTTTGTAATGATGAGCGGCGGCGATGGGCGATCGGATCAGCCGTATTACGCGCCAGTCGCAGAATTAATTACTGAAGTATTGCGCCGTCAGATTGGGCTATGGGCAATCTGTATGAGTTATCAAGTATTGGCGGATCGGGTTTTGGGTTTGGGCAAGCCGGTTCAAGGGAGAGCAGCGCAACCATTAACCGGTCGATTAAATATTGGTACGCAGATTATTGATGTAACAGCGGCCGGACGTAATGATAAAGTGTGGCGGTCGGTTGCGCCAGCTTTCGCCGTTGAATCGAATAATAACTATCGCATCGCGGCGGCACAAGAGCAACGTAATACTTTTCAAATACGGCGCGGCGGTCAATATTATAATGTGCGCGTGCTCGGCCGCGATCGTGCCACTCATGAAATTGTTGCTTTGAAAGTGAACGAATTGTGTTGGGCGACGCAATACCATTCCGAGGTTAAAAAAATTATGCGACCAGATCGGGCGGTATCGCCGCCGTGCACGGTTTCCTTGTTTAATAAATCTATTCCCGTGCCGGC
>CAYMXY010000084.1:0-3325 GCA_964394525.1 uncultured Gammaproteobacteria bacterium | reverse complement strand
GACGGGCTCCGCGCGCAGTTCTTTTTCCCGCGATATCAAATAAATTTTATCCGCCAATTAGCGGCTACGCCAAATCTTTTTGCGCGCTATCATATTCAACCGTCAGATATCGCCACTTTTTTTCATCCTAGTCGCTTGCTGCATAATGTTGGCGACGCCTTAACATTTGGCATGATTGAACAAGTTGTACAACTATATATATCAAACCATCATGTCAGAAAAAAATCCTAAGATATTTGATCGCATACCAACCGCCGCGGCAGTTGAAGCGGCTGACCCATCAAGTTTATTATTTGGTGAATTAGAACACTCAGCAGAGATCATTGGTGCATTTACTGAAGCTGTGCGCACAGAAAATACTATGGCGATTGCCACTTTTTTGAAAAATTATCAGCTTTTAGAATATCTGGTTTTAACCAAGGGTAAAAATGGTGAATATTTACACTTAATCCAAGCGGCTTTAACGGTGATGGAGCGATGGATCGGTTCAGGCTTTGCTAAATTAACTCAGTCACGTCAAAGCGAGGAGTTGATCAGAAACGGTGGCGTTGATCCAATGGCCGTTGCCGAATCAATTTCAACTTTATACCATCTCAAACGCGATCAATCAGCCATTGTCTTAGCTCAAGCCGTTGTGGCGCTACCAGAAGATGTGCTGCCAGTTTTACCGCGGGCACATATTTATAATTCCATGGCAGCTACGCTTCATCGTCAAGGTCTGGTAACAGAAGCACTTGAACATAATCGTCAAGGCATGCGAGCATTACAAAATGATCCTCAATTTCAACAAGATCCTAATTTACGTTGGCAACACTTTAAAATTTTTCATGGCTTGTTAGTACAAAGAGCCGAACATGCTATTACTGCCGATATGCCCGATCAATTAGTAACTTTAGCGCAGCGTCGCCGGCAACTGGGAGATGATATGCACATTGGACGCACCTTTTTAGATATTGGCCGGTTAACGCTGCGTCTTGGAGATACCGAACGCGGGTTACACTATTTAAGTTTAGCCGTTGATGATTTAACTGATCACGGATATATCAATGCCGCGGTTCAAGCCGCCAACGAATTAGCGCAAGCGCATAAACGTTTAGGTCTTGAAGCACGAGCGCGTACGGTATTAGTGAAAGGAATTGGTTTGGGTGAGCGTCTGGGTATTCTATTACGCGCAGAACTCGAAATGATGAAACATGAATTGGAAAAAACCATGGTAATGCCAGCGACTTGTTTAATCAAACTAGGTGATTATTATTTATTAGAACGTATCGGTAAAACCGCCGACGAGGTACGTTATTTAGGAATTACGGTTGACCAAGAACGACAAAAAAATGGTGAAGCAACTGTGCGTAAAAAATTAGCTGCATTCATTAATCATCTCTATTATCTAGTTGACCCAGTGGCAGCCGTCCGTCAACCGATTGTTTTATCACAACGAAATACCGGCGTATATTTTCAAGGTAAAGAAAAAAGGGAAATTGAATCAGTTAGTCTACCCATTTCAGCAGAATCGCTGCCTCAAACAACCAAATTGTTCTTTCGTTACACAGTAGAATTACCTCACTCAGAAGCCTGCAACATTCTTCAGCAAGCGCTTGACAAAGTCGCATACGACGGCTATACAGTGCTTACTTGGGAAAAATTGTTTGAAAATAGAGAGCGTTGTGATACTGAAACACAACGTTTAATTGAAGCCATAAAACGGCAGCGCGTTTCAAAATAATGTTTGGGAGCAACAGCGAGTAATAAAACTGTTTTTTTCAAACATGAGCACAGCATTGTGTCTGGCTTCGGCTGGAAGGCAAACAATGATGTGCTGGAACCGTAGTCGTGTCTGAACTCGGCCTTGGTCGAGGTAAGACGGAGAACAAATACGGTTTCTTTATCATCTCCCAGCGGCAAGCAGGCCAAAGGGAAATGAGGTTCGAAAAATGTCAGAGGCTTTGCGGGTTGAGGAAGCCCGCTTTCAGTTCGGACAGTGGACCGTCGTGCTGCGGCCCGATGGCTACGAGATCTTCAATCTGGCTCCGGACGGGTCGTGGCGGCGCTACTACCGTATCTACAACGGTCAGTACGGGGAACCGCTGATCGAAGTGGATCCGGATCTGGCCTTCGCTGTTCCGATCGTCGAGGGGATCGGCTTCGTCGACGCCAAGGGGCAGCCCACCACGCCGAATCAGCGGATCGGTGGCATCATCTGTCAGCCGCCCGGTCCGCGCTTCTCGCTCACCAACGCCAAGAATCAGCAGGATGTGGTCATCGGGCCTCACCCCAACGGTTCCGGCTCGATCCTGGTCGGCGGTGAAGAGTGGTGGCTGGCCACCCTCTTCCTCAAGGACAGCCGGCGCTTTAAGGGGTACGACGCCTTCCTGGTGCGCGAGCGCCGGGACGTCGTGCGGGTGATCGAGCTCGGCGACCTCGAACTGTTCTGAGGGGGTGGAAACGGAGGAACTGTCCCTGGGTTACGGAAAATTGTTCATCCTGCCGCGATCAGTCGCGGTTGGTATGAATAGTATCCGTGCCCAGGGATTTCTTTATATGCTCTTTGCGCCATTGTTCAATTTTTGCGTGATTACCGGAAAGCAGCACCGGCGGTACTCGCCATGATTCATCTGCAGTGCCAGTAAATACTTCCGGCCGTGTATATTGCGGATATTCCACGTAATCCAAACTGCCGCTATATGTTTCCACGGTAGTTGATTGGGCGTCGCCTAGAACGCCCGGCAACAATCGCGTTATTGTTTCTACCACTACCGCTGCTGCCAACTCGCCGCCGCTTAAAACATATTTGCCAATCGAAACGCGTTCATCAACCAAATTGTACACGCGCTCGTCGAATCCTTCATAACGGCCGCACAGCAAAATTAGTTGATCGTAAGCGGCGCTGTAAGTTGTAGCGGTCACTTGAGAGTATTCGTGACCACCCGGATCAAACATAATAATGTGACTTTTTTTTAACCGCGGCACTGCCTGCAGGCAATCATAAATTGGTTGCAACATCATTACCATGCCAGGCCCGCCGCCGTAAGGCAGATCGTCGGTTTTGTGATGTTTGTCTTTAGAATAAGCACGGATATCGTGGCAAACAATTTCGATCTTTTTTTTCTCCTGCGCAATTTTCAAAATAGACTCGGTTAAATACGAATCAAGACAATGCGGAAAAATAGTGAGAATATCGAAACGCATAAAATAAACCTAGCCCATTCAGCCGTAATTAGCAAGTTGTTACCTTACGCCATCATCTCCCAGAAACATTCTTGGCAGTAAACCGTGTAAGGCGAATCTGGTGGATAGGTGGAAATGATTTGCTTTTTACATTTATCAC
>CAYMXY010000083.1:2776-5354 GCA_964394525.1 uncultured Gammaproteobacteria bacterium | reverse complement strand
ACGCGGTTTATGTCAAGAAACCCCAGAGCTTCTGCTTGCTTGGCGAAAGTGGTGATGGAATCGCGCAATAAAGTCGTTTGCGGCTGTAAACGGTTCCAAGCGGTAGTTAAGATTTCATCAGCCAGTGCTTGGCCGGTGATAATTTCGATTTCTTTGTTGACCGTTGCTTGCGCCTCCGTGGGATTGGCGATCATCCATTCTGTAACCGCGCTGTGGCCGTTCACCCAGGCTTGCACCAGTTCAGGATTTTGTTCGAGATATTCAGTTCGCACGATTACCACTGTGGTGGCAAACTGGCCGTTAGGCCATAAATCACGTTCATCCAACGCTACCACGCCGCCGGCTTCCTGCACCAAGCGCGCAGCCCATGGTTCCGGCGCCCAGGCTCCGTCTAATTCATCATCGGCAAATAATGCCAGTTGATCGGCATTGGCGATTGGAACAACTTCAACATCACTTAATTGGTTATCCTGCAAATAAGTTCTTAAAGAAATATCTTGGGTGTTGCCTTGCTGCGGTGAGGCAATAGTTTTTCCACGCAACGCCTCGGCACCGCGCGCGGCGAAGTCGGCGGCCAACTCCGGTTGCAAAACCAACGCCACTCCGCCAGACATGGCTCCGGCCACAATCCGCAGTGCTTCACCTTGTGATTGCACAAATCCGTTCAATGCTGGACTGGCGCCAATATACCCTAGATCAATTTCTCCTACAAAAAGCGCCTCGATTTCCGTTGGTCCGGCGTTAAATGTGGTTGATTCAATGGTTACGTTTTCACCGACAGCTTTTTGAAAAGTGCCATCAGCCAAACCAATCAACGCTTGAGCGTGAGTGATATTTGGAAAATAGCCAACACGAATGGTTGGTTGACCGGAAGGTTGATGAACAACCTGCGCCGAGGGTAAAAATAAAAATTAAACAGGCGCTAAAAACACGAATATTTTTTTTCATACAGTTCGAACTGCTTTAAAATATAATTTTTTTACCGCTTCGGTCACGATTAAATAAACTAACGCCACACCCAAAATTAACACCAACTGCTGCCAGGATGGACTGATAAATTGAAAAATGCGCTGGCCAAAAGTTGTATAGGGAATGGCGATGGTAGCCGCCGCCGCCAGAACGCTTAAACCAATAATCACGCCGGCCGGCCGCGCCCCTCTTAATAAAAATCCCCGTGTCCGAATGGAAAATAAGAACAACAATTCAGTAATAATGCTGCCGATAAACCAGTTAGTCTGCAAACCACTGGGCGACAAATCCTTAAAAATGGCAAAATAGGCGAAATCGAATACCGTGCTGACTATTCCCAAAAAAGTCGCCAACAACAAAATATCTTTAACATGATAACTTTTTGGTCGAGTGAGTTCAGTAGCATCAACTCGATCCGCCGCAATCGATATCATCGGAAAATCCGATAACAGATTCACCAACAAAATTTGCAGCGGCAACATCGGCAAAAAATCTATAAATAAAGAAACAATCGCAACGGCGTAAAAATTTCCAAAATTGGAAGACAAGGTCGCTTGAATATATTTAATTGAATTAGCGAAGACGGCGCGCCCCTCGCGAATACCGTCAATAATTACTTCCAGACTTTGTTTTAAAAGAATAATATCGGCGGCTTCGCGCGCTATATCTGAAGCCCCTTGCACCACCAAAGCAATGTTAGCTTTTTTCAAAGCCGGCGCGTCGTTAATGCCTTCACCCAAAAAACCAACGTGCAAATTCTGCTGTTGCAGTAACTCAATAATGCGATATTTTTGTTGAGGGGAAATGCGCGCAAACACCTGATAACGGCGCACTGCTTCCAGTTGACGGGCAGGCGGCATCGCCTCCAACTCTGCGCCCAATAACACTGCTTCGGCTTTTTCCACCAAACCAATACTGGCTGCCACTGCGCCGGCCACTTCTTTTCCGTCGCCAGTAAGCATTTTTACCGCCACGCCCAGTTGCTGAGCATGTTTGATAGCCGCCGGTGTAGATTCTTTAATCGGATCAACGAAAGAAATACAACCAAGGTAATTTAGCTTGCTGGTTTCTGCTTCCACTGAATAATGATCGTCGCTCCATGGTTTACTGGCAACAGCAATTACGCGGCGACCGTGATAACCTTCCGCCGCTTCGAAGCGTTTAATTGCGTCACAATCAGCCGCCGTCAAATTACAAAAAGTGCAAATTAGTTCCGGCGCGCCGCGCACAATCAACTGCCGTTTATGATCACTCTCGATTAAAGCGCTATTCCGCCGCCGCTGCGGATCAAACGGAATTTCATCCAGCCGCCGAGTGTGCACCACGGTGGCGCGCTGCTGATCGGTCAGTGCTCGCCAGATGGCCAGATCAAAGGCATTGTTAGGCTGTTGCGATTGGTCCTGCACTACTTCCAAACACGCCCAAGCGGCGGCTTGCAATGTTTGTGCTTGATCGGTTGCTTTAATTTCCGCCACCGTTAATTTATTTTCGGTGATGGTGCCGGTTTTATCGGTACACAGCACTTCAATGCCGCCCAAATCTTCAATGGCTGTTAACCGCTTCACCACCACATGTTTTTTTGATAAACGCAAAGCGCCGCGTGATAAAG
>CAYMXY010000083.1:2553-2766 GCA_964394525.1 uncultured Gammaproteobacteria bacterium | reverse complement strand
CAACCGCCAAGGCAATAGCAAAAATTAACAAACTTGGCCAGGTGGCAAAACCCTTAAACGCTAGGTGCATCCCCACTACCGCCACCAACGTGACCAAGACTAATCCAAAAATAAACCGACTAAAACGATTGATCTCTAATTCAAAGCTGCTACTGCGTTTGGTTTGAGTGGCCAGTTTGGCCAGTTCACCCATCACAGTGGCTTGGCCAGTAG
>CAYMXY010000083.1:0-2465 GCA_964394525.1 uncultured Gammaproteobacteria bacterium | reverse complement strand
TGATAAATTTCATTGGTCGCTTGCGGAAGAGCGTTTGTAATTTTTTGAACTGGCGCCGATTCCCCAGTTAACACTGATTCATCAACCAAGCAGTCAGATAATTTTAGAGCGCGAACGTCGGCCGGCACAATGTCACCAGCCTCTAACAATATAATGTCTCCGGGCACTATTTCACTACTTGGTAGTCGTTGTTCTACTCCACCACGGAGCACTTTAGTATGAGGGATCGAGTATCGTTTTAACAATTGACTGGTTTTTTCGGAACGGTATTCTTGAAAAAATCCGAGCACGGAATTGATCGCGACAAACAAAAAAATCATCGCGCCATCAATCATTTCCCCCAATAACAAGGCCAAACCAGCGGCGGCTAATAACAAATAAACAAATGATGAACGAAACTGTCGCAAAAAAATCTTTAAGCCGCTGATAGTTTTTTTATCCAAAATATTTGTGCCAAATTTAACGCGCAAGGCCGCTACTTTTTTTTGATCTAAACCAGTCGCCGCGTTAACACCAAAATTAGCCAAGCTGGCCTCGGTAGACTGATTAGTGTAAGCGGCAAAATTCATTAATAATAGTATAGCGTATCTTCAATCACATTGCATGGCGGTGCGCAAAGCCGTCAAATTTTGTTGCATAATTGAAAAATAATCTTTGCCGGCCGCCTGTTCCTCGGGCGTTAACCCTTCTAACGGATTCAATACCAAAGTGGTCGCACCAATTTCTGCTGCTAACGTTTGCGCCAGTTCTGGACTGACTAATGTTTCAAAAAACACGTGTTTGATGCCGTTGGCTTTGGCTGTGGCCGCCAAACTAGCTAAGGTATTAGCCGATGGCGCGTTATCTGGCGACAATCCGGCAATGGGCAGCACCGTAATGTTGTATCGCCTACCCACATAACCAAAAGCTTCGTGTGAAACAATGATCATGCGCCGATCACAATTATCAAGACCAGTAAGGTAACTTTGATCTAAATTTACCAAGTCGTCTAATAATGCGGCGGCATTTTTGTTATAGCTAGCGGCGTTCACTGGATCAAGCGTCATCAAAGCATCACGCACCGCAATGGCGCTACTTTGAAACAGCTCTGGATCCAACCAAAAATGCGGATCGGTGACTGATGATGTGTCGTTGGTTAAAGCCGAAGTTGGTAAATAATCAGCCAACACCACGGTACGGTGACTTGGTGAACTAAAATCATCATCCAGCTCCTCTGCCCAGGCATCAATCCCGTAGCCATTAACCACAAACAAATCGGAACGATAAATAGCGGTCACGTCATCTGGTAACGGAATGTAGTCGTGTGGTTCCACTCCCGATGGCACCAACACTTTCAAGGTCACCATTTGACCACCAATTCTTTCAACTAAATATCCTGCTGGATAAAATGTTGCCACTGCCGAAATTTCGGTTTTTTTCTCTGGACGGTTTTGATTCTGAAGATATGGCCACAACCGCCAACCAATAATTGTTATCAGCGCTGCCCCCAAAAAAACTACAACAATTAGCCGTTTCGATCTTTTCATGGCCTAACTATAAGCGAATGATTTGTTTTTGTAAATTGATAATTTTTTAGTCCGCTTGTTTTAATATACGCAAACGTAGCGTAATCATGTTCCCAAACAGGTGACCAGCAGTAAAAAGAAATTTCCAATTATGTCCTAGTGAAGCTGAACCGGGTTGATCTACCCAAATCGTCGGCACATCAACAATATCGCGTCGTTGCCGGCGCAGCCACCACAACAGCTCCACATCAAACAGCCAGTTGGTCGTGGTAAATTTCGGCAAAAGCGGATAGATAATCTGACGACGGAACACTTTGGCGCCGCATTGGGTGTCGGAATAAGGTAAACAAAAAAGCAGTCGAATAATTCTGGTTGCCAAAACACTTACCAAACTACGCATCCACGAAACGCGCGCCACAATTTTAGCACCGGGCAAAAAACGCGAAGCAATGGCTCCATCGTGACCCGCGGCGGCCTGCATCAATTTGCTAAATTCCTGCGGATCGGTCGCGCCGTCGGCATCAACCATTCCCACCCAGTCGGCCTGCGTCCGCGCCCAGCCTTCACGAATGGCGCCGCCTTTACCGATCGCCGCCGAAATATTGACAATGGTGATCCGGCCGGGAAACTTGGCAGACACTTTTTCTATTACCGTCAATGTTTGATCACGGCAGCCATTAAGCACAACAATAAAATTCACGGTCTCATCAAAAAAACGCAAATAGTGGTCAAGGGTGCGTTGAATGCGATGCGCTTCATTATACGCCGGAATTACAATCTCGTAGCGCACCATAATAATAATTTATGGTTCTAGTCGTTCAACCGCTTGCTGCACTTTGTTTTTAAGTTCGGCTTTGTAATCTGCTAATTTACGAACCAAGGTTGGTTCAGATAATGCCACAATTTCTATTGCCAGAATGCCGGCATATTCAACTGTCATCAAAGCCAGACGCGCTGAAG
>CAYMXY010000082.1:3401-5442 GCA_964394525.1 uncultured Gammaproteobacteria bacterium | reverse complement strand
GTGCAAGCCTTAACCACCGAATGGGCAATCAAACACAGCGACAGCTTATTGCCGAAAGTTTATGACGTGCCCGCCACTATCGACGACCAAGTGGCGCGTCTCAAATTAAAAACGCTCGGCTTAAAATTGGAACAATTAACGCCGGAACAAAAAAAGTATCTGGCTTCTTGGGAAATGGGGACTTGAGTTTATGCGCGGCTTATTTAAGCAGAAACACATCCCAACTAAAGTAAAGCCAGCGCCTGATTTAGCTGCCATGGCAAAACGCATCAATGCTCTTCCCGGAGAAAAAGTGCCGGCTGATTTAGCCAGTAATCTGGATAAATATCTTTATGGAAAAACAAACAGTACCGATTTAAAATCATAAAAATATGATTTCTCACGAAAGAGCGCGGCCTATTAAATCCTCAAACAACGAAGTTGATATGCAACCTTATGAAAGATTAATAGCAGGCGCTATTAAGACTATACTTAGACGATTTCCTCAACTTGATCATGCCCAAATTTTAGATCTTCAACAGGAAGCTCGTCTAGCGTTGATTAAAGCATTACCAAGGATGGATAATAATGTTTCTTATATTGTGCAGAATAATTATCTATCTATAAGAATTTTAGGAGCAATGTCAGATTACCTGCGTGCGCAGCGGCATACTTCAAGATATACACGAAATAAATTGCGAGATGCCAAATTAGCGAAGGATAAAATCAAGGCTAGAGGCGAAGCAGCCACCGATGAAGCCATAGCCCGTGAACTTGGAATAAAGCATGTAGAAACCATTCAGCACCGTATAGACAGAGGGCATTCAAGAGTCGTAAGTTTGGATGAAATAAATCCTACAACTGATGAACCTTATAGTAATGATATCGCTGATCCAGACGCGACTAGCGTGCTTGATAAAATGATTATAGGTACTGATCGAAAGTTAGTGTTAAAGGCGCTTGAAAAGTTAAATGAAAGAAATGCAAGACTAGCAAGTATTATAAAGGCATTATATATTGAAGGTAAAACAGCAGAAAAATTTGCAAAAGAACTTGGAGTTACCCCAACCAGAGTTGGTCAATTAAAAAAGGATGGGTTAGAATTAATGAAGGAATATTTAGAAGGATTAAGTGCATAAGGTAGTTTTACAAATATCTATTTTTTATGCTATTATCGGTTTATAATTTAGACTTAATATTTTAATATTATGGAACAAGAACTACGACCATCAACTCCCGACACAACAAGACCGCCTCAAGCAGGATTTTGGTCGCGAAAGGGAGGTGAAAGAATTATCCAGCCAGATCACCGACTAATAAATGAAGCAGAGAGACAAGTTTTGGACAAAATTAAATCCGGAATTGATCCGGATGATTTATTGAATAGTCTTAAAAGTCAAAAGATGGAGCTTGAAGCGTCTATAGTTTTGTTGGATGTTGATCAAGCAGTAATTAAAAAACAAAAAGAGAGCGATTTAGCTTTTGTCGAAGCAATGATTCAGGCACTCATGAAATATAATCGAGAAAGTAGCGCGGCATACGCGGCATAAGCTATGCTTATCCCCGGAAAAATTATTCTTGATCGTACCATCTACCAATCAATAAAAGCCGCCACCGCATGATTGTACACTTTTTTAATGATGAATTAGAACGGTTCATTCAAGATTTAGAGAAGCCTACCATCGCGAAAGTATTACGCACCGTCGATCTGTTAGAAAGGTTTAGTCACGATTTAGGCATGCCGCACAGTAAAAAGATCGCGCCGCGTTTATATGAATTACGTATTCGAGGACAACAAGAAATTCGTATTTTTTACACTTTTCATCAAAATGCAATTATTTTGTTACATGGTTTTGTAAAAAAATCTCAACAACTACCGCGGCGGGAATTAGGTTTGGCGTATCGTCGATTACGAACGCTTGACACATTATAACATATACGTTATTATACTAATATATGAGATCCTACACTAATTTTAAGACACAATTACTTAAAGATAAGACAATCCGAAAGGCTTATGATGAATTAGGTCCAGAATTTGAATTGGTTCAAATGATTATTG
>CAYMXY010000082.1:2718-3319 GCA_964394525.1 uncultured Gammaproteobacteria bacterium | reverse complement strand
CGACTTGAATCTGGAAAGTATAATCCAACAGTGGCTTTTTTGGAAAAAGTTGCCCGCGCGCTCGATACGCAATTAATCGTTTCATTTTCTTAAATCTATGCTTATCCCAGGAAAAATTATTCTCGATCACGCCTTTGCCAACCACTACGCCGTGGGCGCGTTTAACGCCAACAACATGGAACAGGTGCAGGCGATTATCGACGCCGCGGCGGAAACGCAGTCGCCGGTGTTTATTCAAGTGTCGCGCGGCGCTTTGAAATATTCGCGCATGACTTATTTGCGCAACATCATTCAAGCCGCGGTCGAAGAGCATCCGGAAATCCCGTTGGCGATGCACTTAGATCACGGCAGCGACCTTGAAGTGGTGAAAACCGCCATTGGCCTTGGCTTTACTTCGGTGATGATTGACGGTTCGCTTGATCCCAGCGGCAAACGCGCGTTAAGTTTTGAGGAAAATTTGGAGGTAACCAAAGCAGTATTAGATTACGCGCGGCCGTTAGGCGTAAGCGTTGAAGCGGAACTTGGCACTATTGGCGGAGTGGAAGACGAAGCCGGCGTTAACAGAATTTTGGTAACCGATCCGGCGCAAGCCGAAGAATTT
>CAYMXY010000082.1:0-2708 GCA_964394525.1 uncultured Gammaproteobacteria bacterium | reverse complement strand
CCAGTGGATTCGCTGGCCATTGCCATCGGCACGTCGCACGGCGCTTACAAGTTCAAAGACGAATGCATTTTACAACACGAAACACTGCACGCCATTCATCGCCGCTTACCTAATACGCCGTTAGTGATGCATGGGTCATCATCGGTGCCGCCGGAGTTAGTAGCCATTGTGAACCAGTACGGTGGAAAAATGCCAAACACCAAAGGAGTTGACATCAAACAGTTGCAAGAAACCATTAAACACGGCGTTAGCAAAGTAAACGTGGATACCGACGGCCGTATTGCCATCACCGGCGCCATTCGCAAATATTTCGCCGAACATCCGGAGAAATTTGATCCGCGAGAATATCTTGGCCCGGCGCGCGACGCGCTCAAAGAAATGGTTAAATCGCGCATGATAGCCTTTGGCGCGGCCGGTAACGCTTCAAAAATAAAACCCTGAACACAGAATTTGACAATAATAGTTGAGTTGATATACTACCGAATGTAGTAACTAACCTTTAATTTTTCAAGATTATGACCTACCAATGCGGAAAAGGCGGCGATTGCTGCGGCAAGTGCAATAGCTAACAGTTAAATTGCATGCATTACAATCCGAAACCACTAGGTGAATTGGAACAGCTAATTATGAACGTGGTTTGGCGACAGGCGTCAGCGACGGTGCGCGACGTCCATGTTTTGTTACAGGAAAAACGCGGCATTGCTTATACTACCGTCATGACCACCATGGATCGGCTAACAAAAAAAGGAATCTTACAGCGACACAAAATCGGCAAGGCCTATAGTTATCAGGCGGCGCAGACCGAGTCTGAATTATCGCATGCCACCACCCACGCTATTTTTGACATGGTGCTAAATCAATATGGTGATTTAGCGATTGCGCAATTTATTGATACTGTAGAACGATTCGATCCGGAAAAATTTACTGCCTTAAAACGACTGGTAGAAGATTATGACTAGGGCGCTTAAACGGTGGCGTCGCCATATTTTAATATTGACGATAACATTGTTTGGAGTAATGGCCACTGTTACCACCGCGCTTTGGCCATATTTTTCGATTTGGTATAAGCGTTTGGTGGCGCGTCCAATAGAGGCGTGTAATTGCTCACAATTAGCTTTTTTGCCGGATCAGCCGTTTTGGCTATTTTTATTAATGACCATTTTAGTGATATTTGTCGGATTGGTGGGGCGCGGATTATATCGAGTTATCACCATGTTGTATCGCACGGCTGCTTTTGAGCGGCTATTACAACAACAAGTCAAAAGCAAAACGATTGCTAGCTCAATTCCAATTTATCGAGTGAATCATCGTCAACCGCTGGCCGTATGTTTGGGATATTTTCGACCGAGAATTTACCTTAGCACTGCTCTTGAGGAATTGTTGCAATCCACTGAATTGCTGAGCGTTATCAGGCATGAATTGCATCACGCGCGACAGCATGATCCTTTACAACGGCTGGTGTTTACGGGGCTAGCGGCCTTATTTCCTTGGCACAGCCGAACCACTTTCAAAAATTTTACAACCTTACAGGAACTGGTGGCCGATGAAGCCGTGGCTGATGATAGGCAGCTTAGCAGCGCTCTTTTAAAAACGCTCAATCCAACTTTGGAACAACCGGCTATGGCGGCGGTTTGGTTTTCAGCCACCGATGCCCGCTTGAATCGTTTGCTCGGACGAAGTTTAGAACTGCCGCAGCTTTGGCCGCTGTCTTTGCTAGCCGGTGGGTTGATTATTGTTACGCTGGTACTTTATCAAGTTTTTATCACTCAAACTGGGCCGGCGGCGGCAGCCTTTGGCCAATGTTTAGCTGAACAGCCGATGTGCGAATTACTGATGAGTTATGTGGTACAGTAGTCCTTGGCGAGTGTTATTGATAATTTTTGCCGTCATTGCCGGCTTGGTGTTAATGGTGATTGGTTTGCGGTTTTATAATCAATATCGCGGCGCGAACAATAACGTACTTAACCCCACACCAACATCTTCAAACCAAACCGGACTATCAACCTTTACTTCACCTTCTTCAACCAGAAAAAGTACTAATACAAACTCGGTCACTGCTGGAACAACACCGAATGTTTACTTACCTACGGCCGATGATGATCCGGCTATCGGCACCGCTGAACCAACCGTTGAAATAATCGCCTTTGAAGATTTTCAATGTCCGTTTTGTCGTGAAGCGGCGCCAATTTTACGGCAATTATTGGCGTTGTATCCCGATGATATTCGGTTGGTGGTGCGTGATTTTCCGCTTTATACTGTACATCAGCAAGCGATGCCGGCGGCTTTGGCAGCCGAATGCGCCGATGAACAAGATAAATTTTGGGCTTGGCGCGATTTAGTTTATACCCGCCAAGAACAATTACCGTCGGCCGAAACTGTTTTTCCCACCTGGGCAAAGGAGTTGGGCTTGGATGTTGAAGCATTTTCCGAATGTTTCAGCAGTGAACGCCATTCAAATGAAATCGAGAAGGATATAAATAGTGGCATTTTGGCCGGCGTTGGAGCCACTCCCACTTTCTTTGTCAACGGTAATAAAATTGAAGGCTCGATTACTTTGGAGCAATGGCAGAAGGTGATGGAGCAACTTTTGGTGAAGCCGTAAAGAATGTGCTATACTATCGCTCGGCCGCAACTGCGGCATAAGGTTCAAAAAAAATATGATCGCCAATCGAATTATTTTTATTATTACCGCTTGCTGTGTGGCTTTG
>CAYMXY010000081.1:4715-5478 GCA_964394525.1 uncultured Gammaproteobacteria bacterium | reverse complement strand
AGATTGAGGTTAATTATCCAGCAGTGCCAGAACATGGCGATTACGCCAGTAACATTGCTATGCGACTGGCGAAAGTTTTGCGTAAGAGTCCAATGCAGATTGCGGAAGATTTACAAGCGGCTGTGTCGACTGAGGGTTTGACCAAGGTTACAGTAGCCGCGCCTGGTTTTTTGAATTTTTTCGTGAATGAACAGTTTTTAACCGGTGGAGTGCGGCTGATTTTAGAACAAGCTGATCGCTTTGGCCAAAATTCAACCGGCTTAAAACCAGACGGCACGCCGCAAAAAGTGTTGGTGGAATTTTTATCGGCCAACCCAACCGGTCCAATTCATTTCGGCAACGGACGCGCTGCTTTTATGGGCGATAGCTTAGTTCGGGTGTTGCGCGCCTGTAATTATGAAGTGATCGCCGAATACATCATTAATGATTATGGCAAGCAGTTGGATACATTGGCGGAATCGGTCTTGCGACGGTATCTGCAAGTCCAAGGCATCAAGGTGGATTACCCGGAAGAATTGTATCGCGGCGATTACGTTAAAGAATTGGCCAGTCAATTGCAATTACAAGACGCCAAATTTGGATCAGCCGCGCAATTAACCAAATTGCGGGAGGAAATAAAGGAATGGGCGCTGCAAGCCATGGTTAAACAAATTCAAACATTGGTCGAAGACAAGCTGTTTATTAATTACGATGTCTGGAAATCGGAACGGTCTTTATATGCGCCGGCCAAGGTGGCACACGCCAAACAATGGTTGCGCGATCA
>CAYMXY010000081.1:4366-4705 GCA_964394525.1 uncultured Gammaproteobacteria bacterium | reverse complement strand
CGACAAAGATCGCGTGATTATTAAAGCCGACGGCGCCACTACCTACTTTTTTTCCGACATTCTTTATTTATTTGATAAATTTGAAGAACGGCGTGTGGATCATTGGATTTGGTTTTTGGGAGCAGATCATCACGGCTATGAAAATCGCATCCAAGCGGCGCTGACCGCTTTAGGACACAAAGGTAAACTGGATGTAATTTTTGTGCAGTTGGTAAGATTGATGTTTAACGGTCAAGAGTTGCGTATGTCGAAACGAAAAGGCACTTATGTGACTTTGGAAGAGGCGGTGGAAGAGGTTGGTTTGGATGTGGCGCGCTGGTTTTTTTTAATGTACGACGC
>CAYMXY010000081.1:3599-4271 GCA_964394525.1 uncultured Gammaproteobacteria bacterium | reverse complement strand
CGAGGAGGCGTTGGCGAAATTATTGCTGCAGTTGCCGGAAATAGTGGTGGCAGTTAGTCGAGATTATCAACTGCAACAATTGCCGCAGTATGCCTTGGAACTGGCGCGCGCTTTTCATAAATTTTATACTGTCAGCCGAGTGCTGGAAGCCGACGGCTCGGTGCAGCTTAGTCGGTTGCAATTAGCCCAAGCCACGCAAATTGTTTTGCGCAACACGCTTAATTTAATGGGTATCAGTGCGCCCGAAAAAATGTAATATGCGCATCGGCATAGATTGTCGCACGATTCTTAATCCGGACGCTGGCGAACAAGCTGGAGTTGGGCATTACACCTATTTTTTAGTTAAACATCTGTTGTCACTTGACCGGACCAATCATTATGTTCTTTTTTTTGATCACCGCTTACGTAGTTTAGCGGACTGGAAAAGAAAGAATACTACGGTAGTTCGGTTTCCTTATTCGCAATATAAACGGTATTTGCCCTACGCCTATTCTCATGTTTTTGTTAGTCATGTGTTGCAGCGCGCTCGCTTGGATCTGTTTCATGGTCCAGCCAACATTTTGCCAATGCAATACCGGCGGCCGGCTATAGTGACGGTGCATGACTTGGCGATTTATCAACATCCGGAATGGTTTTACCGGCTGCCCGATGGCCCCATCCGCTATGCGGAAA
>CAYMXY010000081.1:1410-3589 GCA_964394525.1 uncultured Gammaproteobacteria bacterium | reverse complement strand
ATTGCCAAAGCGCGGCGCATAATTGCGGTATCACAATCAACGGCGCGCGATTTGCGGCGGCAGTTCGCTGTGCCAAATGAACGTTTGGCTGTGATTTATGAAGGCCATCAGCCCACTAAGCCATTATCAAAATTGGCGCGTTGGCAAGTTTTGCGCCGGTTCAATTTACAAGATAAATTTTTATTGTATATCGGCACGCTGGAACCGAGAAAAAACATTTCTGGAATTATTGCTGCGTATGAGCGATTGGTGCGGCGACATCCGCGACTTTATAAAAATGTACAATTGGTGTTGGCTGGTGCCAAGGGTTACCGGTTTGCCGATACTTACCGCGCCATTCAGGCTGTTCAAGCTGGCAGCGTCCGTTATTTAGGTTATCTATCAGCGGACTTAAAAAGCGCTTTATTACAAAGCGCCGAAGTATTTGTGTTTCCGTCGTTTTATGAAGGGTTTGGTTTGCCGGTACTTGAAGCCATGGCCGCCGGCACGCCGGTAATTACTTCAAATTGCTCGTCCTTGCCGGAAGTTACCGGTAAAGCCGCTTATTTAATAGACCCGCATTCAACGGCGGCGCTAGAACGGGCAATGAACCACCTGCTCAAACCGTCCGTCAATAAATGTTATTGGCGACTAGGAAAACAACAAGCAGCTCAATTCACCTGGGAACAGTGCGCCAAGCAGACTTTGGCGGTGTATAAAACGGCTGTTATCAGTTAATCAACCAAAAAAGCAAAACTGTTATCACCAATCCGCAAGCGCTGCCAACGGCGGCTTGCAGTGGAGTGTGCCCTAATCGAGTAACAATTTTTTCATGAGGAATGTTGTGAGCGTGGTCTTTGTGATGTTCGGCGATTAGTCGTTGCAAAATGCTGCTGTGCCTGCCTAAATGTTGACGAATGCCGACCGCATCTCGCACAATCACTAAATACAGAATTACACTCACCGCAAAGGCAAAAGATTCTACCCCTAGTCGTAAAGCCGTGATCAACATCAACGAAGCAAATAACGCCGAATGTGACGATGGCATTCCGCCATAGACGTTCATTGAAGTTGGTCGTCCTTGCCGCCAATCAATGACGACCTTAATAAACTGAGTTATAATAAGGCTGGCTAACGGAATAATAAGTAGTTCAAAAGTTTCCATGGATTTTTTATACGCTGCTATTTTAGGATTAGTTCAAGGGATCACCGAATTTTTACCGATTTCATCTTCCGGACATCTGCTATTATTGCATAAACTATTGCCGTTGCCTTTGGATTCTGAATTGACTTTTGATGTAGCGCTGCACGGCGGCACTCTGATAGCTATTTTGATTTTTTTTGCCAAGGATATTATACATTATTTTCGTCAAATGCCAAAATTGTTGGTTTGGTTGATTGTCAGCGCTCTGCCGGCGGGGGCGATTGGCTGGTTTTTCGATGAGATGATTGATTGGTGGTTGCGGTCGGCTTGGGTAGTAGTGGTGATGTTGGTGGTGGTGAGTTTGATTTTTTTTGTGGTTGAAGCGCGGTTTCGTCCGCACCGACGAATGGAAGAATTGACTTGGCGACAGGTACTGCTATTAGGCTGTGCGCAGGCAGTGGCTCTTATTCCCGGCACATCTCGTTCTGGTATTACAATGGCTACTGGTATGGCGCTAGGGCTATCACGACCGGCCGCTGCCCGATTTTCTTTTTTGATGATTATTCCGTTGCTGTTGGGGTTAGTGGGAAAACAAGCAGTGGATTTAGCAGTTACTCCAGTTACGACACAGCAATGGTCGGTAATGGCGGTCGGTGCCGCCGTTGCCGCCATAATCGGTGTGGTGGTAATTAAATATCTGTTGCGATTTTTACAAAAATATACGCTTAAACCATTCGCTTGGTATCGGCTGATATTGGCAGCGATTGTCAGCTTGTTGCTTTTGCTTTAAGATATAGCGACTATGTATGTGGTTATTAGGGCCGGCGGCGTCGGCACCAGATTATGGCCAATTTCGCGCGACCGCAAACCTAAACAATTGCACGCTTTAATCAGCCGGCAAACACTGCTCCAAGAGGCGATTGATCGGGTGATTGATTTAGTGCCGGTTGAACAGATTTATGTTTCATGCAATGTGCGTTCGGAGCAAATTATCCGTCAGGAACTCGGCGCGATTTTCGAACATCATTTAACTGTCGAGCCAGCCTTACGTGACAC
>CAYMXY010000081.1:1176-1400 GCA_964394525.1 uncultured Gammaproteobacteria bacterium | reverse complement strand
TATCCTCATTGCGCAACAAGATCCGCAGGCCATCATCGCCAGCCTTGGTTCAGACCACGCCATCAGAGATCAAAAAAAATTTCAGCAGGTTTTGCGGCAGGCCGAGCAAGCCGTGGCGGCGCGACCAGATCACATTCTTTGCATTGGCCTTACTCCAACCAGACCAGACACCGGTTATGGTTATATTGAACTTGGCAAACCATTGGCCGATAATCTTTTCTCGG
>CAYMXY010000081.1:0-1166 GCA_964394525.1 uncultured Gammaproteobacteria bacterium | reverse complement strand
CTTCAAAGAAAAACCAGATCAAGCAACGGCGCAGCGGTTTTTAACTGCGAAAAATTATTTGTGGAATGCCAATATGTTTGTCTGGCGCGCCGACACTCTACTCAAACTTTATCAGGAGCATCAACCAAACATGTATCAGCAACTTATCCAGATTCAACAACACCCCGATCGCTTGGCGGAGCTTTATCCTAAATTAGACAAAGTAGCGCTGGACTACGCCATTATCGAACGAACTAAAAAAATTCTGGCTATCGCCGGCGACTTCGGTTGGAACGATATCGGCGATTTGAACAGCAAGAACACCTTGGTTTTATCTGAATCAAAAAGATTTATTGCCACCCTTGGTTTGCGTGACATTATTATTGTTGATACCGATGATGCTTTATTAGTGTGTGATAAATTTCACAGCGAGGCCGTAAAAACCATTGTCAGCAAATTACAGGAGCGGGGGAGAAAAGATTTGCTATGAAATGGATCGGCTATGGCGCCAGCAGCTTTATTATTTTGGTGGCCGGTTTTTTTACTTGGTATTTAATTACCGTGGCGAGGCCGATCACATTGGTGGAACCAGTTGTGGTGGAAGTTCCGGCTACCGGCACCGAAGGCGCGATAACCGCGCTTTATCAAGCTGGCATAATTCGATCACGCGCCGCCTTACTTACTCATATTCTACTTACCAACCAGCGGTCGGATTTGCGCGCCGGCAATTATACTTTTTCGGGTACGGTATCTATTCCCACGGTGCTGGCGGTGATTACGCAACAGCGTTCGCTGCAAGGTGAAATTCAAATTACCTTATTAGAAGGCTGGACTAATGAAGAGATGGCGCAGGCGCTAGCCGGAGAATTTGAATTTACGGCCGAAGAATTTTTAACCGCGGCTGCAGCGCCGTCAACTCAAACATATGACTGGTTAGCCGAGCGCCCAGCCAACGCTTCACTGCAAGGTTTTTTGTTTCCCGATACTTATCGTTTTTTTGTGGAAGCGAAACCAGCCGACATTGTGGAAGAACTGTTAGCTAATTTTGATCGCCGTTTCAGTAAGCAATTACAAGACGATTTGGCGGTACAAGGTCATTCGCCTTATGACGCGGTGACACTAGCGAGCATCGTTCAGGAGGAAGCGCGCACACCGGACGATATGAAAATTGTAGCTGGAATTTTTTG
>CAYMXY010000080.1:0-5633 GCA_964394525.1 uncultured Gammaproteobacteria bacterium | reverse complement strand
GTTTAACGATGGCTGAACATTTCCGAGATGTTGATCATCAAGATGTGTTGTTGTTTATTGACAATATCTTCCGCTTTACCCAAGCTGGTTCTGAAATGTCGGCGCTGTTGGGTCGGATCCCGTCGGCAGTCGGATATCAGCCAACGTTAGCGCAAGAAATGGGCACTTTGCAGGAACGAATCACATCCACTAAGGCTGGTTCAATTACTTCAGTGCAGGCGGTATATGTGCCGGCTGATGATTTGACAGATCCGGCGCCGGCCACCACTTTTTCACATCTTGATTCAACGGTGGTATTAAATCGTTCATTGACGGAATTGGGAATTTATCCGGCAGTTGACCCGCTCGATTCAACCTCTAGTATTTTATCGCCGGACATTGTTGGTGAAGAACATTATAGCGTGGCGCGTGAAGTGCAACGCTTGCTGCAGCGCTATAAAGACTTACAAGATATCATTGCCATTTTGGGAATGGAAGAATTAACCGATGAAGATAAGTTGGTAGTGGCGCGCGCTCGAAAATTACAGCGTTTTTTATCGCAACCATTCTCGGTGGCGGAAACATTCACTGGCCAGCCCGGTAAATATGTAAAATTAGCTGACACGATTAAAGCCTTTGGTGAAATTATTGCCGGCAAATTAGACAATAAACCTGAACAGGCCTTCTATATGAAAGGTGGTATTGAAGAAGTGATGACGGTTGAAACTAAATAGTTGATATGACCATTGCCGCGCGTCTCCAATTAAAAATGGTTACTCCAGTGACAACTGTTTTTGAACAGGAGGTTGATGGCGTAACCATTCCGACTAGATTGGGTGAAATTACTGTTTTGCCGCAACATACTGAATTAGTCAGTATTTTGGAGCCCGGTGAATTGATTGTACGTGATGGTGCTAAGCAATTCCCATTAGCTGTCAGTGGTGGGGTGATTGAGATGTTCAACAATACTTTGTACATTCTGGCGGATGCCGCTGAACATGCCGATCAAATTGATATTGCAGCGGCGGAACGGCGAGCGCAACAACTTGAACAAGACCTTAAAGAACGAACTGACCTTGATTTGACCAGTTACAGTTTGTTACAACAAAATTTAGCGGCCGAACGGCAACGCTTGGCGATTGGCAAAAAGTGGAGGAAAAAATAGTTAAGCAGTAAACAGCACGTTATTGACGAGGTGTCAATTCAATGGCAGTTGTTTTGGTTTTGTAAATCGTATCAGCCGGCACATAACCACGAATAATTGAACCGGGATAAATACTAACATTACGCCCAAGGCATGTACCGGGATTAAGTATCGCGCCAGCTCCAATTTCTGATAGGTCGCCAATGATGGCGCCAAATTTTCTAAGGCCAGTGGCAAACCGCTGCCGACCGATGTTTATACTTACGTTGCTGCCGTCACTCTTAAAATTAGCTACCATCGCACCACCGCCAAAATGGACATTAAATCCTACTACGCTATCGCCAATATAATTAAAATGTGGCACCCCGACCTCATTAAATAATAGTGATTGCTTAATTTCACTACAATGACCAATCACACAATGATTGCCAATTACACTAGCCGACCTGATATAGCAACCCATTCCCAGCCGACAATCATCCCCAATCACTACTCCTTCTTCAATAACTGCGTATGGACCAATTACCGTCCGCTCGCCAATTTGGACATGATCACCAATAATGGCTGTTTTGTGAATAACGGCCGTTCCGGCAATTTTTTTATGCTTAATTTGTTTTTTTACATAATCCGCTAAGCGCGCAACCACTAGCCATGGCAAATTTTTTGCCTCACCATCAAATAACAACTGATGAGCAGTCTGCTGAAGATTGAAGAAATTATCGATCGTTAAAATTTTTACTGACATGAGCGGAGCTTACTTAAGTAATTTAATTTGGTCAATGGTAGTATGGAGGGAGGCATACGCCGTATTTACCCGAACAAGCGCATTATGCGCATTGGTAATATGCGTTGTTAACACCGACAATTCCTGACTAAATTTACCTGCATCTTTGGCCATTCCTTCAATTACCGCCAATAAACGCTTGGCTTCGTGTTCAATCTGTTTTCCTTGCATGCCCAACAGCAGCACCTTCAAAAAATAATAAAAACTATTCGGCGAAACAATAAAAACTTTCTGTCCTTGAGCAAAATTAACAACATCATTTTGCTGTCTAACAATTTCATAAAACACCGCTTCAGCCGGTACATACATTAATGCAAAATTGACCGTCCCCTCTTCAGGAATAATGTATTTTTTGGCAATATCACTGATATGCTTACGCACATCGCGATAAAATAATTTACGATAACTTTCTTGGTCAGCTTCAGTAGTGGCTTGGCTCATAGCCGTAAAATTCATCAGTGGAAATTTAGCGTCAATGGTAATCAAACCTTGATCAGTCTGCACTACTGCATCTACCACTTCCCCACCAGAAAAACGATGCTGCAACTTAAAGGACTCTGCTGGAAAAGCCTGTTGCAGCAACTGCGCCAGAATTTGTTCGCCCAAATTACCGCGCAGCTTAGGTGATTGTAAAAGCTGCTGCACATCCTGTAGCGAACGGCCAATTGCTTGAACTGCACCCAGTTCATGGTTCACAGCCGAAATTACGCGTGCCGCATTATCCAGCCGATCATTTAATCCACCAGCCACCCTATCTAACCGGTCCTGCATCCCTTGAATATTCTGATTCAGCAAGGTAAAGGGTGTTGTATCTTGAAATGACTGACCTAAACGGCTTAATCGCCGATCAAGCACCACATACAAAATTATTAATCCGATCAGGATTACGCCTACTAACACCAAGGTATATATCATTAACTGATGATATCAGGAAAATCTAAATAATTCAAACGCATTGGCGCTGGTTTGCTTAGCTACTTCTTCAATATTTTTTCCTTGCAATTTGGCAACAGCTTCGGCTACGAACTGAACATATTCAGGCTGGTTCCGCTTACCGCGATGCGGTTCTGGAGTAAGATATGGTGCATCAGTTTCAAGCAACAAACGCTCAAGCGGTATGGCGCGAACTGCAGCCTGTACTTCCTTGGCGGCGGCAAAAGTTACAATTCCGGTAAAGCCAATGTAAAATCCCAGATCCAAAAATTTCTGCACCAAACTAACCGGCCCAGTGTAGCAGTGGATTACACCTCGCAGTTTCCCCTGATACTCTTGCAAAATGGCGAGTAGATCGTTAAAGGCTTGCACTGTGGCAGTAGTGTGAACGGCGGCATCACGACAATGAATCACCACTGGTAAATTTAATTCCAGCGCCAGTTGGCAATGTTGTTTTAGAGTATCATGTTGCAAGGCAGTGAGTTCGGCACGATAAGCCTGTAAATTAGCGCGTTCAAAATGATAATAATCAAGACCACACTCGCCAATCGCCACTACTTTATTGGATGACTGTGCTAATGCCCGATACCATGAATAATCAAACTGTTCGGCGTGAGCGCGGATTTGCTGAATTTGATCGCCTAACGGTTGTTCTTCAACCAAATCTTGAAACAAGTGGAGTGGATGCAAACCAACTGAAGCATAAACACCTTGGTTGTATTGTTCAGCTAATTCCACCGAGCGGGCCGATGATTGACGCTGTGTGCCAACGTTATTAAGCCAAACGCCGGCAGCTAGGGCGCGCTCAATTACTTCTTTAGCATCGGTTGCAAAAGGTTGAAAATTTACGTGGGTGTGCGTGTCTACCAGTCGCGCTACCATGATGGTAGAAAAATAGTCAGCCAATCACCTACCAGCGCTAATAAATTCCCTAGGGTCGAATCAATAATCGTTTGAGTGAACAGCGGTGTATCAATAAAACGACGAGCTACCGCCAACGCCGCGCTGATAATCAAACTATGCCCAACTAATCCAGTCACTCCTCCCAGCAAAGCATTAGTGGTTTTAGCAAACGGCAAAAAAGCAAAAATGTGAAAAAATTTATTGGCCGTCACCGCCACTACGCCAGCTACTTCAGCCACTACTACCAACACGAAAATAAATAAAACCACTCGCCAAACAACGCCGCCATTAAACCAACTCGCTATCATCGGCACATAACGCCCAGCTAACCACAATCCAAAACCAAAACCAAGTAAGTGTCCGATCCGATATACTAATCCCAACCTTGCTCCCAGTAGAAAGGCTATTATTAGCCAAATTATAATGATCCAATCGAGCAAATTCATAATATACGTGGGAAAATAGGTGTAATTTTTCTAATTTGTTGTTTGCTAAAATGCTGCTGAATGACACTCGACACCGCTGGCATAAATGGTTCCAGCGCCAGACCAATATCCTGAACCATTACTAGCAATCGTCCTAGTACTTGCTCTAGTTTATCATGATGGTTGGTTTTATAAAGATCCCAAGGTTTTTCATCATCTACCATTTTATTTGCTTGCCGAATAATTTGCCAAATAATGTCTAGCGCTTCATTAAAACGATATTGGGAAATTAGCTGATGAACGTTTCCAAGATCATAATCGGCATCTAGTTCTCCCTGCTGAGGTTGTCGACCATCCATGAATCGGTCGATCATATTAGCCACCCGACTGACTAGATTACCCAAATCATTGGCCAGATCGGCATTATAGCGCTCGATAAACTTTTCTTCAGAAAAATCACCATCTTCCGCCGGTGGAATTTCACGCAGTAAATAATAACGCACCGCGTCGGCACCGTAAGTATGTATTAATGGAAATGGATCAACTACATTACCCAATGATTTACTCATTTTTTGTCCATTAACAGAAATATAGCCATGAATAAATATTGCTTTCGGCACCGGCAAGTTAGCTGACAGCAACATGGCTGGCCAATATAGCGCATGAAAGCGCGAAATGCCTTTACCAATAACGTGAAGATCCGCCGGCCAATATTTTTTTAGCAAACTGACATCGCTGGAGCCATAACCTAAGGCGGTAATATAGTTGCTTAAAGCATCAAACCAAACATACATTACTTGACTGTCATCATCCGGCACCGGTACTCCCCAGTTCTTAGCTCGAGTCACGCTGCGAGAAATTGAAAAATCCTCCAAACCGCGCACTAACCAACCCATCACTTCATTTTTCCTGAATTTAGGATAAATTTGAATCTCGCCGGATTCAAGATACTGTTTGAGGATAGTTTGATATTTTGATAAACGAAAGAAATAATTTTCCTCCGTAACTGGTTCTAACGCAGTCTGGTGTTCCGGACATAAACCACCAACTACATCATCGGCTGCGTAATAAGCTTCACAACCAACGCAATATAAACCGGTATAATTTTTCTGATAAATATCTTCTGGCCGACAAGCGCGCCACAAGGCTTGGGCGCCAGCATGGTGTTGTTTGGAAGAAGTGCGAACAAATTGATTCTGACTGATTTGCAATTGGTCAGTTAACATTAGATATTGTGAAGCGTTACGATCACAAAGTTGTTGAACGCCTATGCCCGCTGCCTCGGCCACTTGCACATTTTTTAAGCTATTTTCATCCACTCCGGTCAAAAAATAAACGTCGCGGCCGATTAAACGTTGGTAACGCGCTACCACGTCGGTCTGAACCAGTTCCAAAGCAAATCCCAAATGCGGTTGGGCGTTAACGTAAGGAATCGCCGTTGTTAAATAATAGGTTAATTTTTCCA
>CAYMXY010000079.1:1578-5705 GCA_964394525.1 uncultured Gammaproteobacteria bacterium | reverse complement strand
ACCGAAGCCTAGGTGGAGCTACGGTGAGAGAGCGGCTGCGGCGAACAACGAGCCCATAGGGTTTTATTGCTCGGAATATCCGGCTTCGCCGGGGAGCCGGGCAATAGAACAGTTTGCTAGTTTTTGGATTTAAGAGCTAGACTTTTTTTGGACAAAATTGTATTATAATGTCATGAATAAACGCATTGTGATTGGATTAGTAATAGCGGCCGGAGGGCTGCTTTTGATAGTGCTTATTTTACTGCTAATAGCTTTTTTGCGTAAGCCGCAGCCAACCGAAACTGAGGGAACAAACAAAGTAGATGTGAACGTAAATATCGAGACAACCACCACCACTACTAATACCGGTGAGGAAACAACCACCAACGTAAACACTAATACTCCGCCTGCCGCGGCCACAGATGATCGCAGTTATCTTAGCCGGCTGGCGCGCAATTTCACCGAACGTTACGGCTCTTACTCAACCGACACGAACTACGAAAATATCGAGCGTACCCGTTCTTTCATGACTGCAAAAATGTTACAGCAAGCTGACCAAATAATCTCTCAAAATAAACAGGAGCAAGAGAGCTTTTACAGTGTGGAAACGGTTGTTACTACGGTTACCATTTCCGATTTTAGCGACGGTGCTACTGGCGCCACGATAATAGTAGACACGCGTCAAGCTACCGTTACCGGACAAAGCGACCCAGTTTATCAAAACCGTCGCGCCCGTTTAACCATGATCAAAGACGGCGCCAGTTGGAAAGTTGATTCCTTCCGCTGGTTATGAAGTTAAGCGCTAGTCACAGCCGACGGTTTAGTTGGTTTTGCTGCTGGCCGGCTGCATGGTTGGCGTTAGTAATAATTATTCCGTTACTTTTGCCTGTCTCGGCAAAGGCACAAGACGCCTACGTCAAAGAAATTAGTTATCGGCTGGAACAACCCTTCGGCGGTGAAAGCGAAATCACTAGTCTGGCGCAGTATATTCAACTGGTTTATCAATTCGCGCTTGGTTTGGTGGGAATTATTGCCGTTGTTTTGATAATGTTTGGCGGCAGCAACTGGATAATGGCTGCCGGCAACGAGCAAGCCATCACCTCAGCCAAAGACACAATCAAAGCAGCAGTACTTGGTTTGATTATTGCCTTGCTTTCTTATGTTATTTTACTGGTAATTAATCCGCGTTTATTAGAGCTGAATTTTCAAGTGATACAGATTCCAATACCGGGAGCAGGGGGTTATATTTGGCAAGTACCATATTGCGGTACGGGTGCTTCCCTACAAGGTTCTTGTTCAACTAATTCCGGCACAAAAGCTTGTACTCAAGTGGCTTGCGGTGAAACTGGTATTTATGAGGGTACTGTTTGTCAGGGTGTCCTTTGCCCGGTGGATAAGTGGGGGTATGGACAGAGTTGCTATCGCAATGTCAATAATGTTGAAGGTCCGGGTGTTTGTCAAATGAAGGAATGTGCTGATAAATTTTATTCGTGCTATTCAAAATATAGTAAAGAAAGTGAGTCTAATGAATTAAAGAAGTGCCTATGTGAATTTTATCCTGAAGAAGTTTATCCTCGGCTTAAATTAGATTATAAAAATTATGCAACGTCCACTGCTCAGCAACAAACAGAAATGAAATTATTATGTAACGAATCAACAACACAAGAAGGATGGGTAAAATTAATTACTGATAATAATGTTAGTACACCTTATACAGCTGGTCCCTTAGTTATTGAAAATAATGCCTGGAATTGCGGGTTTTCCTGCCAAGATACAATAATATTTGATCCGTCAACAGGTAAAAATCTTTTAACCTGCGATCCTAAATAATTTTTTTATGCGAGATTTCATTGAACGAATCCAACAATGGTATAACAGCCTAGCTGACACTCAAAAACGTTTGTTATTGGCCGGCAGCATTTTACTGGCCGCGGTGGTGATTGGTTTTATTATTTTTTGGGTTTTTTTTCGGCCGCTATTTATTGTGGAAGAAGAAAAAATCAACATCAACGGGCAATTGGTTAATGTTAGTCAACTGCCAGAAATTATTAACGCCCTCAACTTAAACGTGATTGAAAATGTAAACATCGGTTTGCCGGAAGTAGATGTGGTGGCTAAAGGCGAAAATACCTTGTCTCAAGTCATTTACGATGGCGACGCCAAAGATACCACGCTGGCCGCCGACGGCCAAACGGTGCAATATTACGATTCAATTAACGGTCAATTTTATCGCCTTAACGCCAATGGCGAAGTGCAGCCACTGGATGATAAAATTTTTCGCGGCGTTACTGACGTAGTTTGGTCAAACGACGCCGACAAAGCCGTGTTGGAATTGGAAGACGGCTTTAAGGTGTTGTACGATTTCACCGCCGATAAACAATATACTCTGCACAGCGACATGAATGAATTTGATTTCGCGCCTAATGACAATCAAATTAGTTTCAAATTTACTCCAACAAACGAAGAAGATCGCTGGCTGGGTGTGGCCAACACTGACGGCAGCGGCGCCTTGGGCATTGAACCATTGGGCGAGAACGAAGATTTGGTTAATGCGCAGTGGTCGCCTTCGGGGCAATCTATTGGCGTGATGCACGAATATATTGATGGCAGTCGGCAACGGGTAATACCGCTTGGTTTCAAAGGCGAAAATTTCAAACAGTTCATTGTCAGCGGCCGCGACTTTGATTATCGCTGGACAAACGACGGCCAAAAAATGATCTATAGCACTTACTCACTAGACACCAACTATAATCACACCTTGAATGTGGTGGACGCGATCGGCGATAATATCGGCAAAAATAACCGATCACTCGACTTAAACACTTCGGTGGATAAATGCGCTTTTGCGGCGTCTGGTGATTCAATTTATTGCGCCGTGCCGGTTGCCCCGCCGGTAGGTGGCGGCGTGGACGATGTGTTATTAGTGGATGTGCCGCACGATATTTATAGAGTGAATTTAACAACCGGCACCAAGGAAAAAATTGCTACGCCGGCAGATGCCTTAGGTTCAACCGAACTTGAAGCACCAGACACGTTAATGGTTTCGTCTGATGAACGGGTGTTGTTTTATCGTGAGGCTGCCACTGGTAATGTGCGCCGCATCTTACTAAAATAAATATGACTAAAGTAACTTCTTCTAAAACATTCGCTTATTTTCTGACTGCCGTTAGTGTGTTGGCTTTACTTTTTTTAGCGATTTCCATTTGGTTTTTGAAAATCGCTTGGCTGGAAGGAATTTTTGCAGCCACTGATTTAACTGGGCAGGAAGCTGCGGTAACACAATCAATCTTTGATGATCCGTTAATAACCACTGTGCCCAAAGATCAACAAAGTAGCCAGCAAAAAAGCAAAGTTTTTATTTCCAGCCTTGATCCGGTGTTGGGCGAGCGGTCAGCTAAAGTGTATGTAATTTTTTACGGCAGTTTGCTTGATTCGAACATGCAAAATTATTTAGGGATGGTTGATGATTTAACAGCCAGTTATGCTGCCAGTGATGTGGCGGTGGTGTGGAAAAATTATATTGCCGAGGGTGCCGCGGAAGCAGATATCGCCTGTGTTAATGAACAAGGAAAATTTTGGGAATATGCCCGCGCTTTGCCGAATCGCTCAGGCGATGATGCAGCCGCTTTTCAAACGGCGGCGGCTGGCGTCGGCGCGGCCACCAGTACGCTAGATGATTGCGTTACCACTGCTGGCTACCCGCCTCAAATTCAACAAAGCTATTTCGCTGGCATTAATTTAGGCGTAAACAACACTCACACCTTATTCATCAATGATAGGCTCTACGCTGAAGCAATCACCCTTGACCAAATAAAGCAGGCGATTGATGAAATTTTGGCAAGCTATCAATAAAAAACAGCTTTGGACGCTGATTATTCTCGGCGTTGTTTTTATTATGCGGCCGCTCGGCCTATTGGCGGCGGAAGATTGTACCGCTTACGGCGAAGCGCAACTGGCAAAATTAACAGGATCAGAATATATCAAAGAATTCAAAACTCCATATTATTTTGAACAACCTTTCGGCGGTGCGGCTTCGGTTGATAACTTCGGCGATTATATTCAATTGGTTTATCAATTCGCGCTTGGTTTAGTGGGAATTATCGCCGTTGTTTTGATAATGTTTGGCGGTGCGCGTTGGATTATGGCGG
>CAYMXY010000079.1:0-1526 GCA_964394525.1 uncultured Gammaproteobacteria bacterium | reverse complement strand
CAAGTAATCAGCGAAGCTAAAGACACGATCAAGTCGGCTGTTTTGGGTTTAGTAATCGCGCTGCTTTCCTACATGATTTTATTGGTAATTAGTCCTAAATTGGTTGAAACAGATGTGGCAGTTTATAAAATTCCCATACCGTTTAAGTGTCCATTTCCACCACCAACTCTTGAGACAATTCCGACCATTGCCGGTGTAACGGGCAGCGGTCGAATTTGTGCCGGCGCGGTCGCGGCATTGCAAAACGTGGCCAATTATATGTTGACTGGACCAGATGGAATAGCCGGAAATACAGATGATGTTTGTCGTACCTGTAAAATTGGCATCGGCTCAACTTATCGAACAACCGACGAACAAATTGTACTATATGAGTGTTACCAACGGGCTGCCGCTGAAGGTAATACTACCGGCAAATCACCTTGCCCTTCGGGCTGTAGTTCTTGCAATAAGGCGGCGGAACCTTGTTGTAGTAATCATGAAACTGGTACGGCGATGGATTTATGGCTGGAAGGCGTTCCACCTGATCAAGGTATAGAGTCTAGCTATGGTTATTTAGCGGGTTATTATAATAATGGCGGCGCCGGCGGAGATATGGTAAAAAGCGGTTATAATTGTGATTCGGCTCCATATATTTTTTTATGCAAAAATCAATATCTGCTGCGCCAAATTATGACTAGCACCGGTCAATTTAAGGGGATATCGAATGAGTGGTGGCATTTTGATTATATCGGCGGCAGTTGTACCGGCGAGACAACCTGTATATCTTATAATGGTTATGCCACCAATACCTATTGTCAAGATAATACGGGTAGTTTATTTTCCAAAGCCGATTGCAGCGGCACTACGCCAACCTGCGCTGCCATGGGTTCGACAAGTGCTACTTTGATTTCCATGGCTTGTGGTTCTACGCAGTACATTGCTTTTTCTCAAGGTCAAACACCGGCCACCGGCTATAAAGATGTTTATACCGCAAAACCTAATTGTGAAAATAAGCCGACTACTACTACCACCACCGGCCCGAAATTTTAATTTTAGAACTGGTTTTATTCCAAATGAACGCTGTTAATGAAGTTATTGACGCGTTCAGTCAACGCTGGATATTTATTTAGTTGTGGCCATAAGTCATCGGCTGCAGCAGAAACAGCTTTCAGTAGTTTTTGATCGGTCAGCCGCGCTATTTTCAAACTGGTTAAAAAGCCAGATTGTTCTTGGCCATAAACTTGACCGGGGCCGCGGCTAGCCAAATCAAACTCCGCCAATGCAAAACCATCATTCGTCTGAACAAAAAATTGTAAACGTTCCAGCGCCGCCGCCGACGGTTCAGCACAACAAACATAACAATACGACGCTTTATCCGACCGCCCCACTCGTCCGCGTAATTGATGCAACTGCGCCAAACCAAACCGGTCGGCATCGGCAATCACCATCACTGTCGCCCGTGGCACATCCACGCCTACTTCTATTACCGTGGTTGTCACCAGCGCGTCTAGTTGACCGCGGCGGAACTGTTCCATTATTTGTTGTTT
>CAYMXY010000078.1:0-5754 GCA_964394525.1 uncultured Gammaproteobacteria bacterium | reverse complement strand
CGACCACCGACAGCATTACCATTGATAATTTGCCACTTTCTGACCGAGCCTCTTATCGCTTGTTGCAGGAAGGTAAAACCACCGGCATTTTTCAGCTTGAAAGTTCGGGTATGAAGCGTTATTTGAAAGAATTAAAACCGACTGAATTTGACGACATCATTGCGATGGTAGCGCTTTATCGGCCGGGCCCAATGGAACGTATTGCAGATTATATTGCCGGTAAACATAAGCGGCGGCCGGTTACCTATTTATTGCCACAGTTACGTCCGATCTTGGAAAAAACCTATGGTATCTTGGTTTATCAGGAGCAAGTGATGGCATTGGCACGGGATATTGCCGGTTTTTCCGCCGGCGAAGGATATTTGTTAATCAAAGCAGTGGCCAAGAAAATTCCGAGTTTATTAAATGAGCAAAAAAATAAATTTATTGAGGGTTGCGTGCGCAAAGGCGTCGCTCGACGAGTGGCCGAACAGCTGTGGGAATTTATTGAACCATTCGCCTATTATGGCTTTAATAAATCACATGCTACTGGTTACGCCTTGATTGCCTATCAAACTGCATATTTGAAGGCTCATTACCCGGCTCAATTTATGGCTAGTTTGTTAACTTCAGATGCCGACAATACTGACCGGATTGCCATTGAAGTGCAGGAGGCGCGCGATCTTGGCATTGCGGTATTGCCGCCGGATATCAATGAAAGTTTTTCCACCTTTACTGTTGTTAAGGAGTCGCTCAACACAACATCGCCGCGTATTCGGTTTGGTTTATCGGCTGTGAAAAATGTTGGACAAAATTTAGTAAGCGAAATTATTTCAGAAAGAAAAACTAACGGCCAGTTTCTTTCTCTGGAAGATTTCTTGCGCCGCCTCCAACATAAAGATCTTAACAAAAAATCTCTCGAAAGTTTAATTAAAGCTGGCGCCTGCCTTAGTCTTGGTGAAGCCTCTACCCTACTACATAATCTTGATACCCTGTTGCAATATAATAAACATGTTCAACAGGAACAATTGACCGGTCAGGGCAATTTGTTTCAACAATTAATGCCGAACGACCAACCAAAACTTTATTTATCACCAATCAATCCCCTGCCGCAACGCCAAAAATTAAAGTTTGAAAAGGAGCTACTTGGTTTATATATTTCGTCACATCCACTGCAAGACGTTTATCAGTTGTTACCAGATCTGTGGCAACCCTTGAGTGAAATAAAAAAAAGCCATCACCAAACAATGGTTGATACATTATTATTAGTGTTGTCGGTTAAGCGAATTTTAACTAAAAACAATGAGACAATGATGTTTGTCACAGCCAGTGATCCTTCAGCCGAGATTGAACTGGTAGTTTTCCCGCGTGCCTTACAAGCAGCGTCAACCTTGATTACTGAAGGCGACTGTTTGCGGCTACAAGGTAAAATCCAAAAACGAAACGGTGAGTGTAAAATTATTGTTGAACAAATAAAACCATGGAGCGAACAAAACGTTTTAATCAATTTACCAGCTAAGGCCGCTGAATTATTGCCGACCATCAAAACTATTTTATCGTCTAATCCCGGTGCTTCCAGCGTTTTTTTTCGGAATCAATCTAAAACAGCGGCCACACCTTACCGGATCAATCAAACCGGAATTGACATGCTGGTGGAGTTACTTGGCCAAGATAATATGACTTTGCTATACTAAGATCAATGAAAGCCACCCCTCGTTTGAAACGTTTTTTTTCACCACTGATTATAGCCTACTGTGTGGCCGTTTCGGCGGTCGTGCTGATGATACTTTATATTGCCTTCAATAAAACTGTTATTACCATTACCCTTGAACCAACTGCCACTAGTTTTGACTTTGCAGTCGCACCCGAAACTATGGCCGCCGAATCAGTCGAACTAACCTTTGAACATTCATTCACTTTTACAAACTATCCTGCTACCAGCGCAGATGGCACAGCCACTGGTACGGTAACGATTGTTAATAATTATTCAGCTAACCAGCCACTAGTAGCCACGACACGTTTGTTATCTACCGAGGGTGTGCTGTTTCGAACTGCCGAAACCGTAACAGTGCCAGCTGGCGGCGAAGTGGAAGTTGAAGTATATGCTGATCAAGCCGGCTCTAGTGGTAATATTGGACCAAGCAAATTTGAAATTGTCGCTTTGTGGCAAGGCTTGAAAGATAAAATTTATGCTACCAGTGCTACGGCTATGACTGGCGGTGTCATTAAGCGTGTAACTATGACTAATGAACTGGCTGAACAGGCAAAAAATGAAGCAACTGCGGCCGCGAAAGTTTATGCTCAAGAATTGTTAACTACTGATGTATCCAATCGTAATATTGATGAAGCAGAGATGGGGGCAGTGCTATATGATGATTTTTCTCAAGTTATTTCACCGGCAATTGGTGAAACCGGAGACAGTGTAGTTGTGACATCGACTGGGAGAATTGCGACGGTTGTTTACCAGCCAGATAATTTATTAAGTGCGATTGAGGAATCGAGTAATAATAATGTTTACATTGATGATATTACATCGGCCGTAACACGTACTGCTGACGGTAATCTAGTGGTGAGCGGTTCAGCCACTTTAGCCGGTAATTTGCCAACCACTGACTCGATTGATCGTTCAGCTCTTACCAACCAAACAACAGCAGCAATTATTGAAAAATTGAGCGCTGTGGAAGGAGTAAAAGAGGTAACGGTTAAATTATCGCCAGTTTGGGCTAAGCGCACACCCGCCTTAGAGCAGCAAATTAAACTTATTATTGTTCCGGCTAAATAGATGTCTAAATTGCCATCTCATGAAAGACCAGAAATAATTGCTCTGGTCGCAACGGTAGTGACTATTGCATTGGTGGCAGGGTTATGGTTAGCTATTTGGCAATGAATAACGCTGACAAATTATTTAATTTACGCCATACCGCGGCGCACTTATTAGCCAAGGCGGTGTTGGAATTGTACCCCAGCACGCATAATGCCATCGGTCCGGCGATTGCCAATGGTTTTTATCAAGATTTTGATATGGGCGAGGTTAAATTATCCGACGCCGATTTACCGAAAGTAGAAGCTAAAATGCGTGAGTTAGTACAAACTTGGGAAAAATTTACGTTTCAGGAAGTTACTCTTGAGGAAGCTGAAAAGTTGTTTGCATGGAATCCATATAAGTTAGAATTAGCGCGGGAATTCGCCAGCGGCGGCAATAAGCTGCAAACCAATAATCCTGGCAATTTTTTGGATTTATGTAAAATGGGTCATGTGGAACATCCCAATATTGAATTGCAACACTTTAAATTATTAAGCGTGGCCGGAGCTTATTGGCGTGGTGATGCCAATAAACCAATGCTCACGCGGATTTATGGAACTTGTTTCCCGACGGCTAAAGAATTAGAAACCTATTTACAACAACTTGAGGAAGGCAAACGGCGCGACCATCGCAAGCTTGGTAAAGAACTTGAATTATTCACCATTATAGATGAAATCGGTCCGGGTTTGCCGTTATTTTATCCCAAAGGCGCTCAACTGCGACGCACGGTGGAAGAGTTTTTTGAAAATGAACAGCGCGCGCTGGGTTTTGTTAATATCTGGGTACCGCATATTGCCAAAAGCGCTTTATATGAGCGCTCCGGGCATTTAGGAAAATACGACGCCATGTTTCCGCCGATGCGTTTTTCCGACGACGATGATTATTATTTGAAGCCGATGAACTGTCCGCATTTCATGATGCTCTATAAAAGCCAGCCGCACAGCTATAAAGAATTGCCGCTGCGCTGGACTTGCACCACCACGGTTTATCGCCATGAAAAATCGGGCGAATTGGCGGGGTTAACGCGCGTGCGTTCAGTAACACAGGATGACTGTCACATTTTTTTACGTCCCGACCAAATTGAACAGGAGCTTGATAACGCCATTAAATTGCTTACCCGTGTTTACGCCGCTTTTGGCTTGACCGATTTCTGGGTAAGTATATCCACGCGCGATCCGGCGACGCCGGAAAAATATCTGGGTGATTCGGCGGTATGGGATAACGCCGAACGCATTTTAACCGAGGTAATAGCCAAACGTTCTTGGCAATATAAAATTGTTGTTGGCGAAGCCGCCTTTTACGGGCCCAAACTGGACTTTATTGCCAAAGACGCGATTGGCCGAGAATGGCAGCTTTCAACCTTGCAACTGGACTTCAATTTGCCGCAGCGTTTTGAATTGGAATATACCGACGACTCCGGACAAAAACAACGGCCAGTGGTGATTCATCGAGCTATTTTAGGAGCAACCGAGCGTTGGCTGGGAGTGATAATTGAACACTTTGCCGGAAATTTTCCTGTTTGGCTAGCGCCGGTGCAAGTGGCATTGTTGAGTGTTAACGATTCGCTGGTGCCGTATTGTGGACAATTGGGTAAAGAATTATCCACCGCCGGTTTGCGAGTGGAAATTAACGGCGCCAATGAAACAGTTGGTAATAAAATTCGTCTGAGTACGCAGCAAAAAATACCGTACTTACTGGTAATCGGCGAAAAAGAAAAGCAGTCCGGGCAGTTAGCAGTACGAAAACGAGGTTCAAAAGAAACCAGCTTAATGTCTTTAGCTGATTTCGTTGGAATGGCGCAAAAACAAATTATTAATAAGTCATTAACGTTATAATTTTATGGCCGAAAGAGAAAATGCCGTACAATTACTGGAGGATGCAATCAAAATAAGAGTGCAAAAACACGGACTTTCTTATGATACAGCATTTCTTGATGAACTTAGAGATTTAGCAAGACAGATTGATGAAGGCAATAAAACGCCTCAAGCTGTGTTTGCTGAACTGTCTGCACGTTATCAAAGAAATACTCTTGAACGAGAATTGGTTAACAATTGGATGGCCCCTTTGTTGCTGGAAAGCGAAGCAGATGAAGAAACAGAACCAGCAGAACCAGCCAAACAAGGCCCTAAATTTCCAATGAAATAATTCATGTAAAGAAGCTGGTTTAATGTCTAAAATCGGCGTCGTGCCGGTAGTGGCTAACCCGCCGGCTTGTTCAATAATAAAAGCTATCGGTTTTAATTCATAATTCAACCGCAACTTAGCCGTTTGGTTGGCGGCATTATCATAAGGCCGAAAATACAAACCGCCCTTCAGTAGGTTGCGGTGAATGTCGGCCACCAAAGAACCAATATGGCGGGGAGTGGCTTTAGGATTGTTTAACTTGAATTCTTCTAAAAAAATAATAGAGGTTTTATCCCAGTTACGCGCGTAAGCTTCGTTGGCGGAATAAACGTCGCAATTTTCCGGAATGGTGATTGAGGGGTGAGACAGCAGCCATTCACCAATACTTGGATCAAGAGTAAAACCATGCACGCCGTGGCCGGTGGTATAAACCAGCATGGTACTGGAGCCGTACAAAATATAACCTGCCGCTATTTGTTGACGGCCAGTTTGCAAAAAATCAGCCTCTTCCCCAGCAGCGCCGCTACTTAAACGCCTGGAAATTGAAAAAATCGAACCAACCGACACGTTATAATCCAAATTAGAAGATCCATCCAACGGATCAAAAGCAATCACATATTTAGCTTTAGCCGCTGCCGGCAACGCCACAATCCCCTTTTCTTCTTCCGAAGCAACCGCGCAAAAGTGTTCAGTCTTGGAAAGATAATTGATAAACAAGTCATTAGCTAGCACATCCAATTTTTTCACTTGATCGCCGGAAACATTTTCCACTCCGGCATCGCCCAAAATTCCCACCAAACCAGCTTTGTTCACCTCGCGCGAAATGGTTTTACCCACCACTCCAAGAT
>CAYMXY010000077.1:5384-5799 GCA_964394525.1 uncultured Gammaproteobacteria bacterium | reverse complement strand
TCCACTTGACGGCAGCATTGGCAACGATGATAATCAGCAGCGGAGGATGACCACTGTCTTCAGGCAGCACCGTCTCCTCGGTATCGGCGTTGATGCCGAGAGATTCGAGTAGATTCACCAGCCACAGCTTCATTTCATCCCTCGTGATCATCTGGACATTCTGGTTCATTTCACGATCTCCTTGCCGAAATTGGCGAAAGCACCGTAACAAAGAGAGAGAGAGTTGTCAATAAAAAGATTTTTCGTCATACTGTCATTCATGACATCATCCAAAGCGCGAATCGCGGTGCTGGGTTCAACTCGTGGCACAGACTTATTGGCCATGATCGCGGCGCAACAGGCTGGCCAATTGCCACAAGCGGAAATTGTTTTGGTAATTTCTAATCGCGCCGATGCCGGTATTTTGGAACGCGCC
>CAYMXY010000077.1:3080-5348 GCA_964394525.1 uncultured Gammaproteobacteria bacterium | reverse complement strand
AAACAAGCCGGTATTGAAGCGCTTTGCATTGAATCACAAAACGTGGCACGCGAAGATTTTGAACAACAATTGCAACAAGTGCTTGAGCGCCGCCAGATTGATTTAATTGTTTTGATCGGTTTCATGAAAATTCTTTCGCCAAAATTCGTGCGGCTTTATCCCAAACGTATCATCAACATTCACCCTTCTCTTTTACCTAAATATGCCGGCGGTATGAACCTTAACGTGCATGAAGAAGTGCTTAAAAATAAAGAAACCGTCACTGGCTGCACCTTACATTACGTTACCGAACAAGTTGATGCCGGTCCGATTATTCTTCAAGAACAAGTACCGGTAATGCCGAACGATACGTCGGAAACTCTAAAAGCCCGCGTCCAAGCGGCAGAACAACGCATACTCATTAAAGGCATTAAACAATTAATTTAAAAATTTATATGGGTTGCTTTTATATCTTATTATTGATATTATTAGAATAAGGTATGGAAGATATTATTCATAAAATTATACCAATTTTGCAACAAAATGACGTAAGTAGGGCAGCATTATTTGGTTCATTTGTTAGAGGAGAAGAGCGACCAGATAGTGATGTAGATATTTTAATTGAATTTGCTAAGCAAAAGAGTTTGTTCGATCTAGTTAATCTACAATATAATTTGGAAGATGAAATAAAAAAAAAGGTTGATTTAGTAACCTATCGCGCACTTCATCCCTATATTAAGGATCAAATATTAGCCGAACAAAAAACTCTTTATGGAAAGAGATTTTAGGCTTTTTTTACATGATATTCTTAATAGTATCCAAATAATTAGTCAGTATACTAAAAACATTACTGAAGAGGATTTTTTTAACAGTCAACAATTACAGGATGCAATTAATCGACGAATAGAGATTATCGGGGAAGCTGTAAAAAATATTCCTGATTTTATCAAAAAACAATATCCTCAAGTAGCTTGGAAATCAGCCGCTGGTATGAGAGATGTCGTAGCTCATGGATATTTTGAAGTTGATAATACCATAAGTTGGGAAACCTTACAGAAGGATTTGCCAATTTTACGGCAGCAAATTGAAAAAATTATGCGAGATGTATCTGATTCTAAAATAAAGCATGATTAAACGTGCCTTGGTGAGTGTTTCTAATAAAGCAGGGATCGAAGAATTTGGGCGAGCACTGGTTAAGTTGGGAATAGAGATTGTTTCCACCGGCGGCACGGCTGAGCGGTTAAAAGATGCCGGCGTACCGGTGCGAATCATTAGCGATCTTACTGGTTTTCCCGAAATCATGGACGGGCGCGTAAAAACATTGCACCCCAAAGTGCACGGCGGCATTTTGGCGGCGCGCGATAATCCAGCCCACTTGGCGGCGGCGCGCGATCACGGCATAGAGTTGATTGATTTGGTGGTAGTCAATTTATATCCATTTGTTGAGGTGGCCAGCCGTGATCACGCTACCCAACAAGAATTGATCGCCAACATTGATATTGGCGGCCCAGCCATGATTCGCTCGGCTGCCAAAAATTATCATCATGTTGGTGTGGTGGTTGATCCCAGTGATTACCCATTAGTGTTGGAGGAATTGGAACGGCAACGGGAACTGGCTTTGGAAACCCGCTATTATTTAATGCAGAAAGCGTTCGCGCACACGGCGGCTTATGATGCAACCATCGCTCAACAAATGAACCGAACGCGGGTTTTCACGGATGAACTTACAATCGGCTTTACTAAAGTATCGAAACTGCGTTATGGTGAAAACCCACATCAGACAGCTGCTTATTATCAAGAACCACTATATCGCGGCAGCAGCATCACTCAAGCCGAGATTCTTCAAGGCAAAGAACTTTCTTACAATAATATTATGGATGCCGATGCGGCGTTGCGTTTAATATTGGAATTCGATCAACCGGCCGCGGCGATAGTTAAACATGCTAACCCCTGTGGCGTGGCTTTGAACGAAGACATCGCTGTGGCTTGTCAGCGCGCCTATGCCGCCGATTCCATGTCGGCTTTCGGGGGAATTATTGCAGTGAATAGAACTTGCAATCAAACGATTGCCGAACAATTAACTAAGGTATTCGTGGAAGTCGTTTTGGCACCGGATTTCACCGATGAAGCGCTGGCCTTGTTTGCCCAAAAACCGAGAGTGCGGTTATTGCGTTTAGGAGATTTGATTGAACCACCCAGTTATACTTGGGAAACGCGTTACATTCTTGGCGGTTTATTGGTGCAAACTCACAATCCGCTCGGAGTGCCGGATTTGGATTTTGAAACTGT
>CAYMXY010000077.1:0-3070 GCA_964394525.1 uncultured Gammaproteobacteria bacterium | reverse complement strand
CGTAAGTCCAACCAAAGAACAGTTACGCGATTTATTATTTGCTTGGCGAGTGTGTAAACATGTTAAATCTAACTGTATTGTTTTGGTGAAAGACGGCGTAACAGTTGGCATTGGCGCTGGCCAGATGTCGCGCATTGACGCGGTGGAGTTGGCTATTAAAAAAGCGCAAGGCCAAACCCATGAAAAAAATAATACTAACAAAACGGTGGTGGCCTCTGATGCGTTTTTCCCGTTTCGTGATTCCATTGACGTGTTAGCCAATGCGGGCGTGAGCGCCATTATTCAACCGGGTGGATCGCGTCAAGATGAAGCAGTCAAAGCCGCGGCCGACGAACACAATTTAGCAATGATTTTTACCGGTCACCGTGCTTTTTGGCACTAGTATGGCTACCGTATCTGAACATAATTATATTGCCGTCATTGATTTCGGGTCGCAGTTTGCTCATTTGATTGCGCGGCGGGTGCGGCAATTGGGTGTATTGGCGAAAATTTTTACACCTGACGCGCCAGCGCATTTGTATGCCGATGCCAAAGGAATTATTTTATCCGGCGGGCCGCGCAGCACCATTGATACCAGCGCCGTGATGTACGATCCCGGCATGTTTACGTTAGGTGTACCGGTGCTGGGATTATGTTACGGCCATCAGCTTATCGCTAAACATTTCGGTGGACAGGTGGAACGCGGGCGCACGAAAGAATACGGTCAAGCCGAAATAACCATTCTTGATCAAGCTACCATTTTCCGCGGCTTGGGTAAGCGCGAATGCGTTTGGATGAGCCACTGGGACGTGGTCACACGCGCGCCTGACGGGTTTAAGGTGATTGCCAGTACCGCCGATTGCCCAATTGCGGCCATGCAACACCCCGAACGCCGGTTGTGGAGTTTTCAGTTTCATTTGGAAGTGCATCACACAGTGCACGGCCTGAAAATGTTGGAGAACTTTTTATTCTCAGTTTGCCGCGTCCGTGCCGATTGGCGAATTGCCGACATTGAACATGATATCATTCGCGAAATTAAACAACTGGCCGGCGCCACAAAAAAAGTTTTCTTGTTGGTATCTGGCGGAGTTGATTCAACGGTAGCTTATCTGTTGTTGGAAAAGGCTTTGGGTAAAAAACGGGTGTACGGTTTGCATATCGATAATGGTTTTATGAGGTTGCATGAAAGTACGGCGGTGATGGCAGCGTTGAAAAAAATCGGCTTCGGCAATATTCATTATGTAGACGCTTCAACCCGTTTTTTGCGCGCCGGGCAAGGTTTAGTTGACCCAGAAGAAAAACGCAAAGTCATTGGCGAACTGTTCATTGAAATTGCTAATGAAGAGATGGGTAAACTTAATTTGACTGCATTGTTGCTTGGCCAAGGTACTATTTATCCGGATACGATTGAATCCGGCGGCACTCAACATGCCGACAAAATTAAAACTCATCATAATCGGATTGATCTTATTCAAGAGATGATCAATCAAGGTAAAGTGATAGAACCGCTGAAGGATCTGTATAAAGATGAGGTGCGGGCGATTGGGCGGCGGTTCAAGTTAGGACCAAAGTTATTAGACCGACATCCATTTCCCGGGCCGGGTTTGGCCATTCGTACGCTGTGTTCTAAAGGTGATTCGGACAGCATCACCAATAGCGCTAAAAGTGAAGCCGCTTCATCTGATGCCGCCAACCTTAATCGTCAGTTGCAAGCGGCGTTGAAACGCTATCAGGCTACTCAACGTCGGCCGCGGCCACTAGCGGTACAGGCGCTGCCGTTGCGCAGCGTCGGCGTGCAAGGAGACGAACGTTCGTACAAACATCCGGCGGTGATAATGGGTAAGGCCAGTTGGCGGCAGTTGAATGATATTTCCATTCGTTTGACAAATGAAGTGTTTGCTATCAATCGCGTGCTTTGGTTAGTGGAGGCGGTGCACAAAACAGTGCGCGGCACAGGCGCTAGCGGCCAGCAACAAATTGCGCCAGACGCCACGGTGCACGAACGCTATCTTACGCAGGACCGGCTGGATTTACTACGGGTGGCCGATGATATAGTAATGCGCGCAGTTCGCACTGCCGGTTGCGATCAAGATATTTGGCAGTTTCCGGTAGTATTGGCGCCGTTTGGCAACAAAGGTGGCGGAGAAAGCATTATTTTGCGGCCAATCCAGTCACAAGAAGCCATGACTGTAAATTTTTACCAAATGCCTTGGCCGGTGCTTACGGCTATTCTAAAACAATTGCGCCGTTTACCATACCTAGATTACATTTTCTACGATTTGACCAATAAACCCCCAGCCACGATTGAGTGGGAGTAGTTTCAAATAAGCGCTATCTTTAATTTCTGTTTGACAACTCATCATCATTCATGATAGCTTTACGAACAAGAGCGCCAAACAGGCGCTTTTTGTTTAAGTCAAAGTTAGTGAGCGCGCACTCGGCTTAGACAGCACCTTGAAAATATGGTATAGTGTACGAACCTTATGGCTAAAAAAGGCAAAAAAAACGCGGTAAATAAACCCCTTCACCTTGACCCAAATACTCAGCGCGGGATTATCAGCATTGTTCTATTTGCTATTGCGCTAATCACCATTTTCAGTTTATTCGGTTGGGCTGGGGATCTAGGTGTATTGGTTAATGGTCTGTTATTTCGTTTGGTTGGAGCCGGACGTTTTGCTGTACCAATTTTCTTGATAATTGTCGTGTATTTGTTGCTTTATCAGGTAGAGTATGAATTTAAACCGCTTTACAGCGTCGGTTTGGCTTGTTTGGCTACAGCGGTATTTGGTTTGCTGGATGTGATTCAAACGCAGGCCGGAGGTTATATCGGCCTGGGCATCACTTATTTATTCCGGCGGTTTGCCAGCGTTGGAGTGGCGGTGGTTGTGTTGATTGCATTATTAGTGATTGGATTCTTGATTCTCTTTAATACTTCAATCAACAATCTTGTTCAACGCATTCCGGCGCGCACTTGGTTAGGGAAAATATTGCGTTTCACCGTGGCGTTATTTTCTAGCGCCCGACAACGCTTAGTCATCGCTAAGGAAGAAGCGCTGGCTGGAATGGATGCCGAAGATGACAGCGTTTTAGC
>CAYMXY010000076.1:5609-5895 GCA_964394525.1 uncultured Gammaproteobacteria bacterium | reverse complement strand
GAAGTTCAGGGGCGTCATGCACCCCATCGCGGCCCCGCCCGCCCCCGCTCGCCCGCTCCCGGCGAGTCAGCAGACCGAGGGGTGGTGGGACGGGGACGACGAATACGAATAGGAGGAAAACCTCGCGGGTGCCGGAGCAACGTTTCATCACGTTCGCACCGGCATCCCGAGGTTTCTTTATTTTGCTATAATCCAATTCATGGAACACTCATCAGCACAAAAAAAGGTTGCCGAACTTGCCGGTCGGTTAGATGCAGTGCAAAGCGAATTGCGCGCCGCCCGGCAA
>CAYMXY010000076.1:1047-5561 GCA_964394525.1 uncultured Gammaproteobacteria bacterium | reverse complement strand
CGCCTTAACCAGCGTCGCCAATTAATAGAACAGGAACTAGCCAAACTCAAACGTTTTTGGTAAGATGGCTTTATCAATGGACTCACTTTCCACCATTTCACCGCTCGACGGCCGCTACTATCCAGAAGTTAAAGAACTGGCCAATTATTTTTCTGAAGCCGCTTTAATGCGGTATCGCGTTCAGGTTGAAGTGTTGTATCTGTTGGCTTTGGCCAATACGCCCGGTGTACGCGAAGTGCGCCAGTTGCGTCCGGCGGAACAAGAGCGCCTACATAATTTATATCGGCAGTTTAACATGCGCGCCGCTCGTCGCATTAAAACTATCGAGGCAATCACTAAACACGATGTCAAAGCGGTTGAGTATTTCATTAAAGAACGCTTGAAGCGAACTTCTTTGCGGTCGGTGGTGGAATTTGTTCATTTCGGTTTAACCAGCGAAGACGTCAACAATTTGGCTTATAGCGCCATGTTGCGCGACGCTTTAGCAACAGCTTATTGGCCGAAACTTAAACAGTTGCACAGCGTCATCCGGCAAATGGCGCGGCGTTATGCGCATTGGTCAATGTTAAGTTTAACTCATGGTCAACCCGCCACCCCTACTACTCTCGGCAAAGAATTGATGGTTGTAGCTATGCGTTTAGAGCGTCAAATGCGTCTGCTAAAATCCATTCGCTTATTAGGAAAATTTAGCGGCGCCAGCGGTAACTGGGCGGCGCTGCAAGTGGCTTATCCGCGAGTGAATTGGATGGCGTTTGCCAAACGGTTTGTTGAACGCCTGGGTTTTGAATTTAATCCCGCTACAACTCAAATTGAATCACACGATCGTTTGGCAGAAACTTATCATACGCTGATGCGCCTTAATACCATCATTCGCAATTTCAATCAAGACATGTGGCTTTATATTTCACGCAATCTTTTTGGTCAATACAATGTCGCGGAAGAAGTTGGTTCATCAGTCATGCCGCATAAAATTAATCCAATCTATTTTGAAAATAGTGAAGGCAATTGTGGTTTGGCCAACGCTTTATTAGGGCATCTAGCCGAAAAATTGCTGTTATCGCGCTTGCAGCGTGATCTAACCGATAGCACGGTCTTGCGCAATCAGGGTTTAGCAGTGGCTTATTGTCTGCTGGCGGTTCAGAATTGTTTACGTGGTTTAGAGCGAGTAGCGGTACAACGTGATCGTTTGAATGAAGAGCTCAACGAGCATTGGGAAGTGTTAGCTGAACCAATTCAAACCGTGATGCGCAAATTAGGTAAACCCGATCCATACGAACGCTTAAAACGCTTAACGCGCGGAGAGCAGTTAGATAAAGTCACCTTACATTGTTTTATTGATACGCTCGGTTTACCCGAAACAGAAAAGCAGGCGCTCAAACGTTTGACCCCCGCTTCCTACATTGGTTTATCAGCCAAAATTGCTCAACTATAACTATGTGCGGCGTAGTAGGTATTTACGGTAAAGCAGGCAGTAATGTCACACTCGATCTTTATGACAGCATGATTGCGTTGCAACATCGCGGCCACGATGCTTGCGGCATGGTAACTTACGACGGTCAATTTCACACCAAAAAAGCGCTCGGTTTAGTGCGAGACGTATTTCACCAATCAACTATCGAACGTTTGCCCGGCTACATGGGTTTAGGTTTTATTCGTTATGCCACGGCTGGCGGCAGCACCTTGGAGGATTCAGCGCCGTTCACGGTCAGCGCGCCTTTTGGCATAAGCATGGTGTTCAACGGCAACTTGACTAATTTTTTAACTTTGAAGGATGAATTGAAGCGTAAAGATTTGGTGAATTTGAACGCCAACAGCGACATTGAAGCCATGCTACATGTTTTTGCCAAAGAATTAGAGAAACAAACTCATCAGCATAATTTTACTGAAGCGGTTTTTGCCACCGTGCGCCAAGTGCATCGCCGTTGTCTGGGCGCCTATGCTGCCGTTGCTTGCATCGCTGACCGCGGCATGGTGGCTTGGCGCGATCCCTATGCGATTCGGCCATTAATGATTGGCAAGCGCGGCCGCGGTCGTAACACCGAATATATTTTCACTTCCGAGACAGTCATGTTCACAATGTTGGATTTTACTTACATAGATGACGTGCGCCCAGGTGAAGTGGTAATGGTTAATGAGCGACGGCGGCTGCATCGGCGCATTGTCACGCCCGGCCGGTGGCGACCATGTTTATTTGAGTATGTCTATTTCGCGCGGCCGGATTCGATTCAAAACAACATCAGCGTTTATAAAGCGCGGCTGCGGATGGGTGAAAAATTGGCGCAGCGGTTAAAACCTCATTTGGCCAAATTAAAAATTGACGTGGTTGTACCGGCACCGGCTACATCAAATACAGCGGCATTGGCGTTGGCGGAGCAGTTGGGATTGCCGTATCGTGAGGGATTGGTGAAAAATCAATTTATCGGTCTTTTATTATGGCCGGAACGGAACAAAGGCGGAAATCGGTGCGGCAAAAACTCAATCCGCAAATTTTGGAAATCAGGCGTAAAAATGTGCTGCTGGTAGATGACAGTATTGTGCGCGGCAATACCTCGCGAGAAATTATTTCCATGCTGCGGCAGGCCGGCGCGACCAAAGTATATTTAGTGGCTGCAGCGCCGCCGGTGGTGTCGCCTTGTGTTTATGGAGTTGATATGCCCACGCGGCAGGAATTGGTGGCGAATCAAGTGAAAGGCGGCATTGAAGGTATTCGAAAATTTATCGGGGCGGATTTTTTACTTTATCAAACAATCGAAGATTTAATTGATGCAGTGCGTATTACCAAAGGACCGGTAACAAATTTTTGTACAGCCTGCTGGACGAAACGTTACCCTACACCCGAAGCCAAACCAGCTTTGCTGCGCGGTATTGAACAGTTACGTTTGAAAGATCGCGCTTTAACACATTGTTAAATATGACTTTCGCAGTTGCGCTCAAAGGCGAAAATTTTATTAATTAGAATATGCAACTAGTGGTTATCGGCAGCGGCGCGCGTGAGCACGCCCTCATCTGGAAACTTGCAACGCGGCCAGATGTTACGCTGTTCAATTATGGTACCAGCCGCAACCCGGGCATTGCGCCGCTTTGCACTGCGGTGGAGGTGGGTGATATCACCGAGGTAGCGGCAGTGGTTGATTGGTGCAAGCAGCGGCAAATTGATGTGGCCTGGATCGGGCCAGAGGCGCCATTGGCGGCTGGCTTGGTAAACGCGTTGGAAGCCTTTGGGATTGCTTGCATCGGCCCAACCCAAATTATGGCGCAACTGGAGTCTTCAAAATCTTTTACGCGCGAACTGTTAACGAAATATTCAATCGACGCCTCGCCGAATTATCAAATTTTTACCAGCAGCGATGGAATTGAAGATTATATTCGGTCGCTAAACGATGCAGTGGTAATAAAGCCAGATGGTTTAACCGGCGGCAAAGGAGTGCGCGTGTTGGGAGAACATTTGTTGTCGCGCGCTGCGGCGGTTGAATATTGTAAAGAATTATTGACTGCCGGCGGCCGACGAGTAGTGATTGAAGAAAAAATGGTTGGTCAGGAATTTTCGTTAATGAGTTTTTCCGACGGCAAACATTTGGCGCACATGCCGGCGGTGCAGGATCATAAACGAGCTTTCGTTGGTGATACCGGTCCTAATACCGGCGGGATGGGGTCTTACAGCGCGCCCGACGGCAGTTTGCCTTTTTTGCAGCCGGAAGATATTACTCAAGCTCGGCAAATTAATGAACGCGCTCTGAATGCCATTCAGGAGGAGTGTGGTGAGGAATATAAGGGAGTAATGTTTGGCGGCTTTATGGCTGTGGCCGGCGGTGTGCGGCTGGTGGAATATAATGTGCGTTTTGGTGATCCGGAAGCGATGAATGTGTTAGCGTTGTTGGAGACCGATTTAGTGGAAATTACTGAGGCGATTATTCAACGGCGGCTTGATCGGTTGGCGGTGCGTTTTGCGCCGCAAGCATCGGTATGTAAATATGTAGTGCCACAAGGGTATCCAACTAAACCAGTGAAGGGTGTGCCGATCGATCTTAAAGCAGTTAACCAACAGGCTGTTAAATTATTTTACGGCGCAGTTGACCAAACAGATCAAGGGTTAACTTTACAAGGTTCGCGCGCCGTAGCGGTGGTGGGAAGGGCGGATACCGTAAGCGCTGCAGAGCGCTTGGTTGAAACCGAGATTCAAAAAATTAAGGGGCAAGTGTATCATCGAACAGACATTGGCACCACTGCTTTAATTCAACAGCGAGTAGAAATGATGCAGCGGTTGAGGAAAACGTAATTACGCTATTCCCCTTTTTACCGAAATTGGCGGAAGCATCGTAGCAGAGTGTTGTCAATCCATTTGATAATGAGTTATACTTATAAATATGGCCTTAGTTGAATCACTCAAATTACCGTTAGGCAGCCAGTTAATACCCTTTAGCCTGCCGGCTGCCGACGGTAAAACTTACAGCGAAATCGATTTTAAAGACGCGGTTATTTTGATAGTGGTGTTTACTTGCAATCATTGTCCGTAT
>CAYMXY010000076.1:0-1037 GCA_964394525.1 uncultured Gammaproteobacteria bacterium | reverse complement strand
AAGCCGTGGAGCCACATTTAATTGAATTAGCGCGGCAATACCAATCACGCGGCGTTGCTTTTGTGGCCATAAATGCCAACGATGCCAGTATGTATCCGGAGGATTCGTTCGACGGAATGGTCAAACGAGCTAAAGAGAAAAATTACCCCTTTCCGTATTTACACGATGAAACTCAAGCCGTGGCTAAAGCATATCAAGCGCAATGCACGCCGGATATTTACGTGTTCAATCAAGCGCGCACGCTGGTTTATCACGGTCGTGTGAATAATGTGCGTAAAGCTGGAGACAAAGTTGAAACTCACGAACTGCAAGACGCCATTGAAGCGCTACTACGCGGCGACCAACCAGATCCAAACCAAAAACAATCCATCGGCTGTTCGATAAAGTGGAAGTAGAGCAGTTCTTGCCACCATGTAAATTTTGTGTTAGACTTGAAATATGCATGGTTATATTAAACGGACGCTTGAACACAGAATTAGTCAAGATCTGAAACAATTTCCAATTGTTGCCATTTTGGGCCCGCGTCAGTGCGGTAAATCAACTACAGCGCAGGCCATCGGCCGGACAATTTCCAATTTTATTTATCTGGATCTAGAACGACCATCCGATCTGCGTAAATTGCGCGATCCGGAACTTTTTTTCACGGCTAATCCTAAGGCCTTAATTTGTTTAGATGAAATTCAACGCCTACCAGACATTTTTTCTGTCCTCCGTAGTATCGTTGATCAGCGCAAACGGCCCGGACAATTCTTATTGCTTGGCTCTGCCTCGCGTGATTTGGTACAACAATCCTCAGAAAGTTTGGCCGGTAGAATTTCTTATAATGAACTCACACCATTTCAGTATGATGAACTAATATCAAAATCAGCCGTTAGTTTACAACGTTATTGGTTGGGCGGTGGTTTTCCAAATAGTGTGTTAGCAAAAAATGTTTCACTTAGTAGCCGTTGGCGTGAAAATTTTATCAGAACATATTTGGAACGTGGCAAGCCCCCCAAATTTTAGACAGTTTTGTCTACAGCATGAATTAGATAATT
>CAYMXY010000075.1:3902-6004 GCA_964394525.1 uncultured Gammaproteobacteria bacterium | reverse complement strand
AATGAACGCTCCAAATCGGTTGCCTTCAACATAAAAGCTAAACGTACTTCGCGCGCGCCCTTGCCGGGTGTGGCGTAAAAACCGGCGGCCGGCGCCAGCAGCACTGTTTCATTGTTGTCTTGAAATTCGCTTATTAGCCAAGTGGCGAAGCGGTCGGCGTCATCCACCGGCAATCCGATGATAATATAAAATGCCCCTTCCGGTTTGGAAAAAGTGATACCGGGAATTTTAAACAACCTCGCGACGTTTGCGAAATTCTTTGATCATGATGCTGGTATAGCGTTTGGGATTGCGCAAGAGGGGAATAAGCGCTAGTTGATCTATACTCGCCACCGATAAGCGCGCCATTCCCATTTTAAGCGCCGCGGCAATTACCTCTCGATTTTTTGAAGCCAACGTGCCGATACGCGCGCCACAAACATTGAACCGTTTTGAAGCGCTGTCTAACACCACGGCTTGCTGATGAATTTCCGGAAAATCCATAATAGAATGGGTTGGCCGCTCAAAGGCAAACTCGCGATAAACTTCATCTGACAAAATAAATAAACCGTGACGGCGAGCTAGGCGCACCAACCGTTGCAATTCTTCATGAGTAAAAATGGTGCCGGTTGGGTTTGAAGGATTGCAAATAAGAATGGCGCGAGTACGTTTGGTAATAGCGCGGGTGATAGTTTCGTCTGACGGCAAATGAAATCCAGTTTTAATATCTAATGTCACGGGCTTTAATTGCACCGTGGCCAACGCGGCATAACTGTTATAATTGGTATAAAAAGGTTCAAACACAATCACTTCGTCATCCGGATCGCACACTGCTTCCATGGCAAAAATAATGGCTTCTGAACCGCCGGTGGTAATAATAATATCTTCAGGCGCAAACGCGATACCATTTTTTTTATAATATACCGACCAGGCTTCTAGCGCCGGCGTTAAACCGTTGGATGGCGCGTAAGCCAAGGTTGGGTCGGAAAACTTTTTGACAGCTTTAAAAACGTCTGGATGTGTTGGTAAATCCGGTTGCCCAATGTTCAAAAGATAAACTTTGATACCTTGCTTTTTTCTGGCTTCGGCGGTAGCGGCCAATTTACGCAAGGGTGAGGCTTGTAAATTGATGGCACGCTTGGCAATGGAGGGGGTACTTAATTTCATTGGCCGTAGTATAGGATATTTTTGATTAAATGAATAGTGTATATAATTACTCTTTTTATTCCGCCCTTATCTCAAATGAAATAAGCGGTCTGGCGGACATCCCTCACGATAAAGATGAATCCTGTATATATCTTCCTAGGTTCTAATAAAATGTTGGCCTGATGTAACGTTCCAGTCTTGATCAACTGTCACTGTTTTTCCGGCTTGTTGCATGAGATAAGCGTAACAGGCCAGCGCTGCCTTGCACCCGTCACCGGCGGAAACAATCACTTGTTTATAGCCACCGGCGGTGCTATCGCCGGCCGCAAACACACCCGGAGTGTTTGTCTCTCCCGACGGTTGCACTATAATTTCTTTTTTTTCATTTAGCGCGACCAACGATTCAATGTAATTTGTTTTTGACATAAATCCAATATGAACACAAACGGCGTCAGCGGTTATTTCTTCACTACGACCATCATGATATTGCACCGTCACTCCGGTAACTTGGTTTTGTCCATGAATCGCCGTTACTTGCGCATTTAAGCACTGCTTTACATTGACTTGTTGTTGAAATTTAGTCAGCAGCGCTGCTTCCGCTCTAAACTGGTCGCGCCGATGGACCAAGTAAACTTGTTTAGCTACTGGTGCAATGTTATTTACCGCTTCAATCGCCGAATTTCCACCGCCAACTACCACCACATTTTTATTTTGTAAATCAGGCAGCGCCGCTAAAGTTGAATAAATTACTCCTTTACCAACCAGAGCGACTTCTCCGGGTACTCCCAAGCTGCGCGGCGCTAGACCAAAAGCTAAAATGATCGCTTTAGCGCTAACGGCATTATTTCCATAATGCACTAAAAAATTATCATGCGCCGCGGCCGGCCGCTGTGCCTGCGGTTCAATTCCGGTCACTTCACCCATTATATATTCAGCGCCAGCTTGCTTTGCTTGATCAAAAAATCGCTGCATTAATT
>CAYMXY010000075.1:3244-3877 GCA_964394525.1 uncultured Gammaproteobacteria bacterium | reverse complement strand
CAACACCGGGATAATTTTCAATTAAAGAAGTAGTGGCCGCTTGTCCGCCTAAATCTTTAGAGATGATTAAAGTACGCAAGGCTCGGCGTGCGGTATATAATGCCGCCGTTAAACCAGCCGGACCGGCGCCAATAATAATTACGTCGTAAGGCGCTGCGGACATTTGCGATCAGTTTTAAGCAGTTGCCACCGCATCCAGCGCCGCTGCCAGATCCGCCTTGGTCTGCATACCGATCATTTGCTGAGCTGGCTTCCCGTTTTTAAAAATAATCAACGTTGGTACGCTCATAATTTGATATTGAGCGGGCGTGCTTTCATTGCTATCCACTTCAAGTTTGGCAATTTTTACTGGTTTATCTTTATATTCTGTTGCCAGTTCTTCCACGATCGGCGCCAACATTTTACAAGGTCCGCACCAACTTGCCCAAAAATCAACTAACACCGGGACTTTTGCTTCCAAAACTTCAGACTTAAAATTGGCGTCGTTTAATTCTAATACCATAAAAAATTGCTGTTAAAAATTATGGAATATATCACGCACTTAAAACATAGCATATCATATTATTTCTCGCTAAACAAGGCGCTGCCGACGCGAATAATCGTGGCGCCTTCCTCCGCGGCGATTTCCCAATC
>CAYMXY010000075.1:1425-3234 GCA_964394525.1 uncultured Gammaproteobacteria bacterium | reverse complement strand
TGCCCATGGACAGTTCGGGAAGGTTCAGTTTGTTTTGTAACTGCTTCATGGTTTGAAAATCTTGGCGCGTTTTTTGAGGCGATTGCTTGGCAGTGATAGTCATTAGACCAATAAGTTTTATTGACGAAAGAGACTGAGTTAATTGTTGCGCCGCGACCACCGTTTCCGGCAGCCAACCAAATTTTTTAGGGTCGCGGCTGATGTTCACTTGTAAAAAAATTGGAAAGGGTGTTTTATTTTGACGTTCTGCTTCAACCGCCACTGCTTGCAAAATTTTGGCACTGTCAATACTTTCGATCGCGTCAAAGGCCGCCACTACTTCGCGCACTTTATTGGTTTGTAAATGACCAATGAAATGTTTTTCAATGTTAGTTGGCAAGTGTGGCAATTTGGCTTTCGCTTCTTGCCACCGGTTTTCGCCGATCAAGGAAATGTTGTAACGTTCTAATACCGGCAAAATTTCCGACACGTTTCTGCCTTTGGTGACAGCCATTATTCTAACTGACTTGAGCAGAATTGGCGAAGAGTTATTATAAAAATTCATGAATTTTCTAGCTTTGTTTGAAAAGAAGGAAAAGGTCGCGGGGGTTGAGGGCGACACTGCGATTGTCGTCGACAATGCGCCCTCAAACCCCCGGTCGGATTTTGACTGCATTGGAAGTCCGTCGACTTCCGCATCTTCCAGTGACCCCAATCAAGAGGGTATGGTAGATTTCATGCTGCAGCGGGGTTAATCCAAACACCCCTATGGAGGATCAAGTGCGGGTTCAGCATCCCCGCGTATGTTCAACCGGATTCGGGCTGATCCCGAATCCGGTGACCGACGTTGTACATCTCTGGTCTCAGTTGTAGTTGCCCGTCCGCGTCCGCGTCGGCGACGCCGTCCCTCCACCACCCGTGATGATGACGGTGGGGGGTCCGGTATTGTACATGATGCTGTCCTCCCAACAGTCCAAAATCCCATGGCTTAGTCGCGGCAGAAGCTGCGACTTTTACCAATGGTCCCTACTTTCGGACTGCTTTTGTGAACGCTGTGTTGGTAGGGTCAACACTGCGGCGCTAACTTATCATTTCCCCAAAAATTTGACAACCTTGCCCATTCCACAACCTATATAGATAATGTCTAAATTGTGGAATGACTAAAAATATTACAATATGCCTGCTTTAAGTAATTGCTATAAATATTAAACCAATCCCGCAAAAAAATGTTCAACACTCATCACCTGTATACCTTTTTGTTGAAAACCCTGAGTAAGGCCTTGACCGATAATTTGATAAAGGTAAGGAATTTTTAATTGTTTCTTGAAATAAAGCAAGGCTGGAGATAAATTGTTATTTTTTTGTTTAACTTCAACGGCAAACCATGGCTTTCGATTAATCGTGACCAAAAAATCTATTTCATGTCCTTGGACATCGCGTAAATAAAAAAGTTCTGACCGTTCACCGTAAACATCTTGCAGCCAATGGACAAATTTCAATAGATGGCTGGCGACAATATTTTCCAATTTGGCGCTGATTTGATCTTCATTAGATAATTCCGACCAATCCCACAGATACATTTTTTGCCGTTTTTTTAATCCTTGAATCGACCGCAATGTAAATGGAGGCAAACGAAAGTGATAGTAAAAATTTTCAAGAATATCAAGCCAATGCCCCACGGTTTTATGAGCTACATTCAAATCTTCTCGCAAAGCATCGATAGATAATAACGAACCGACACGATTAGCTAAAAGCGAAATTAAAATGCGCAACGATGAAAGCTCATGAATTGTTTCAAGATCGCGAATATCATCCCGCACTAACCGATCG
>CAYMXY010000075.1:0-1415 GCA_964394525.1 uncultured Gammaproteobacteria bacterium | reverse complement strand
TCATTTTGCCAACGCTGCAAAACACGTTGATCACGCTTAACAATCATTTCCGGAAAACCACCAAATGTAAACAAATTATTAAACTGGTCCCGAAATTCTTTTCTATAAACCGGAAAAGATAATGGCTGCAGCACCTTTCCACTCCAAGTTTTTCCAACCAGTTCAGCTAGGGAAAAAGGATGAAGACGAAAATAATGATAACGTCCCAAGAGCGAATCGCCGCCGCGACGATACAAATCAAGCCGGGCGCTGCCAGTAACAAGCATATCAAATCGGCCTGGTTTAACATCATAAATACCTTTCAAATATGTTTTCCAGCGACGTAATTTATGGATCTCATCAAAAATTATTAAATCGGTATTCTGCGGAAACCGTTGCTGGATGATGTCAGCTTGATGATTGGCATAATCCCAATTTAAATAGGTCGGTTGGCGATAATTGTTAGCTGCCAGTTGGCGGGCAAGAGTAGTTTTGCCAACTTGGCGAGGACCACCAATAAACACCATCTTTTCTTTTAGATCTGTAATAATCCAGCGCTCAAGATAACGATTTATTGTCATATAATAATTATACCGTAGTCTAAATTTTTGTCAATTTTTTTAGACTCTGGTAGAAATTTCTTTAATTTAATTTTTCCGTACTATTTTCTTCTGCGCTGTAATTTGTACCATCAAACGTGCCATACACCCAGTTACGAGTAATTTAGATACTTGTCAAATTTACTCGCGAGTATTTTTGACCGTGCAAATTAACTATCTTTTGTGATAATCCCACGCTCTCTGGCCATTCTCTTAATTTCAACACTTAATTCTCGCATCACCTCTAGTTGACGGCGTATTTCCAATAATCTTTTATCTCTATCATATATCTCCAACGCCTTTGATAAATAAAGATTATATTTATGCACTCTTTTTCTCAATTGAACTAAAGTGATTTTGGGTGGTCCGTCCTGAATAATTTCTGCGAGACGATTTAGTAATTGATCAGATGTAATACTTATTTCCCGATATTCGCTAACTATATTATCTATAATTTGATCGGCATCAATTAATTGATCTTTATTTACGCTAGATAAATATTTTTCGAAATGTCTAGATTCGGTTGGTTGAAAAGTGCCGCTAAGGTAATCTACTAGATTGTCGCGCTCTGTTGCACAGTCTCTGTCTAGCAATAGGCCGGGAACATTTTTTGGGCATGTTTTAATATCTTTGTATCGTTCAAGATCTTTAATAAGAATTGCCTTTGCTTCGGCTTCATCCCAACCGGCCGCAATACGTTTTAGAAAATTCTGCCACGCCAGGGCCACTAGTTCAGGAACCATCTGGTTTATTTCCTTTATTGAAAATAATTCTGTCGGCTTTGGACCGGTGAGTCGTTCTGTAGATAATGGCATAAAAGTAGTATAGCATGTTCCC
>CAYMXY010000074.1:0-6110 GCA_964394525.1 uncultured Gammaproteobacteria bacterium | reverse complement strand
GCCCCTTGCCGTCGTGGTAGAACCCGGTGAGGGGCACCGCGTCCGTGAAGACATCGATGCCCGGGTCACGCTCCTCGCGCAACGCCTGCGCGATGAGGAGGAGCGTGTGCAGGAGCACTTGCACCGGCGCACCGGCGCGCAGTTCTTCTACGATCCACGTGTCGTAGAAGGCGGCGTCGCCGCGCACCACAGTGCCGATGCAGCCGTGCATGATCCGCTCGCGCAGGTCACGGTTCGCCTTGATCTCCGTGGCGAGGCCACAGAGGTAGGCCAACCCTCCCTGCGCCGAGCGATCCCGCATCACCTCGGCGATGTGCTCCTGCAGAGACATGAAGTTGGGGGAGGACAGGTGCAGGTTTCCCAGCGCCTGAAACACCCGCCTAATGGCGGGATCCGCCGACTCCATCGACCCGATGCGGGCAGAGGTGATACATAACGTCTTGTCCCAGGAGGACAAGGTGATCACCCTCGGAGCGCCGAGCGACAGGATCGTGCGGGGCCGGAGGTTTTCGTAGAGGAGGCGGTACTCCTCATCCACCACCGCGAGGATGCCGCGCTGAGCGACGAACTCGGCGATAGCCTCCATTTCGGCGATGGACTGCAACCCCATCCCCGTCGGGTTGCCGGGTGCTTCGGCCCACAGCACCTTGGCGTCGCGCGGGACGATTTCGTCCCATTCCTGCCAGGTCTGCGGTCGGCGGAATCGATTGCGCCAGTCGAGGGGCGCCATGCACGCGCGGCGGCCGTAGGCCAACGCCATGGTGTAGGCGTTCACCCAGTGAGGGGCCGCGAAGCAGATCAGATCGCCCGGCTCCGTGAAGTAGAGCAGGACGTTCCGCACCGCATCCAAGCAGCCCGCGGTGATCAGCATGTCCTCGCTCTGGTAAGCGAGGCCGGTGATCAGGCGAAGCGAGTCGGCATGTGCCGACAGGAGCGCCTGCGCTCCACGAGCGTTCCGCGTGTAGTGCTCGTGGTACCGCGGCGATGCGACGACGCGGTGGTAGAGCCCTTCGGGGGGGAGAGCTTCGTACTCTCCGACACCGAGGGCCATCACCTCGAAGGTGATATTGAACTGTGCCGCCATCTTGCGGCACCAGTCGATGAGCGGCCGGAGCAGCCGCAGAGCGGGCTCCTTGGCCGAGATTACGCGCCCGGCAGTCGGCAGTTCGAAGCTGCTTTCGACCGGCAGCGGCCGGAAGCCTCCTTCCGGGTTCGGATCCATGCCGCAGAGAGCGAGCATCTGCGCCCGCTCCATCTCCGGCGGGGAGATCCGATGGGTGGGGTTGTGACCCATGACGATTTCCTTTCCCCCCGCAGGGGAAGCCTCAGCGATGATAGACAATTCTACTGTCTCCTCGAGTTTGGTGGTCGGGCTTACCACCTTGGACTTTGTTCAGCAGCGCTTGCCCAGAGCGCTGCGTCTACATTACTTTAGTAAGCCTTCATTTAAGGCGCGGCGCTTCAACCGCAACCACCACGCATTCCCAATGCGTGGCCGTAAAAATGAAAGTTGTCTGTCAGAACTTACGCGTTCGGCACACTTCATTGTTAGAAGCTACGCACTTGCCTTGATAAGCTCGGCATGAGGTATTTGCTTCTTTCTAGAACTGCATCAAACGCGTAAGTCCTGTATTTTTCAACGAACGCGCGTAAAGTGCCAAACTAGGGCACAAACCGCGATACTACTCTTCTAGCGCACCCTTTAAAAATTGTCCACTATTTTTGTATGAAATATACCTTGACCCAGCTAAACGATTACTGCTAGAAACCTACTTTGAACGCTATGGCAATTATACCGTCCACTCCCGCTGGGCGCGTTCGTATTCAGATGGGTGCGACACATCAAACCACTTACCGGTAAACGGATAGCCTCCAATTTGACCGCGGTGCGCCAAATCCGGCAGAATATCGCGCGCCAAATATTTATTGGTACATTTATCTGGTAGATAATCGAATATCCTAGGTTCGCAAACCGCCACCCCCGCCACCACTAAATTACTTTTATCGTACGCCGGTGGTTTTTCGATTAACCGGTAAATACGATTCCCCTGCAGCTCGGCCACTCCATAAAGTGACGGATTAGTACAAGCTGCCACCGCCAAAGTCATCACCGTATGATCCAGATCGCGATGAAAGCGAGTGAATTCCTGTAAATCAATATCCGCCAATACATCACCATACATCAACAAAAAAGTATCCTGCACGAACGCGCGAGCTAAAGCTAAAGAATGCGCCGTGCCGCAGCCGTCAGCTTCTTCAATATAGCGAATGTTTACCTTCCATTGCGATCCATCACCCAGATATTTTTTTATCTCCTGACATTTGGCATTGATTACCATGATGATGTTGCGCACATTGGCTTGTCGTAACAGCTCGATGGTGTAAGCAATCACCGGACGATTTTGTATTCGCAGTAAACATTTTAGACTTTGTTCCTCCTTCCCGCTTGATAATATAACGCTCGTAGTAATGCCTGCGCCTAATTGCCGGCCCACAATATATTCAATGGCATGTGAGCGGTTACGAATGGAATCGCCGTCAATATACTGATCAAGCGCGGCCAGCACATCTTTCCGCATGGTGATGGTAAGGCGATCTTTGCCGATTTTTTTTCTTCCCATAAGTTGTCACATACTATCATACTTTATTTAATGGTCAAGGGGGCGTATTATTTAATGATGTCTGGTAATTTGGATAATATCTATCGCCGTCAGGGGCACCGCTTAATTGCCGGTGTGGATGAAGTTGGTCGCGGCAGTTGGGCTGGGCCGTTGGTGGCGGCAGCAGTAATTATGCCGGCCGGCCGTCGTGTGCCGCACGTGACCGATTCCAAATTAATGAGTGAGCAGCAGCGCGCAGCGGCGTTCCCAAAATTGGTTAAGCAGGCATTGGCTTGTAGTGTGGCTTGCATTACCCAATTAGAAATTGACCAGTTCGGTTTGCATCGCGCCAACTTGTTCGCTTTGTCTTATTGTTTAACGCACTTGCCGTTGACGCCGGATTTGGCTTTAATTGATGGTTTTGCGGTTGATCATTTTATTCCGACGGTGGCGGTGATTGATGGTGATCGCCGAAGTTACGCAGTGTCTGCCGCGGCAATTATTGCCAAAGTGATTCGTGATCGGTTTATGCGACAGCTTGATAATTTAGCCGCGGCAACCGGGAAAAAATACAGTTTTGCGCTTCACAAAGGTTACGGCACGTCATTGCACCAAGCAGAATTGGCGCAATTTGGTGTGAGTCCGTGGCATCGGCGATCGTTTGATCCGGTGCGCCGAATGATCTATACTGAATAATATGCCTTTACCTACCATCATAATTGATGTCTCTGAAATTTTGCACCGCGCGCAGGTGAAGCCGGGCGATGTAGTGGCCGATTTTGGTACTGGCCGAGAAGGAAGATTGGCGATTCCAGCCGGACAGTTGGTTGGTAGTAGCGGTGTAGTTTACGCGGTGGACGTGGTAAAAGTGATTTTACCGGCGGTACTGACTAAAGCCAAAATGCGCGGCGTAAATAATTTGCAAACAGTGTGGAGTAATTTGGAAATTTACGGCGCTACCCGAACGATTCGAGATAATAGTGTAACAGTCGGCTTTTTGGTGACCACATTATTTCAATCAGCCAAGCACGCGGACATAATTACTGAATGTCACCGGATGATTCAACCCGGCGGGCGGCTGGTAGTGGTTGACTGGAAACCCGGTATGCGCGCGCCGCTTGGACCGTCGGAAGATAGACGGGTGCATCCGGAGGAAGTAAAAACTATTTGCGGCAAGTTGGCGATGCAACTGGCAGATGAATTTGAAGCCGGACCGTATCATTGGGGATTGATTTTTATTAAGTAGTATAGTAGGTTGAATTTTGAAGAGCGCTACCGGCAATGGGTAGCTTTTTTATTATGAATCAACAAATCACCGGACGATCTGGCGAAGACCGCGCGGTAGCGTATTTACAAGCACACGGTTTTACAATATTAGCGCGTAATTGGCGCACGCGCTGGGGCGAGATAGATATTATCGCCTGCCGCGGCGCTACCCTTTATTTTTTTGAAGTAAAAACGCGCGGCACGCAACAATTTGGTCATCCGTATGCAGCAGTCACACCATTCAAACGGAAAAAAATTTTATGGACAGCGCAGGCGTATTTGTCGAAATATCCATTGGCGTCAAATCAAACTGTGGCTTTTGGCGCAGTGGCCGGATCGAATTGAATGTATCGAAAATATGGATGCTTGACTATTATCAAACTAGTTTGATATACTAGTTTATATGAATAAGACATTAACCACTTCAACTATAGGCTCATTTGCCGCCAAAACCCATTTATCCGAGTTATTGCAAAAAGTTAATCATGGAGACATTTTTGTTATCACGGTTAGAGGAAAGCCAGTTGCTCAATTGCAATCTTTTCAGTCCAATACTAAATCACCACAAAATTCTATTAAGATGTTACAACAAATTCGTTCTTCAGTTGTGGGTAGTGTTGATATTAATAAATATAGAAAGGAAGGAAGGAAATATTAGTTATGGATTGGGTAGTTGACACTTCGTTTACGGCTGCATTGTTTTTGCCTGACGAACATTCCAAAATAGTTGATGATTTTTTTGCCGCCATTTTACCAACTGAACGCCTATTGGTCCCTAATTTATGGCGGTATGAAATCAGTAATGTAATAGTGACATGCCTTAAACAACGCCGACTAACTAAACAACAATCTATTAAGATACTTGAATATCTTGATGAAATTCCTTTCATATCTTGTGGAATTACTTCACACCATTCACTAATCAATACAGCTTTAACTTACCAATTATCTGCCTATGATGCCGCGTATCTTGAATTAGCGTTGGAGCAAACGGCTGGATTGGCTAGTTTTGATGAAGAGTTAATTGAGGCAGCTAAAAAAGTTGGCATCGAAATAGCTACCAGAAATAGCTATTCAGTGGATTGACAGGAAAAATCTACTCCTTTATACTTGACTTCGTATTATAAAGTAGTATTTCACGATACTACTTTTTTTATTCTCTAATTGATTATTTATTGAATCATATATGCCAGATCCTAAAGAAGTCGGCGCAGCCATTAAACAAATTTGTGAAGAAAAAGGCATTCCTTTTGCGGCGGTGATTGAAACAATTGAAGCCGCTCTTGCCGTTGCCTATCGCAAAGAAGTCGGCAAAAAAGGTAAAGACATCCGTGTAGAGTTTAACCCCAACGGCGGCAGCATGCGTATTTTTGAAGTTACCACCGTTGTCGAAAATGAATTGTACGAAGAATATCTCAAAGAAAAAGAGGAACGTGAAGCGGCCGAGGCAGCTGGCACTATTTTACCCTCAACTACTGAAGCCACTGAAGGAGTCGGCGCTAGCGGTGCCCAGTCGTCTGCCAGCGCTCAAGTGGCGGAAACAACAGTGACAGGTGAGCCGGTAAAGCGTTTCAACCCCAAAACCGACATCGCCTTAAGCGAAGCGCGCAAAGAAATTACCGATATTGAAATTGGCGACGAAATTCGTGACGAATTGGAAGTGCCTACTGAATTCGGACGGATGGCTGCACAAACTGCCAAACAAGTCATTATCCAAAAATTGCGCGAGGCCGAGCGTGAGACTTTATTCAAATTATATCAGGATCGCGTGGGTGAAGTGATTAATGCGATGATTCAACGGGTTGAAGGAAAAATGGTATTTGTTGATTTAGGTCAAGCGGTAGCCGTAATGCCGCCGTCGGAACAGGTACGGAGTGAAACTTATAAGGCCGGACAACGATTGAAGGTGTTGCTGTTATCAATTGAAAAAACTAATCGCGGGCCGGAAATTGTGGCATCGCGGTCGCACGCGCAACTGGTGGGGGCATTGTTTTCTGCCGAGGTGCCAGAAATTTCCAGCGGTACAGTAATAGTCAAGGGAGTGGCGCGGGAAGCCGGATCACGCACCAAAATTGCTGTGGCTGCAGTTGATCCGAACATTGACCCAATCGGCTCATGTGTTGGTCAGCGCGGCACCCGCGTGCAAACCGTCATCAATGAATTAGGCGGAGAAAAAATTGACATTATTCATTTTGACAATGATCCGGTGAAATTTATTGTGCAAGCACTATCCCCGGCTAAGAT
>CAYMXY010000073.1:5348-6342 GCA_964394525.1 uncultured Gammaproteobacteria bacterium | reverse complement strand
GCACTATCCATTACCGTTTGAGACGGATTAAGGTGTAATTCACCATCTTTTACCGAAACCACACATCCGGCCAGCGGCCCTTGCCAAGGAATATTGCTGACCATTAAAGCAGCCGCCGCACCCACTAATCCGGCCACGTCCGGATCTGAAGTCTCGTCATACGCTAACACCGTTATCACCACCTGAATATCGTTGCGAATACTTTCAACAAATAACGGCCTAATTGATCTATCGATCACGCGCGCCGACAACATCGAATCATCCGACGGGCGACCCTCTCGTTTAACAAATCTGGAGCCGGAAATTTTGCCGGCGGCATACATATTTTCTTTATACTCCACCATCAAAGGAAAATAATTGATGTCGCGGATGGTATCGGACATTACTACTGTCACCAGCACCATGGTGTCGCCGTAGCGCACGGTGCAAGCGCCGTTAGCCTGACCGGCCAATTTATTAAATTCAATCACTAGCGGCCGATCTCCCCAAGTTAATTCGTAACGTTTAGGCGTTGCCATAATATTTATTGCCAATCAATATAAGCTGATAAGTTATTTAAGAATTCGTCGTTGCCGCGGAAATCATATAATTGATTAGCGCGCAACACTTGCACAACGGTTTGCGGCGACCCGTCGCGCGCGCTGCTGACAACTAAACGCTCGCCGTCTACGCCGTTGATGGAAATTGGTGCGCGTTCTTGCACCGGCGTTTCGTTAAGCGTCACGCTTTGCAATGCAGCGGGCATGACCGTAAGCGTGTTGCCGGGAGTAAAAGTGTAAGTGGTCAATTCGCCGATGGTGACGGTTGACGCCGGTTGTAATAAGGTGAAGGCGTCGCTAGTTGGCGCAGTGTCGGCCGAGTTGTTAGTTCCGGTCGCTGTAGTTTTGTTAACTGAATTTACGTTAGCGTCAGCCGGTGTTTTATTCACCCGATTTTGATAAGCAAACCAACTGACCGCGGCGATTACCACTAAGGCCGCCACGATGATGAATAC
>CAYMXY010000073.1:1468-5338 GCA_964394525.1 uncultured Gammaproteobacteria bacterium | reverse complement strand
CCGAAAATATTTTAGACACTGTCTTTTAATTTTAACGCTGCCAGCAATTTATCGTAACCCGATTTATTCTCTTTTTTCAGATAGCGCATGAGGCGGCGGCGCTGACCAACTTTTTTTAATAACCCGCGGCGCGATGAGAAATCTTTTTTGTGAGTTTTTAAGTGCTCACTTAAATCTGAGATTTCGTGAGTTAGTAGAGCAATTTGCACCTGAGGCGAACCGGTGTCGCCCTGTTTGGTGGCAAATTTTTTAATGATTTTGTCCTTTTGTTCTTTGGTTAACATAGTTGCTTTGCTTAGCGATGGCCAAGGTCAGGACCGGAACAAACGGCCTAAGCCGAGCACATCGACACCAATTAAATTTCAGGTTCGAGTCTAGCAAATAGTAAAATAATGGTCAAGCGGTAGATTAGGTAATATTACAGTTCAATGTCATCGAGCAATCTCTCATTATCTTGAGTGATGTAGGCTAAGAATAACCGATCATCACAGACAAAAGTTTTATAGTTTCTTAACGAAGAAATTTCGTTGATAGTGGTAATTAGTTTAGCTGTCGCCTCTCGCCATTGCCAACGGCTGACCGTTAATTCGTGATTAGAAGCCAAGTCCACTAGATAATATTTATTACCGTTAAAATAGGTATCATCGGCCACAATATGTTGGGCCATGCCCCAACCGCTATCTGGTGTCCAGCGTATAGCGTAACGTTTTTTGTTGTCGAAGTATTCAACTACCCACTGACCTTTGGGGGTCACATAGGTATTGCTTAGCGAAGCGTCGCCGGTGGTATCAACCAAGGTATAGTCTTCCCAAGCTTCAGTGTCAGGCTTCCAGGCCGCAGCATAAGCCGCCGGTTGATTGACCCAGACGAAAAAGACTTTGCCCTTTTTGGAGACATCTAGAGTAAAACCACATTGGGCATTACAGTCGAGATCCCGGGTAGTTAACAGTTCATAATAATTATCTTCAGTCCATCGATAGATGTTTAGCTGGTTGGTTTCGTTTGTCCAAAATGCCCAATAGAATTTTTTTTGATTGTTATTGATGTTGGATAAAATCAGGTCGGTACTATCGTCAAAGGTATAGGTTTTGTCCAAGGCCCAACCGGTAGCCGATGTCCAGCGATAAAAACGGTATTCGGTTTTTTCAGTATTGGTGGCAAAGGCAAAAATGTTTTTATTGTTACCGGTTTGGCCGACGATAAACTCATCTTCAAAATGACCTGGTTCTTCTTGTAGCACATGAAATCCGTCATCCATGGACACAATTGGTTGCCAAGTTTTATCGGCGTAAGCATAGCCGAATAAAGTGTCGAAGATAAAAGCAACGTCACCATTTTTTTTGAAAGCCAGTTGTGGACCGTGTCCTTGTGAATCAAAATCATTATCATTATAAGGAAATGGCATTTCCGATAAATCAATGCTGTCTAACACAGCAAAACCATTTTGCGGATCATAAGCATTGCCAGAGTAAAAATCAAGGACAACGTTTTTCTGTCCAATAAAATAACTTAAATCTTCGCCACATTGACTATTGCTAAGCAAGGTTGTCTCACCAAAACCGGACACTTGATTCCAAGTTAAACCGTAAGCTTGATCTTCAAAAGTATTATAACAATCAATGAAGGTGACGCTATTATCATTAACAATGGTGTCACTCACATGCGCAAAGTCTGTCGGGAATTCTTCAGGGTTAAATCCATCAGTTGGCGAATATGTCACCAAATAGCCATAAAGTAAACGGCCATAGGTGCCATTAGTTAAGGTAAAAGTAGAGGAAACATTATTATAATCATCCGGTATGGCAAAAATTTCTTCCTCATCAGACCAGCCATTTCCTGTCCAATATTGTCCAAAGACGCTGTCATCAGCCACGCTAAAATTTATAAGATAATTGTCTCCAGTGACTGTAATACCGTCACTTGAAATGGCGGCAGCCGAGGTAGCTAACGGTGAAACTAATATAGCTGTAAATAAAGTGATAAATATTTTCTTCATATATTAGGTAATTAGTAATTATTTGTTGAATTAATATAACGTATCATCCAAAATATTGTGACACCGTTATTCAGTCCGAAATTGCCACTCTTTTTGATAGTCACGATCGTTACGCTGACCAGTCACCTTAACTTGGTAAGTAGTTTTCGAAGCCAACGGCGATTTGGGAATAAAAGTAATGGCGTTAAGTTGATAAATACTATTAGGATCGGCCGAGTCGTTTGGCGCACGGAAGTAACCGGCGACGGCTTGACCGTGTTCATCGCTTACTGTCATGGCCATTTGTTCAATCGTATCGGCGCTGGAAAATGACAACGAAATCGGTTGACCGGCTGGCCAACTGCCGCCGAAAGCCGTCAGCGGATCTGGAGTTTCACCTGAAGAAAAAGTTGTTGGAATTAGTTTTTGATTTACACCCGGGTACGGTATTGGTTCATAATTGTTAACGTCATAATAAGTGGTATTAGTTTGATCGCCGCTTAATTGGTAAGTATCAGCGCCACCATAAACATTTAGGCAGGAATAATAGTAGCCACTAGCCGAGGTGGTATTGGCCACAGCCCAACCATAATGATGCATCGCCGGGCTAAACATTGGTAAGCGATGATAAATCGCAGTGATCCAAAGCCAAATTGTGGCCGGCATACTGGTATTAAAATTAGCAGCTAGATCGCTTTCCATGCCGCCGGTAGCGCCTTCCGCGGTATAACCAGGTAAGCCGGCTTCTTCATAATGAGTAAGTACATCATTCAAACGCATATACTCAACGTGTTTGGCACATCTATCATCCAATTCAGCATCACGCTTAATAGGCAAAACGCCCGTCGCCAACCGTTGATAGTTATACAATTCATGTCCAGCGGATTCATTATCCAATCCAGCTAAACTTGGCGCGAAAATAGCACGGCTGGAAGTTTGCAACAAAGTGATTGGTTTATTATTTGCGGGACGGAGTCGAAAACGTTTTCGCTCAAGGGTGATGGGTTGAGCGTAGGTGAGTTTGACGGCCCGAACTTGAACCGCCGGAAGGTTTTGAAAAGTGGTGGCTGCCAAGCGCACTATGCTGAAATCTTGACCACTCGAATAATTTGCCTGAAATACAGTGCGCTTAGCCAGTTGTTTACCTTTAGTTGAATAAAGTCGCAACTGCAAATCATTATCTGCTTCCCAAATCAAACCCACAACGTAACTGGTATTATTACGAACAATGCGCAGCGCTTGAATATCTTTGGTATCATTGGCTAATTCAAGCGTAACGCTTTTTGGTAAACCGGAAGAAGAATCGGAATAATCGTCAATGATAATAGTGTGATCAATGTTGCTAACGGTTAAGGCGACATCGGCTGCGGCCCAACTCGAGGCCGGAAATAAAGCAGTTACGACAATAATAATCAGCGCTCGGCGGATCAGCGGCGGGCAGATCAGCGGCGGGCGAAAACGAATAAAAGCTAATTTAAAAAAACGCACGACTATATTATTTGATTGTTTCTTCAATTTCTTCGGTTTGACTGTCGCTGCCGCCGCGACGGTGCGTGCCGGTTTTATCTTTTATTAAGATGTCGTCGCTATATTGCGCCAAATCAGTAAATGTATCCACTTCGGCGCGCAATAAACTAGAAGACGACTGCCCAAAGGCCACCACTTCGGCGCGACAACCGAGCGCTTTAACATGTTTAAGTAGTTCAGCAAAATCGCCGTCGCCTGAAACCAATACTACCACATCCAGTTTATCGGCCAGCCGCATAATGTCCATGGCAATGCCTACGTCCCAATCTCCTTTTTTATTGCCGCCATAAAAAGTTTGTAAGTCTTTGGCTTTCACTTCCAAACCACGTTTTTGCAACGATTCAAAAAACGGCTGTTCTTGTTTGTTG
>CAYMXY010000073.1:234-1418 GCA_964394525.1 uncultured Gammaproteobacteria bacterium | reverse complement strand
AGGCAATGGCGCGAATTAGTGTGCGATTGCCAAGCGCCAGTTCTAAAATTTTTCCAAAATCCACTTTGGCGCTGTAGAGCGCTTTGGCGGAATAGTACATATTTTGTACGTCAACGAAAACGCCGACGCGTTGTTGTTCTAGGGTAATCATATAATTAGTGTAGCACGGCTTGACTTTTGTTGTAAATTTAATTAGGTTTAAGCCGACGCGTTCTGGATCGCTGTGATCTGGACGTAATTCACTTCGCCGTAAAAGGCGAACGGGAGGATATCATGCCGAGCCCGATTCGGCGCGTGTTTGTTCTGCTGATCAGCGCCTTTGTTACTTATGTGGCGCTGCAGGCTCTGTTTTTTTTGGCGCAGGGCCGCCCGACCGAGGCTGGTGGAACCGGAGAAATGCCGATTGCCCGCCGCACCGGTATGCGCAACCCGTTGAACCCGGTTGGCGATATCAGCCGCGCCGGAGTGGATGGGTTCGAAACTACCTGTCCTGCCGCTGGCCAGCAGTCCACCAAGTGGTTGGGCTGGCTGGATCCACAACCGGCGGCTGCATATTGGACCGAAAAGTTCGAATGGGTGAAGACTTTTTTCACCCCCATCGACCGTTCGGAAGCACGGGCACGGCCGGAAGCGTCGTGGGCAGACGACCATGCCCGCTAACTTCGGCCAGCCGCGCGGCTCGCCCCCGCTGTACGCAGGAAAAAAGCCGTCGATTGAGGGAGATCGCGCGACGCGATTGCTTTACCTCTCGACGGCTATTTTATTACATTAATTAAGGTCGCAAGGATTATATGAAAGGATTGGCGCCTGTTTTGTTTTTATAAATAAATCGGTAGCGGCACTGGATTCTTTATCAACTCCATCAGCTAAATTTAATAGTCTAAAGTTGCGTTGTAAATGATGGTGAGGGCTCGGGGACAGTTCGGGTGAACGTCTCGCCGAGCCCTCTCTTTTTCCTCTCTAGAAGAAGGGGGTCAGGGCTCCTTCTCCCCCGTGTCCGGCAGCCCTCCGTCGTGGGGGGCGTTGCCGTCGGAGACCATCTTCCCGTAGAACGGGAGGAGGTCCTTCGCCGTCACCTCCGGCGGGTCGGGCTCGGACGGGTCGTCGTCCGGCTGCGATTCCCGGATGAGATCCCACTCGCCGGGCAGTCCACCATCCACCGAGCAGTTCCCGGGTGCCATCCG
>CAYMXY010000073.1:0-224 GCA_964394525.1 uncultured Gammaproteobacteria bacterium | reverse complement strand
TTGAAGACCTGGACGACTTCTTCTCCCGTGGAGGGAGGATCCCCGTCCATCCTCTCCACTTCCCTTTTCCGGAATAAGATACAAAAACGTGGTGATGAATTCAGAGTATTTCTTTGAGATTGACTGCTGGCGGTGTAACCGTAGAGGCTAATAGCAATGAGTGCAGAATCTGGCAAGCCCCCCAAATTTTAGACAGTTTTGTCTACAGCATGAATTAGATAATT
>CAYMXY010000072.1:2343-6439 GCA_964394525.1 uncultured Gammaproteobacteria bacterium | reverse complement strand
GTTCCAAACCCATACCAGTATCAACGTTTTTTTGTTTAAGCGGTTCATAAGTTCCGGCGGCTGTTTTGTTATATTGCATGAAAACGTCATTCCAGATTTCAACATACTTGCCGCAACCACAACTCGGCTGACAAGTTGGGCTGCAGCGATCTATCCCAGTATCATAAAACATTTCCGTATCTGGCCCACATGGCCCAGTGGCACCGGCCGGCCCCCACCAGTTATCAGTTTTGCCGTAAAAATAAATACGTTCGGCCGGAATGCCCAAATCGCGCCACAGTTCGGCTGACTCGTCATCGCGCGGCGCATCAGCATCACCGGCAAAAACGCTCACCGATAACCGGTCGGAACTAATGCCGAGCCAAGCCGAATTGGTTAAAAATTCATAACTCCATTTAATCGCATCAGACTTAAAATAATCTCCCAACGACCAGTTTCCCAACATCTCAAAAAAAGTTAAATGCCAGCGATCACCCACTGTTTCAATATCGCCAGTCCGCACACAACGTTGATAATTGACCAGTCGCACTCCAGCCGGATGTGGTTCGCCCATCAAATACGGTACTAATGGGTGCATACCGGCCGTGGTAAATAAAACAGTTGGGTCGTGTTCAGGTAGTAAAGATGCTGAACTAATCACCGCGTGCCCATGGCTGACAAAAAAATCAAGGTATTTCTGCCGAATCTCGCGTGACAAAATCATGGCGGTTATTGTATGGTAAAGCCAATGTTTAGTCCAGTATCTGATTTATCGTGGCGCCACCCAAAACCACATCACCACGATAAAAAACTGCGAATTGTCCGGGAGTAATAGCGCGAATCGGGTAATCAAGCATCACCAGATTGTGATAAACCCGGCCTGGCACAGCGCTGGATCGATAACGCACTTGTACCAAGCTACGCCATGTCTTCGCCAGCGGTTCACCGGCAATCCAATGTTCATTGGCGATAATAAAACGATCATGATAAAGCGCTGGGTGATAAAGCCCCTGACAAACCACTAAACTGTTATTGTTTGGTCGTTTGGCAACGACGTAATATGGTCCGGTGCCACCGATGGCCAAACCATATCGTTGACCAATGGTATACCATTCCAAACCGCGGTGTTGCCCAATTACGTCGCCCTCGGTGGTAATAATCGGACCGGGCTGAGGCTTAAAATACTGCTCCAAAAATGCGGGAAAATCTATCTTTCCAATAAAACATAAACCTTGGCTATCTGGTTTATCGGCTACTGGCAAGGCGTATTGCCGCGCCAAATCGCGGACCGCGTCTTTGCGCATATTACCAAGTGGAAATTGGATATGCGCCAGTTGTTCTTGGGTAAGGTGATGAATAAAATATGATTGATCTTTATTGGGATCAAGGCCTCGCCGCAGCAACCATTGCTGATTTCGTTGTTCAATTCGTGCGTAATGGCCAGTGGCCATAACATTAAAACCTTGCTGTTTGGCATACTGCCAAAAAGCGTCGAATTTGATGGTCGTATTACACACCACATCAGGATTCGGCGTTCGCTGATAGCGGTATTCCTGCAAAAAATAATCCAACACCTGTTGGCGATACTCTTTTTCAAAGTGCACAATATTACAATCTATTCCCAATTTTTGGCAAACAGCCTGAGCGTCTTGATAATCTTTTTGCCAAGGACAATCAGCCGCCGTTGGTTGGCGATAATCAGCCGACCCGACGTCTGTCCAGTTTTTCATAAAAAAACCGGTGACGGCATGACCTTGGGCTTGTAGTAACGCCGCCGCCACCGCCGAATCCACTCCCCCGCTTAAAGCCACCGCAATTTTCATACCGGCAGTATATTTTCTTTTACAACATTGTCAAACGTGCAGCCGGCCTGTGAAGATCGGCTGGTTGGCGCAATCTGTACAAGACGAACAAATATGTTATTATCTATTCCATTATATGAGAAAAAAAAGAGCGACAATTTCATCACATTCATCACAAAATATTTTTAGACTGCAATCCGGTTTGGCACAAATGCTGAAAGGTGGCGTAATAATGGATGTAGTTACGCCAGAGCAGGCCAAATTGGCTGAGCGCGCCGGCGCCTGCGCTGTGATGGCACTGGAACGAGTGCCGGCAGATATCAGGGCGGCTGGCGGTGTGGCGCGCATGAGCGACCCGCTGCTAATTCAGGCTATTATGCGAGCTGTGACCATTCCGGTAATGGCTAAAGTACGAATTGGCCATACGGCTGAGGCGCAAATTTTAGAAGCAATTGGAGTAGATTACATTGATGAATCTGAAGTGCTCACGCCGGCTGATCCGTTTGCTCACATTGTTAAGAAAAATTTTAAGGTACCGTTTGTTTGTGGAGCGCGTGATTTGGGTGAAGCGCTTCGCCGGATCGCTGAAGGAGCGGCCATGATTCGTACTAAAGGAGAAGCCGGCACCGGCAATATTATTGAAGCGGTACGCCATTGTAAAACCATCAATCAGGAAATTGCAGCGCTACGCCGAATGACCAAATCGCAAATCCGGCGCGTCGCGGCCACCATACGAGCGCCTATTTCGCTAGTAGAAAAAGCGCGGCAACTAGGCAGATTACCGGTAGTAAATTTTGCCGCCGGTGGAATTGCCACTCCGGCTGACGCGGCTTTAGTGATGCAGTTAGGCGTTGACGGCGTGTTTGTTGGTAGCGGCATTTTTAAGTCGCAAAATCCGGCTAAATCGGCTCAGGCGATAGTGGCAGCAACTACCCATTGGTCAGACGCCAAATATTTGGCAAAAATTTCTGGTGGACTGGGTAAGCCGATGCCGGGTTTAGAAATTACTCCTGCCATAACTAAATTGGCTGACCGTGGCCTCTAAACAACCAATCATCGGGGTATTGGCGCTACAAGGTGATTTTAGTGAACATCTTGCGGTGATAAGACGTTTAGGTTATTTAGCAACGGCTGTTCGCACCAAACGCGACTGTGCCGCGACCGATGGTCTGATAATACCGGGCGGTGAAAGCACCACTATTGGTCGGCAACTTCGCGCCACTGCCACCAGCCTTGGTGAATTCATTAAGCAACGCGCCCAACGCGGTTATCCATTATTCGGCACCTGCGCCGGTTGCATTTTGTTGGCTAAACGAGTAGATTCACCATTTAGTCTGCGACTGATTGATATTGAAGTTAAACGCAATGCCTATGGCCGACAACTGGATTCCTTTAATACTCCACTGCGGTCAAAAATTTTTCCAAAGCTGGATGGTGTATTTATTCGGGCACCAATCATTCAACAGGTCGGCTCAACTGTAACTACCTTAGCGTGGAACGGTAAGCAACCAGTATTAGTTCAACAAAACCAAATTCTAGCAGCCACCTTCCATCCTGAACTGACCGGCGATACAGCCGTTCATAAATATTTCATCAATCTAGTACGTCACCAGCGATAGTTCTGCAAAGACCATGATGCCAGCCGTTCACTGGTCGCGAATCGCTCGCTGGAAGTGGGCGCGCCAAGCACTACTGAAATAATACTTTGGTCATTAGCAGTGACGCGCATGACCAAACTATACAAAGCCTCATTCAGATAACCAGTTTTGCTGCCAGTAATGGTTAACGCTGACGTGGTCATTAAACGATTGGTATTGGCAAAGTCGTGATAATTTCCAGTATTGATAGTGGTAAAGGCATAGAATGGCGTAGCGCTGACTGCCGCCAATTGTTCATTCTGTAACGCCAGCCGCACAAATTTGGCGTATTCCAAAGCGGTTGATTGATTAGCCGGATCAAGTCCGGTCGGATCAGTAAAAACAGTCTCAGTCAGTTCAAACTCTTGCGCCGTGACATTCATTTTGTCAACGAAATCTGGCTTTGAATATCCAGCGGCCGCTACTAAAGCGACGGCGGCGTTATTAGCCGAACCAACCACGGTTGCATAGAGCAAATCTTTCATGGTTACTACCTCGCCATCTGTCAAATAAAGTCGAGCACCAATTTGATCGTAACTTGAACGATAGGTTACTTCTTTCTCCAGATCAATCCCCTCTTCCAATAAAATATAAACTGTCATCAATTTAGTGAGTGAAGCCAAAGAACGTTTGGCATTTGCCTGATACGAATAAAGAACACTACCAGTCGTTTCATCC
>CAYMXY010000072.1:709-2317 GCA_964394525.1 uncultured Gammaproteobacteria bacterium | reverse complement strand
GACTAATTCAGTTGGCGAATTTACTAATTCCGGCGCCAACGGATCGGTAATATCATCAGCTACTACCAAAACAGAAAAAGCCAATGGCCAGTTGGCCGTCACTTGTCCGTTAAAAACGTCAAGGCTTGATGTTAATGACTGCCAACCGCGCGTTTTATCATAAAAATAAAAACGTCGCTCATAGAGCGGCATAGTTGTATCCGCTAGTTGATATGATAACCAAAAGGGTTTGCTTAATTGATGGTTGCTCGGCGACCGCATGGCATAAAGATAAACCGGTGAAACCGGACTAAGCTTTGCCGGTAGAGCTGGAAATTGTTTTTTTGTCCTAAGCCAGATTGTGTCGTCAGCCGCCAAACTGTCGGGTTGAATACCAACCGACATGTTATTTAACGCCAAAGTATAACCGCTCGCCGCCGCTTCATCATTAAATTTTATTTTTGTCACTGGTTGCCGCGCCCACGTAATCTGTGGTAAAAAAATCGCTGCAAAAATTATCAAACCTACTAACTGCCAGCCTTTGCCTGTTGCTGGGTGGAACCAAAGCCACTCGCGCCAATCTTGTTTATAAACGACCGGGGCCGTTCGGATCGTACCCATTGTCAACTTCATTACCATCTAAATAACCGTCACCGTCGGTATCGGCTTCGGTTGGTTTAGTTTTATATTGATATATTTCCAGATAATCATTCAAACCATCGGCGTCGCTGTCGGTTTGCTCCGCATTGGTTCCGAAACGACGTTCATCAATGTCTCGGACGCCATCTTTATCGGTATCAAGTTCCTGTAACGGAATATTAGTAACAGTATTAACATTGGTTGTATTAGTGGGAGTGGTATTAATTGAATTTTCATTAGTCGGGGTGGTGATGCTTTGTTCCGCAAACGGATCAAGCGCTAAAAATAGCCAAATACCTCCACCAATTAATACCAATAACACTAAGGCACTAATCGCAGCCAATAGTATTTTTTGTTTAACGGATAAACCGGTGCGCTTAAATAATTCCATCGCAGCTTGGTCAGCTAAAGGTGGTTCGGCTGATTTTGGGGCCAGCGGCTTCACTGGCGACTGTCCAACAGTTGGCGGTGGCATTGCCGGGGTCGCTGGAGGCGGCTGCGGCGGCGTTGTTGGTTGCATCGGTTTGACATTTTCAAACATAATTAAACTATAGCATAAACCATGTCCTTAGGCTATACTATAGACGATGTTGAAGGAATTAAAGTTAACCCAAAAAATATTTTTTATTCTGTGTTTGTTGATTTTTTTAGTGGTCAATTCCTGGGCATTCACTTTGACAACGGTGCTGGATTTGCGTGATAGTTTTAGTGAAGTACGACAATACGCCTTACCGAGCGTGTTGGCGACGGCAAATTTGAATCGTCACTTGCAAGTTGCCTTGCTGGCGGTATACGCCTATGTGGCCACCGGTGATAGCAGTCGCAAAGTGCTTTACGAGAGTGAATTATCCAATGCCATCCGTCAGGAATATTCTCTGTTTCAATTATCTCAATCGGCCACCGATGTTGCTTTTACTCAGCAATTCAATGAAAAAATTCTGGCCATTTATTCAGCCGCCGACGAACTAATCAACCGTTATGAAGCCAATC
>CAYMXY010000072.1:0-699 GCA_964394525.1 uncultured Gammaproteobacteria bacterium | reverse complement strand
GAACAATTGTCAATTTTAAATGCCTTAAACGACGATTTTACCACCTTTCTTGAGACTGAAATTACCGATCAAATTACTAATCAAGTTGAGCAAACTAATACTGATATCAGCTCTACGGTAAGATTAATTCAGTATTACATGATTGGTGTTGGAGTAGTGGTAATTGGCGCAATTGTGTTTTCATTCATTTTCGTCAACAACAATTTGTCTAAACCAGTGCGGGCGCTTACCGCCGCGGTCCGTTCCTTTGGTCAAGGGCAATTCAAGAAAGTAGAAATTAAACGGCATGATGAGTTTGGTCTGTTTGCAGACACCTTCAACACCATGGCGGAAAATATTCAAGCTAGTCAAACGGCTTTACAGACCGAGTTGTCTAAAACCAAAGAACTTGACCGCCAAAAATCTGAATTTCTGTCAATTGCGGCGCATCAGTTACGAACACCGATGTCTGGCATTAAATGGGCTTCGCAAATGTTATATGACGGCGACATGGGTGCGTTAAACGATGAACAAAAACATCATGTCGGCAATGCCCTACAAAACACTGACCGGATGATCAATCTAATTAATGATTTGCTGGATGTCACAAAAATTGAAGAACAAAAATTTAATTATACATTCGTCAAGCAAGATCTCATCCCGATTGTGCAGGAACAAATCGATGAACTAACAGAATTAGCTGCTGAAAAAAAGATCACT
>CAYMXY010000071.1:0-6540 GCA_964394525.1 uncultured Gammaproteobacteria bacterium | reverse complement strand
CTCTCTCACCGTAGCTCTACTGCGGCTCGGTCGCGGCTGCAGCTCCACAACTTCGCATTTTGTTAGTTTTTGGGATCACGTAAAATATATGTACTTTTTACAATTTTGTTTTGAAGGCTTCCCACTTGGTGTAGTCTGAACAGCCAGCTTCATTGCAAGCACTTACATGGTATTGATAGCGCGTATCCGGTTTAAGCTCCTTCACTAGTTTGTTGGTTTTGGTTACTTTTTTATAGGTTGTCCATTTTTTTGTCTTCTTAACTCCATGACGACGCCATTGGACTTTATACTTCGTGACTGTGCCGTCGCTCGGCGCCTTCCATGTTAGTTTGGCTGAAGTTGTTGTAATTTTTTTCGCTGCTAATGCTTTGGGTTTGCTGGGCGCAACTGCTTTAACACCGGCAATAGTAAAAGTAGAAAAATGATTGGTTGTCACGGTAACTGTATTATTTTCGGTATCAATGGTATAGCCCTGATCGGTGGCCGCTAAAGCACCATCGTTATAAGTATAACCACCATTCAAATTGTCCTCGGTTAAACCAAATTTACTCAGCAATTCGTTAGTGTAATTGAAGGTAATGGAAACATCACCGTTAAACTCACCGGTAATCAGACGATTGTCACTATCGCGCGCTGTTAATTCAATGGCTGGGCCGGGAGCAGCATCATTTTCCGCTGCCACAGCAGTGGCCACTTTAGCGGTAACAGTCACATTGCCGCTGGTATCTAACGCATTGGCCGGTATATAAATCTCCGTTCCGTCCGGTAAAGTTAGAGTGGATTCGCTGCTGGCAGAAAATTGAGCGGTAACCGCATAATTGTCATCAACATTCCCTACCGCGGCCGCTACCTCTTTCTCTTTATCTTTACCAACTGAAGCGATCGAATCTTCAGTGGTCACTTTCACTTTATCATCAACTACCACGCGACAACCATAAGACCATTCACCTGCCGTGACCGGCAAATCAGCCACGCCTGACGAGGTATCTACTGCCGCGGTTACATAGACGCCATTATCATTGTAGGCATAACAATCGCCCGAGGTTATATCTAAAGCTGCCACACCGCCACTCACACCGTCTTTAACCGGTGCCACGGCCAACGTGGCATTGCTGTCTTGTAATTTCAAATCATGGTCCACGGTTTCGCCACTACCTACCGTTTCATTCTCATCGCCACTTGGCAACATATCCCCGTCTGTACTTGTTGCGTTCAAAACGCACTGTCCGTTAATTACGTCCAGGCTGTAATTACCACTGGTATCGGTATGGGCAGTAAAGTCGAACATTTTTCCTTTGTTAGTTTCACAAGTAGCTTTAACTAAAGCATCGGTCACAATATTATCATCCGCACCGGTGATTGTTCCCGCCACTGTGCCAGCGGTTTCAAACACAGTAATGGTGACATTTTCGGTATCGTTTTCTACTAAGGTAACAACGGTAGGATTGCTATAATCGCTAGCATAACCGCCACCCATCACATAAGCGCGTAAAGTGTAACTGCTCGCCACCGCGCCGATACTCACTGTTCCGCCCATACTATAACCGTTCAACGTGTATCCATCTGGTGAATTCCCAACTACACCAAACCGGGCGTTATTAATTGCATTACCGTCGGCATCTTCCAGTGACACGTTAAGTGTAGCGTTATAGGCTGTTAAAATAATATTGCCGCTTTCTGTTTCACCGCCGCTCATACTAAAACTAGGGGTATCAGAAACGTAGCCGGTAACATAGGTATTACATTGGTAATCACCGTCCGGCAGATCAAACGTCACTGTTCCATCTTCTAAAAAAGAAAAATACATTGAAGCCGGATCAAACGGCGCCTCAGGGTTTTTGCAGAAAATATAGCCGTCACTGGCAACGATGGTGCCGGTTTGATTAATGGTTGTTAATATCAAATGATTATTTGCATCAGGTAAGGCTATATTTTGGCCAGTAATTGTTTCACTTTCCCCCACAGTCACGCCACTCAATGAACCATTACCGTAACCGTCTTTTTCTGCCTTTACGGTGTAAGTGCCGGGCACTACGCTCACACTATAAGTACCATCACTTTCCCCTTGTACAAACCGAAAGACTTCTTCCGAATAGGTTAGAATGGTGGGTGTGGCAAGAGCTGCCCCAGTGCTTTGAGAAGAAATTGTGCCGGCAATAAATGAAGTATATTCTTGAAGTTGCACACTCACTTGGTGAGTATTACTGTCAACTAATATGCCAACGCTATCGGCTTTGGCCGATAAACCACTAGCGGAAACAGTAAAGCTGGTAGTGGGTAAATAATAAGAACTTTCGTTAAAAGAGCTACCACCTTGGCCCGAACCCACAAAACCATCTAAATTATAAGTGCCGTAGACAACGCCAATTTGGGCTTGACCGCTGCTGTTAGTACTGGAATAAAATTCATCACCCGTGGAACTGGTGAGATAAATAAAAACATTAGACGCAGCGGCGCCGGTTGGATCAGTCACATTGATTTGTACTGTTGTATCTAGGGTTTGCGCCGTTAAAGTGATATCAGTTGTTTTAGCCGTGCCATCAACCGCAAATGTAAAAAATACCATTTCGGTAAAATAATCGCTGCTGTTGTTCAAACCCACTCCACAGTTGCCATCGGCCAAATCGGTTAACGCCGCTGTGCCGTCGCTGCCGGTGGTGCCGCTTTGAAATGACATGCCGCAAAAACCAAATACCGGTTGGCTGGCCAGCGCCGTGCCGCTTTCATCCGTTACTGTTAAATTTACCGTATTGTTGCCGGTTACTTGACCGCCCATTTCGCCACCGAAATCTTCGTTGGTGTTACTGTTGGAATTACCGTTGTCATTCCCATTAAAGTTTCCATTGCCGTTATTGGTGTTGCCGTTAGAGTTTGAGTTGCTATTACTATTGGAATTGCTGTTATTAGAATTGCCGTTACTATTCTCGTTACCATTGAAATTACTGTTACCGTTAAAATTGCCGTTATTGTTATTGAAATTGCCATTTTCCGGATGGTTGGTGCCGTCATGATTGCTGACATTTACGGCTAACGCAGCGCGCTGATAAGTATAAATGCCAACGGCAATGGCTAATATTAGTAAAAATAACGACCAGCTTTGTCGAAAAATTAAATGATGTCTTGCCATAGTTTTTGTTTGTTAACCTCTTAAAAATTGATAATCTGGGAAAATTGCACCGGATCTAAACTAGCACCACCAACTAAGGCACCGTCGATGTCTGGTTGCTGCATTAAAACCGCCATATTAGCGGTGGTTACGGAACCGCCGTAAATAATCCGTGTTTGCTTGGAAACGAATTGGCGCGCGAAGGTATGCACCGCTTGAGCTTGTTCTGGCGTGGCCGATTCGCCGGTACCAATTGCCCAGATCGGCTCATAAGCGATGACGATTTTTGATAGATCGGCTGCCGCCACGCCGGCTAAAGCAACTGCCAGTTGTTGTTGAACAACTTTTTCGGTTTGTTCTTGATGGCGTTGCTCAAGTGTTTCACCAACACAAATAATGGGAGTTAACTGCCAGTGCAATGCAGTGAGAATTTTTTTGTTCACCGTTTCATTGGTTTCTCCATTATCTCGCCGACGCTCGGAATGACCAATAATAACATAACTACAACCAAGCTCCTGCAACATCGGCGCAGACACTTCACCGGTAAATGCACCTTGTTCTTGTGAGTGCATATTTTGGGATCCATAACGAACAGCGCCGTTATTAGCCATAGCTAAAACGTTTTGCACGACGCTTAAAGCAGTAAACGGCGGACAAATCACAATTTCACGATCAGGGCTAAGGCGCGGCACCAATTTTAATTGCTCATTAAAGGTTGATAAAAATGCCTTGGCTTCCGCCTGTGTTTTGTTCATTTTCCAGTTAGCAACCAGCAAAGGGGTGCGTAATGAATTCATTGGATGATTATACCATTGATTGGGCTATTGCCAAAAAAAACTAATCTGCTAGAGTACACCCCTATGTCAGTACCACGTCAACGTCTTGCCAGTCGGCGCGGCCGTACGCGAGCCTCTCACCATGCGCTAAAGCCAATCACCATTGGTAAATGTTCAAATTGTCAAAAGCCGGTTTTGCCGCATCGAGCTTGTCCAGCTTGCGGTTTTTATGATGGTCGTAATGTATTTGCTAAAGATACCAAGGCCACTGCTAAACCCACTACACCACCTTCGGAAACGCCAGCTTCACAAGCTATGCCGCCGGCAACACCAGCCATTCCGTCCACCACAACCACTGGCCCAGACAAACTGACATAAGTATTTATGGCTAATCGCCATCTCGCCCGAACCATTGCCTTGCAAACTTTGTACGAATGGGATTTTAATAAACAGCGCCCAAACATGACCGAAATTTTTCAGCGCAACATTCATGAGTTCGCTCCCAGTTTTGAAGATCAACAATTTAGCGAACAGCTACTAGCTGGAGTGGTAAAACATTTGCCAACACTCAACACCACCATTACTAAATATGCTCCGGAATGGCCGCTTGATCAAATTACGGCGATCGACCGCAATGTATTACGCATTGGAATTTATGAATTAGAGTTCGATCAAGATATTCCGCCTAAAGTCGCCATCAATGAAGCAATCGAATTGGCTAAAACTTTCGGCGGTCCATCCAGCGGTAAATTTGTTAACGGCGTATTAGGCAGTATTTATAAAGATAAACAACCGGCGGCACCGTCGCCATCAAAAACCTTATGATTGATCCTCGCTTTCAAAAAGATTTCTCGGTAGTGGAACAACGAATTGGTTTTAAATTCGCCAATCAGGATTTACTCACTCAAGCCTTGGTGCACCGATCATTTTTGAATGAAAACCGCGACTTTCCGATTGGTCACAATGAACGATTGGAATTTCTTGGCGATGCCGTGTTGGAATTAATTGTTACCGAGTATCTTTACCACCATTATGATAACCCCGAAGGTGAACTTACCAACTGGCGCGCCAGTTTAGTAAATTCAAACATGTTATCGACCATGATGGTTGAATTGAATATTGAAGAATTTCTTTTTCTCTCCAAAGGTGAACAAAAGGACGCCCAAAGTAAAGCGCGCTTAAAAATACTGGCTAACGCTTTCGAATCGATCACTGGGGCGATTTATTTAGAACATGGCTATGAAGGCGCCAAGAAATTCATTACCGAACGGTTATTAAGCAAGCTCGACTTTATTTTGAAAAATAAATTGTATGTTGATCCCAAAACTTATTTTCAGGAACAAGCGCAAGAAAAAATAGGCGTCACGCCAACTTATAAAGTGCTGCTGGAAGAGGGGCCGGATCACAATAAAATGTTCACTGTGGCAGTGATGTTAGGTACTCAGGAAGTGGCTCGGGGCACCGGTTCAGCTAAACAAATTGCCCAAGTAGATGCAGCCCATAAGGCGATTCAATTGAAGGGTTGGTAAAAAATCAGTATACTATTGGGCATGCGCTTGGAGAAAGTGGTCATCTCAGGATTTAAGTCGTTTGCCCAACCGACGACTTTTTTGTTTAACGCTCCTTTTACGGCCATTGTTGGCCCGAACGGCTCTGGCAAAACTAATGTATCCGATGCCATGCGTTGGGTAATGGGTGAACAAGCCCTTAAACTGATGCGCCTAAAACACCCCACCGACGCCATTTTTTCCGGTTCACCTTTGCGGCCGCGGCTCGGTTTGGCGCAAGTTGATCTTCACATTAATAACGAAGATAAACGCCTCCCACTGGCTTACGATCAGGTGGTGATTACGCGACGGCTAGCGCGCAACGGCGAAACCGAATATCTCATCAATAAAAATTTGGTGCGCCTGCATGAAATTTTGTTGTTATTGGCGCAAGCTAATTTTGGTCAAAAAAGTTACGGCGTGATCGGACAGGGCATGATTACGGATATTTTAAGCGCCAATCCGCAAGATCGCAAAGGTTTTTTTGATGAAGCTACCGGCGTAAAAGAATTTCAGATCAAACGCGATCAAGCGATCAATAAACTCATTCGCACTGAAGAAAATTTAATGCGAGTGGAGGATGTTTTGACAGAAATTAAACCGCACCTTGATTCACTTACTCGTCAAGTAAAAAAATTGGAAAAACGGAAAACAGTGGAAGAAAAACTGCGCGCTGGGCAGGTGCATTATTATGGAGCCAACCAAGCAATGCTTAAAGCTAAACTGCAAACACTAACCGAACAACTGCAGCAAGAACAAGCGCAGCAACAGGCAGTTCAAGATAAACTTGACGCTATTCAAAAAGAAATTGACCAAATTGGCCGAGCGGAATCGCGCACCGAATTATACCAACGGCTACAGCATGACTATAATGTGGTGATAGAACAAAAAAATACGTTGTTGAAGGAGCAAGCCATTATTCAGGGACGGCTGGAATTGGAACATGAGCGGGCTGGCGCCATAGATTTATTGTGGTTGCGTCGTCAAGCCGATGACTTAAAGCAGCGGTTATTGTTAGCTGAGAGCGATCAAGAAACGGCCACCGCGACACAAGATCATCAAACCGGCCAGTTAGAAAAATTAACGCGGGCGCTGGCCGATGTCCAGCAGG
>CAYMXY010000070.1:4985-6688 GCA_964394525.1 uncultured Gammaproteobacteria bacterium | reverse complement strand
GGCGTCAATTTCGACAATATCAAGCAAGGTGGTGTTATTAAGTTTCTGCCGCGCGATCGCTTCGGCATTGATAGCCTTAGCGAAAATGCGCGCCATAGTGGTTTTGCCAACGCCACGCGGCCCAGCAAATAAATAAGCGTGGGCAATGTTTTTTGCTTTGACCTCGTTTTCCAACACCGCTTTTACATGCGCCTGATTTATTATTTCAGCGAAGGTAGTTGGCCGATATTTTCGATAAAGGGCTTCCGCCATAGTAGGGAGAGTATACACAACAAGTATTAGCATTGACAAATCTCTCTCTGCTAGACTTGCTCGTTTTACGTTTGCCCAGAGATATTCATTTTTTATGGATGTTTGTGGGCAGGTGTGGATACTCCGCGCCTTGAAGGAGGTCACTATGTGGTGGCTTTTGGTGGTCGTTACGCAGGGGTGCGTGAGTCCCTGTATCGACGACAACGACGATGACGGTAGCGACCGGGAGAATCCCGGCTGCATCGCAGATCCCGCGGATTGGGACTGCGACGACAACGAGCCGACCGTCCATCCCTACGCCAATGAGATCTGCGACGGGATGGACAACGACTGCGACAGCGAGACGGACGAAGACTGCGACGGCGGCGACACTGCCGACACCGCCGAGTGAGCTCTGGGGCGCCCGGTCGAATGACTGGGCGCCCTACCCTCTGACGGCAGTTAGTTAAGAGGAGCTCAATGAGATTTTTGACTAACTGGCAAAATCTCCTCTAATTTCCTTTAGGCAACAGCTTAGGTTGGTGAATAGAGGAAAGTTAAATCTAAAGTAGACTTTTTTTGGTCTATTTTTGTTAAGGTTACTCCGCTTGTTCGCCGGCACCTAATTCAGCTTCGGCGCCACTAGCTAATTCAGCTGACTCGCCACTAGGTAGTTCTGCCTCATCACCGCTGGGTAATTCACTGGCGGTACCATCGGCCAGCAAGTCGGCATCTGTTTCCGTTTGACCGAAACTGGCGGCGCTACCTTCGCCTTCATGAATTAAATTTTCAACCGCGGCAAAAGTGCTTTCGCCATCCTCGGGCGTCAAAATTACCACTTCATCGCCGGGACGACCTCGATAATAAGTTACTGCCGCTGTGATTAATTTATAAGCGCGCGGACCGATCATAGCCGAATATTCACCGGTGTTATCGTCTTTCACTAACGTTCCAACTAACCGGTTGCGTTCGACCGGACCAATTTGTTTATAAATGAAAGAGCCGTCCGGACGAATGGTTAATTTGAGGATATCTCCTTCCACCAGTTTTGATTTGGAAGCGTAATTCGCCGGTATCGTGTAAATTTTGCCGTCCGCGCCCACCATGTTTTGACCATTGAAAACACCTTCCACAATTTGCTGATTACCTTGAAATGATGGCACAGCCAATTGTTCGGCTTGAAACTGAATGGACGGCGCCACTTCAGACGAACTTAATTTTCCTAATAATTGCTCAGCATAATTCAATTGAGCCGTCGCGTTATCAACTGCTTGGCGCAGTTGAGCCAGTATGGTATCGATTTCGTTTGACATAGTTTTTGTTTTAGAAATTCAAAACTAACAAAAATTATAGCATGACCGCTAAAACGCGACAATAACCTGATGCTTAGCCTATGATCTAAGCGGCAGCTTGTTCGGCTGATTCAATTTGATCGGTTGGCGTTTCAGCGGCAATCGGATTACCTACTTTAT
>CAYMXY010000070.1:1932-4975 GCA_964394525.1 uncultured Gammaproteobacteria bacterium | reverse complement strand
AAACAAAGCAGTGAAACCAAGTTCCTCATTTTTCATCACGAACCCATAGTTATTTTCTTTGACAACTCGAAAATCTGCGTCTTGTTGTTTAAGTGATTCAAGTAAATGTTGCCCTTCGCCAGTGGCAACTAAAAAATTAGCATCACCAGGTGAATCTATTCGCGAAATTATGCGCGAACCGATTGACTCTGGTTTAATAACCGCTAATGATTGCCGAGCTCGCGCGAGGGCATCATAAATATCTTCCGCCAGTTGATGCATTAATTTCTGCAAACGATAATCTTCAGATTTTTCCGTGCTTTCTGTTTCATCCGCAGTGGTAACCTCTGCACCAGTTTCCGGTTCAACCGTTGCTTCAGATAATTCCGGCGATATGTCTGCGCCAAGGCGACTGCTCATTTCTTGCAAACCAGCTAGCCGCTGCGCTTCATCTTTTTTTGCAAAATTTAGCTTAATAACTTTATAAATTTCATAAACGCTCATCCGCCGCAATGGATCAATTTCTACCCGCTCGCCCGCAGAAGTAGAAGCGGTGTGATCAATATTGCCTAAACGAGTTTCGCGCCGCGTGCGTAGGGTGCTTTCATACGCCGCCGCCGATTCTTTCGCCGGTAATTTTTTAGTTTGTTTGAAAGGTATTACTTGTCCCATATTTTTTAGGCTACTGATTAATTATTAAAAGAAAGCATCTGGCGCGGTCATTTCCGCTCCTCCACCTAACTTATCCAATTGACCGCGCTCAATTACTTCCGCTTCGACAATGGCTTTATCGCGTCCGTATTTCAAACGCGACAACTGTTTTAACTGTTCAGCCAAAGCCCGATTGGCGGCTGGCGGCAAAATGGTTTTCATGTTAAACGGCCGACAAGTGGTATTATCAATCAGCAATTTAATGTTGGCGGTATATTTTTCAACATTGATCACATCATTTTCATCAAAGATCGGCGCTAACTCTTTGGCGATCATCTCGGCATCTTCCACACCGATGCGGAAAGCCACCTTAGTACCGACGTTACCGAACACCGCGTCACGAATTTGTGTATTGTTGTCTTTCACCAACTGGCCAATGTATTGGTGCGCTAAAATCATGTTCAAACGATATTTACGGGCCTCGGATAAAATAATAGCGATTGAATCGGTGGTATAGTTTTGAAACTCATCAATGTAACAATAGAAATCTTTCCGTTGTTCTTTGGGAATGTCGGTGCGAGCCATGGCAGCCATTTGGATCTTCGACACCATGATTAAACCAAGTAGTGAACTGTTAACTTCGCCGATAGCGCCTTTGGACAAATTCACCAACAAAATTTTCTGATTATCCATGATGTCGCGCAAATTAAACCCGGAACGCGCTTGTCCAACGATATTACGCATCATATCGTTGGTTAAAAACCGGCCAATTTTGGAAATAACGTAAGATAACATATCAGCGGCTTGCTGCCCGGCCTGCGACTGTTCATATTCCTGCTGCCAAAAATTTCTGACAATTAAATTTTTTACAAACTTAAGTTTTTCTTTACGAAATTTTTTATCCGTGAACATGCGCGGAATTTCAATTAAAGTGGCACCAGCTTCTTTATCATCCATCAAGGCCAACATGGCATTACGCATGTAATGTTCAAACATCGGGCCGATCATTTCTTGACCGAACAATTTATAAAAAATCGCCACCATTTCTTGCACGGCAAAATCTTTCTGTTGATCGGTGTCGTATTCCAGCATATTCAAGCCGTTCCAGCACATCTTCCACCAAATCGCCATGAGGATCAATCACGCAAACCCCTTCGCCGTTACGAATATCCTGAATCGCCAAATTCGATAACATCACCGATTTACCGGAACCGGTTTGACCAATCACATACAAATGTCGTTGCCGGTCGCCTCGCTTAATACGCACCGGCGTGATAACTCCACGATATTCCACTTCCCCCAAAATAATACCTTCTTTAGGCATATTAAACGGCGGCGCCGCTTTCTTAGCCAACAACCAACGAATGTTCGGCGTTTCGGTGGTGGGCAGCGGCATGTGATACAGTGTGCACAATTCTTTGGTATTCAAAATAAAAGTATGTTTCTCGTCGAAGGTGCGATAAATAAAATGTTCGATTTCTTTTTTGTTTTGCGTCGGTTTTGAGCTCTTAAATTCATTGGCGTAGAGCGTACCGGAGTATTGCGCAAAAGCTCCTAAAATAGTGTAAATTTTATGTTCGGCAATTTCTTTGGTGGAAGCAGAGGCGACCACGCGCACATTAACATCAAAACCCGGATTGGCGGCTTTTTCTTCAAATCCTTTCACCATTTCCTCTTCCATCGGCGATAAACGGTATTCCCGTTCGGTGCGGATATCAATGCCTTGCTCGCGCTTGGCCCGATTCTTCATAAAAAGATATTTCAGCGTCAACCACTGACGATAAAAAATATTACCAGCCACTTCTGCCCGCGCTTGTTGATATTTTTTTCCTTGCTGCATGGTAGCGCCAATTCGCGCCGGAATTTTTGCCCAATACCATCGCGCCGGCCGAATGATAATTTGTACCGCCGCCCCCTCGTGTTTTTCAAATTTAGACAACACGTTGGTAAGTGCATTCATTGGATCCACTTCCAATTTGTTGTAAATTAAAATTGGAAACTCATTGGACTTTTTCAGCGACAAACGGCTGGCTACCACCACTCCATTGGATTCAAACACGTTATAATCATTCACTTCATCAACCACGGCGGCGTCGTACTGAGCTTGAAACTGCTGTTCAAAAAAAGTACGTAAATAAAACGGCACCACCGCAAAAAAAGTAATCAACTGATCTTTGTCCGCCACGATTTCCAAACTGATATGATCGTTGCGGCCAAACCAAAACCGTTCCCAACGGCTTCCCTCGGGAATCTGATTAAGCGCCGCATATACGGCTTCAGCGATGCCGATACGCGCTTCTTCAGTTTGTTTACGATAAGACGGATTATCGCCCTGCGTTTTTTCTTTGAGATCCTCTTTGGGGACGCGCAACATTAACACGACGCGCTTCATGCTGTCGGGTCGACGCACCCA
>CAYMXY010000070.1:1450-1922 GCA_964394525.1 uncultured Gammaproteobacteria bacterium | reverse complement strand
TTGACGCGTCAACCGACGCAGCCCAAACACCAACGCCAAGACGCCACCAATCGCCAACAACAGATAAATAAATAATAGAAACAATGGATCCTGCCAAATTAAGGCTAACACCCTCATATTAAATTTTTGAACGACGTTTCAGCATCTGGTCGCGGCTATATTTCATAATGGCATCAGTTTTAAGTTTAGCTTCTTGTTCTAAAAAATATTTATTAATGCCGGGAATTAGTTGCAACCACGATCGAATAAGTTGCAACGCCTTATGCGCCGTCAACTTCAAATGCTCAATCATCCCTTCTATTAGTTTAGCAACCTCCTCGCCCCTTTGTCTAAATTTTTCCTGTTGCGCCGGCGCCATCGAGCTGTAAGTTGCTGCCAACCCCTCGGCCATGATGTTTTCCAAATCTGTTTGAACTTGTGTTTTTTGGGCGGCTGGAGCGGCGGTGGAAGCTGGTCGACGCGGGGCTTGGCG
>CAYMXY010000070.1:0-1411 GCA_964394525.1 uncultured Gammaproteobacteria bacterium | reverse complement strand
ACATACGGAGATTCCTCCGGTTTTTCCTCAGCCACTTGTTTATATTTTTCAAAAGCAGCTTCAGTCGGCCGTTGCTCAACTTTAGAAATACCAGCGGCAGCACCTTCAACACCAGTGGCAGTAGCAGCCGGTCGTTCAATTGTCCCCGCGTCAGGTTGATTTTCAAGATGATCAGAGTGATGCTCTGGAGTAGTTGTTGTCATAATTCATTTACTATAGCATTTTTTTACCTTGACGGCAAGTCATAACAATTTTATACTTCGCTGATGACCTTACCATCAACCAGTCAGACCATACCGGAAAATGTCTCGATCGTGGAACATCAAGGTGTGCGTTGGATTTGTATTGATCAACCCACCAAAGAAGCGCTCAATTATCTGAAACGAGAATTCACTTTTCATGTGTTGGATTATGAAGACATTATTACTACCACGCACCGTTCCAAAGTTGATAAATATCCCGGTTATATTTTTTTGATTTTGCTTTTTCCACTGTTGAATCGTAAACATAATACCATCTCCGGAGGCGAAATTGACTTCTTTCTCGGTAAAGATTACCTCGTGACCATTCACCGTGGCGACATACCCACTTTTGTTGATTTATTTCTCGCCGAAGCGTCGGACCAGGCGCGCGCCAGTGTGATGGCCAATTCGCCGCAGTTTTTGCTTTATAAAATTTTACAACGTTTATTCCAACATTGTTATCCATTGCTTGATATGATTGATTCAGAAATTGATGATATCGAAGAAAAAATTTTTGGCAACGAGAAAGCCAATTTGCTGCAGGAAATTTTGGTGGTGCGACATTTAATTACCGATATGCGCCGTATTATTCAGCCGCATCGCCAAACTCTGATCCGCTTGCAAAAACCAATCACTCATCTGGATGAACCAGAATTTGAACTCGATTCAAAATACGAAGAATATTTTGATGATGTGCGCGATTATACACAGGAAATTTGGAATCAGTTGGAATCGTTTAAGGAATCTATCGAGGCGCTGCATGAAACTAATCAAGCGTTGATTTCCTACCGGATAAACGATGTCATTAAGACGCTGACCATTTTTTCAGCGATCATGTTGCCGGCCGGCGTGGTGGCCAGCTTATTTGGAATGAATGCTGCTTTTATTCCTTTTCATGGGCAAGTCAATGACTTCTATATTTTTGCCGGATTGACGCTGTTGGCAATGTTAGCCACACTGGCTTACATCCGACATAAACGTTTACTCTAAGCCAGCGGCGCTATGTTACGGCTATATAATACTTTAACTCGCACGGTCGCTGCCTTTCATCCATTGGCGGCGCCGCAGGTTGGGCTTTATACCTGCGGACCGACCGTGTACAATTACGCCCATTTAGGAAATTTGCGCACCTATATTTTTGAAGATGTGTTGCGGCGAGTGTTGCAAAG
>CAYMXY010000069.1:2669-6701 GCA_964394525.1 uncultured Gammaproteobacteria bacterium | reverse complement strand
CATTTAAGCTATTAGCTGCGCAATACGCGATACCAGACAAATTCTTGGCCGAACGAATAATATTGCTGTTGGTCTTACCTAAACTGAGTAATATCCGGTGACCGGCCGACGGCAATTTGGCTAAATTAGTTTTAAGCTGTTTAGTTTTGGCATCTGGTAAAACGAATTGATCCACTACCACCAGTTTCTGCTCGGCTACCTTTTCGCTTAAGACCATTGCCAAGGCAATTCGCTTCTGACGCCGATTTACTTTTAGTTCAAAATTACGGTTAGAGCGCGGACCAAAAGCTACTCCACCACCCCGCCACTGCGGATTGCGAGTTGAACCTTGCCGAGCGCGCCCAGTGCCTTTTTGCCGCCATGGTTTACGGCCGCCGCCGCGCACTTCTCCTTTGGTTTTAGTATGCGCAATTGGCCGACGGCTATTGGCTGCCTGCGCCACTACTACTTGATGAACCACTACCGGCTTCATTGGCACAGCAAACACTTTGCTAGCTAATTCACGTTCGCCAACCACTGTTCCTTCAAGATTATAAACTTTTACCGTTGTTGCCATAGACTATTGATAAATTGCGACTAGCGCATTCCGACTGCCGGGAACAGCCCCTCTTAAGTAAAGTTCATTTTTTTCGCTATCAATTTTGACCACTTCTAAACCAGCCGTCGTCACTCGCGCATTACCCATGTGACCACCCATCCGTACCCCCTTAAAGGTCCGCTGCACCCCGCCGGCACCAATGGAACCGGAATGACGCAATTGATCTTTATGTCCGTGACTGGCCGGTTGCCCATGAAAACCATGGCGCTTAACTACCCCTTGAAAACCTAATCCCCGACTGGTGCCGGTAACCTTTACCCGATCGCCGACGGCAAACTGTTTAATGTCAATTTGATCACCGACTTTCAATTTTGGTTCAACCACATGAAATTCGCGACGGGCAGCAAATACCTTCCCTAATTTTTTGGTTTGACCTTGTTCCGCTCGGCTTACCGTTTTTGCGCGACGCTGTCCCAGACCAACTTGAACGGCTGAATAACCGTCGCTAGCCACGGTTTTAATTTGCGTCACTTGATTTGGTGAAGCAGCCACCACCGTGACCGGCACAACATTGCCGGCTTCATCAAACAATTGCGTTTGATGGCTCTTTTTTGCGAGGATGAATTTGGTAACTGGTCTGTTCATAAAAAAATCTGCGAAACGACTGAGCATGGCAGATTAAACTGTTAGTTAGAATTGAGTTGGTTTAATAAAGTTTATTTGAATAAAATTTTACAGCTCCTTGTCTGGCTGATTCTGCTCGATTGATACCCCTTTTGGTGGGTCACTACCGAACGCCTTCAGCCAGCGTCTAAGTTATTTTTTTTGTTTTACATTTTTATTTCGACATCTACTCCGGCCGGCAAGTTTAAGTGTGACAGATCATCAATTGTTTTGGCATTGGGGCGATAAATATCTATCAAGCGCTTGTGAGTCCGAATTTCATATTGGTCGCGCGCATTTTTATGAATGAAGCTAGAGCGCAGTACCGTGTAACGATTACGTTCAGTCGGTAATGGAATTGGCCCTTGTACGCGTGAACCGGTTCGTTGCGCCGTATCAATAATTGTTCGGCACGACTGATCAATAATACTGCTGTCGTAGGCACGAATCTTGACTCGGATTCTCTGCTCAACTTCTTCCTCTGGTTGTACTACTTTTTTGGCAGGCATTATTTACTGATCTTGGTTACTACCCCAGCGCCTACCGTATGACCGCCTTCACGGATAGAGAAGGACTGTTGTTCAGTTAAAGCGACTGGCACAATTAATTTTACGGTCACCTTGATAGTATCACCGGGCATGGCCATTTCTGTTCCTTGCGGTAAAGTAATTTCTCCGGTTACGTCGGTGGTGCGCATGTAGAATTGTGGTTTGTAACCAGTCATGAATGGTTTGTGGCGACCGCCTTCTTCCTTCGATAAAACGTAAACTTCAGCCTCAAATTCGGTATGAGGAGTAATGGTGCCTGGTTTGGCTAATACTTGACCGCGTTCCACTTCTTCTTTTTTCGTGCCGCGCAGCAAAATTCCTGCGTTATCTCCGGCTCGTCCTTCATCTAATGTTTTATTAAACATTTCGATGCCAGTAATGGTTGTTTTGGTAGTATCATGCAGACCGACAATTTCAACTTCTTCGCCTAATTTCACTGTGCCGCTTTCAATTCTGCCGGTAACCACAGTGCCTCGACCTTCAATCGACATCACATCTTCAATGGCCATCAAGAACGGTTTGTCAACTGGTCGTTTTGGTTCGGGAATTGAAACATCTAGTGCATTTAACACATCAATGATCGGCTTAGCGGCTGCTTCATCATTAGGATTTTCCAATGCCTTCAGCGCTGAACCCCGTATAATTGGAATATTAGTGGAATCAAAACCATATTTTTTTAACAAATCGCGAATCTCTTCTTCAACTAACATCAATAATTCCTCATCTTCAACTTGATCAACCTTGTTCAAAAATACTACAAAGGTCGGCACACCAACTTGGCGAGCCAGCAAAATGTGTTCTCGAGTTTGCGGCATCGGGCCATCAGCGGCCGACACTACCAAAATTGCGCCGTCCATCTGAGCCGCGCCGGTAATCATATTTTTGATGTAGTCAGCATGACCGGGACAATCAATGTGGGCGTAATGACGTTTATCAGTCTCATACTCCACGTGCGCCGTATTGATAGTAATACCACGCTCTTTTTCTTCTGGAGCGTTATCAATTTGGTCCACTGATTTCTTTTGTGCCTTGCCACCACGGGCATTTAGCACTGCCAAAATAGCGGCGGTGGTTGTGGTTTTGCCATGATCTACGTGACCAAGCGTACCCACGTTAAGGTGTGTTTTGGAACGATCAAACATTTCTGCCATAAGCTTTTCTCCTTAAAATGTGATTATTGATTTAGTGAAAAATTAAAAAATGCTGGGTTATTATAGCAGGATTCTCTTTCCTGTAAAGTTAAACTGTTTTTTAGTTGCACACAGGCTGTGGATAACTACTTAACGACGGCCAATAGTGCGGCGTTCAATTAAAGTTTGAGTAACGTGGTGTGGGACTTCATCATACCGTTCAAATTCCATGGTATATGAAGCTCGTCCTTGAGTCATTGAACGCAAGGACGTGGCATAACCAAACATTTCAGCTAGTGGCACCAATGCCTCGATTAACTTAACCTGTCCGCGGTCGGTCATTTCTAAAATTTGTCCGCGTTTGGAATTCAAATCTCCAATCACATCACCCATATAAGACTCGGGCGTAGTTACCGAAACCGACATAATTGGTTCCAAAATCACCGGACTAGCATGCCGCGACGCGTCCTGAAAAGCCATGGAACCAGCCATCTTAAACGCCAACTCTGACGAATCAACTTCATGGTAACTGCCGTCGAACACAGTTGCTTTTACATTCAGCATTGGATAACCAGCCAAGATACCTTTGTCCATTGCTTCCTTAACGCCTTTTTCCACCGGACCAATATATTCTCTAGGAATGCGTCCGCCCTTAATGGCATCCACAAACAGAAAATTAAGTTTGGTATTTTCTCCTTTATCTTCGGCCGTTAATGGTTCTACTCGCAGATAACAATGACCATATTGGCCGCGACCGCCGGTTTGTTTAATGTATTTACCTTCAGCCTCCGCCATTTGTTTAATGGTTTCTTTATAAGCCACTTGCGGCGCGCCAACATTGGCTTCCACATTAAATTCACGCTTCATCCGGTCAACGATGATTTCCAAATGTAACTCCCCCATGCCAGCAATAAGCGTTTGAGCAGTTTCTTCGTTGGTGGAAACGCGAAAGGTCGGATCTTCTTCGCTTAATTTCTGCAAAGCCATTCCCATTTTTTCCTGATCCGCCTTGGTTTTTGGCTCAATAGCAATAGAGATGACCGGTTCGGGGAAGCTGATTTTTTCAAGAATTACTGGCCGTTCCGGATCTGATAAGGTGTCAGCGGTAATGGTCTCTTTTAAACCAATTACGGCAGCGATGTCGCCGGCTTGG
>CAYMXY010000069.1:0-2637 GCA_964394525.1 uncultured Gammaproteobacteria bacterium | reverse complement strand
CGTTTGTTGGCGTGCATGCGGACAATGCGTGAAATTCTTTCTTTTTTGCCGGTAGTGCTGTTGAAAGCATACGAACCTGATTGCAAACTGCCAGAATACACTCGCACGAAAATTAACCGCCCAACAAACGGATCGCTTGCCACCTTAAAAGCCAGCGCAGCCAGCGGCGCCCCTGTTTCCGGCGGACAGACAATTTCTTTGGTGGAATCGTTATAGTCGTGCGCTACCACGTTGGGTTTATCGAGTGGCGACGGCAAAAAACTGGCGACGGCATCAAGTAATAGCTGCACGCCTTTATTTTTCAAAGCGCTGCCGCAAAGCACTGGAATGATCTCGTTTTTTATTACCCCTTGACGCAAAGTTTTGCGCAACTGGTTCAATTCCGGTTCTTTTCCTTCCAAATACATGGTCATCAGTTGTTCGTCTTGCTCAACAATCGCTTCAATTAGTTGTCCGCGATACTGTTCAACTTTTTCTTTCAGTTCAGCCGGCACCTCTGTGACAACAATGTCTTTCCCAAGTTCATCTTGATACATAACGGCTTTTCGTTCCAATAAATCAACTACGCCCTTAAAATTTTCTTCTTGGCCAACGGGCAACTGAATTGGGTATGCCTTTTTAGTGAGCCGCTCGTGAATGGATGCCAAATCTTTATAAAAATCTGCGCCAGTGCGATCTAGTTTATTGATGAAGCAAAGGCGCGGCACACGATATTTATCGGCTTGGTGCCAAACGGTTTCGGATTGCGGTTCAACGCCGGCCACGCCGTCAAACACCACCACACCGCCGTCCAGCACGCGCAGTGACCGTTCCACTTCAACGGTAAAATCAACGTGTCCCGGAGTATCAATGATGTTAATCCACGTTTGATCGCCGCCTAACCACTCTGGTCTTGGCCAAAATACGGTAGTCGCCGCGGCCGTAATAGTGATACCGCGTTCGCGTTCTTGTTCCATCCAATCCATTTCGGCCTCACCTTCGTGCACTTCACCAATTTTATGTTTTTTACCAGCGTAAAAAAGGACTCGTTCCGAGACGGTAGTTTTGCCGGCATCAATGTGAGCGATGATGCCAATGTTACGCACGCGTTCCAGTTGAAAATCAGTGTTAGCCATAGAGCGGCCTGTAGTGTAACGAAAGGCTTTAAAAATGTAAAGACTGATTAACTGACGTGAACCTGAAAACGGCAAACTGTTCTGCTAGTTTTCAAGTTTATGTAAAAAAGACGCGCTTTAGTGGCGCGTCTTTTTTGTTTGTTAGCTTCTAATGAAGGCTACTTAGCAACCGGCGGTGTGACGGTGCTGGCACCTTTTGGATGAGCGCGGGTGACGTTTTTCCGCTTAACCATAAAGAAGTAGATGAGGGCTGCGATCCAACCAAAGAACACCATTAAAATAATCCACATTGCTTTTTGGTCGAAATCGCGTTTGGCTGCGTCAATGATCATCCAAATAGTGAAGATCAATAACGCTAGACCAATCAAAGCCATGATGCCAATAAAGATCATCATGCCAATGCCTAAAGCGGCCGCACCGGCGGTTACACCCGAGGAGTCATAATTATAGTCATAGTTATAATCATAATCGTTATAACCGTAATCGTTATAAAAATCCTGGGCAAAAGCCAATACCGGGGCTGTTAGGCCTAAGGTGATGGCTACCCCGCGAGCAAGGGTATGTTTCATAGTACGTTTTTTTACTTTTTAGTATTTGATTTATTAGTTAAAACAATTATAGCACTTTTATAATTTATTGGCAAATGAAGTGAGCTCGGACGATGCGCGATCGACCGAGCTCATATTATTCCTCCTTGATTTTCCACCATCCTCGGTCGGCACAACTTGTTGTGCCGTTGTGCCGTCTAGCCCTTCTGGGGCGGCGGCCGGAACACGAGGATATGGGCGTGGGGATTCGCCCACGGAGTACCAAACCCCATGCCGTCGGAGATCATCGTCTCCATCAACCGCAAGACACCTCCTCCCGCGACGAGGATCGACTGACGGTTGTGAAGCTGCTCATATTCCCCCGACCCTTCACCCCCGCAGTCGAAGGGCGTGCCAGTCATCACGACCGGCGCGAACTGCCGGATACGGTCAGGCCAACGCGCGGCTGCGGCCAGCCCGTGGTAGATGGTGGCGAACTTCCAGCCGTCCACCTTAACACGCTCGCTGACGTCGCGGAGGGGCGCGAAGCCATGGCTGTATCCGCTGACCAGCCCGAGCTGGTAGATCACCTCCGCGGGTGCGGCCTGTTCGAGCTCGCGCAGCCTACGCAGGAACCAGTCGGAGGTGAAGAAGACCACCGACAGTTCCTCGGTGATCTCCGCCTGACGGAGAGCTTCCACCATCACGTCGCGGTCGCCGAAGACGACCGACGCGACGCCGAGGATTTCGAAGCGGATTTCACGCATGCTTCCTCCTTGCGGACTGCATTGTCCGCTGGCCACTGCTTAGCGGCGAAAAATTGCCTAATATTTCGTAAGCAACTCTTCACCGCCAATCAAAAAGCGGAGGCACTTTAACCCACCGCAATCTATTAGTCAACTTTCAAAAAAAATTAAATTAACCTACGTAAATCAAAAAACTAGCAAAATGCGAAGTTGTGGAGCTGCAGCCGCGACCGAGCCGTAGTGGAGCTA
>CAYMXY010000068.1:5964-6888 GCA_964394525.1 uncultured Gammaproteobacteria bacterium | reverse complement strand
CTACCAGAAGCAACCGTGGAAGCGGTTGGACAAACATTGCTGAAATATGCCCAGTTTCTCAATTTAGCCATCCCACCGTTAACCGGCCGGCAGCGCGATGCCACCTTTGACTGGAGCTTGACCATGTTGGCTTGTGAATTGGAGGAGGTGCTATCTTATTCGCCTCAGAAGCAGGCCATGATTGAGTTTGTTTATCTGACGATGTTGGATCGAATTGATATTTTGTCAAAAAGCATGACCGAAGATGAGCGGCGGGGACAAATTTATATTGCCGCGCTTAAAGTTTTTCCGCAATATGATTTTGACCTGACTAGCTTTCATCTTTTAAAATTTTTTTATCCGGATTGGAGCGAAGGTAAAATTGAGACCTTAAAACGAGTGGCGCGCAATGTCGTCAATGTGCGGCAAACTTTAGCCGCTCAAATTCATCATCCCATTCAGGAGCGGTTGGTGCGACAAGTCAAGCGAGTCAACATTTTGTTTGTCATTCTAGGAGATTGGCTGCGGCAGAGCAGCGATCCCATCGTCACGTTACATAATCCCATAAAATTTGCCGAAGAAATCGAAGAGGCTACTAATCAAAAATATAAACAAGTTAAAATTAAACTGCGCCGTACCAGTTTACGCAGCATTATTTACATTTTTATCACCAAAATGTTGTTGGCTCTGATTTTGGAGCTGCCGTATGATTATTTGATATTGGGTCATCTAAATTATTTACCTCTCGGCATTAACGTAGTTTTTCACCCCTTATTGTTATTTATGATCGCGTTGGCGGTGCACATTCCCAAAAGAGAAAATACCACCAAAATTATTGAAGGGGTCAAAGATTTGGTTTATGCCTATGAGGGCAAAGAAATTGTTTATCGCATTCGGCCGCAGATTAAACGGAATTGGTTTGTGGCGGGAGTCTTTCGTTTATTC
>CAYMXY010000068.1:4397-5954 GCA_964394525.1 uncultured Gammaproteobacteria bacterium | reverse complement strand
TACCTTTGGCGGTTTATTTTTAATTTTATTGAATTTGAACTTTAATTGGGTGGGGATAACGTTGTTCGTAGTCTTTTTAACGCTGGTTAGCTTCTTTGGCTTACGGGTGCGGCAGTTGGCTAAAGATTTAGTGGTGATTGATCGACGCGACAACTTATTAAGTGTAACGATTGATTTTTTCACTATCCCAATTGTTCGCGCTGGTCGTTGGTTGAGTGTTAACTTTTCTAAAGTTAATATTTTTGTTTTCATCTTGGATGTGATTATCGAGGCGCCGTTTAAGCTGATTATTGATGTGTTTGAGGATTGGTTTGCTTATATGCGAGAGAAACGTGAAGAAATTTATGATTAGAATTTTAGAATTGCACTCAGAGGCGAAAGTTCAATAAGAATTTTTAAAATGAACATGCGACTGGCTGACAGAATAACCACTCTCACAGCATCGCCGACGATTGCTTTAGATACGCGCGCCAAAGCGATGATGGCTGCGGGACAGTCGATAATTAATTTGACGGCCGGTGAATTAGATTTTACAGCGCCGCCGGAAGTTTGCGAGCCAGTACGCCAATTGTTACAACCAGCGTCAGTGGCAGCAAACCAAACCATGAATCGATATTCTGCCGTAGCCGGCCAAGCTAGTGCGCGACAGGCGATTGCTGATTATTTAAGACAGCGCCATCTATTAAATTTTGACACTGAGCAAATAGTGGTAACGAACGGAGCTAAGCATGCATTGGCCAGTTGTTTTCAAGTACTAGTTAATCCACTAGATGAAGTATTGTTGTTGCAACCAAGTTGGGTAAGTTATAGTGAACAAATTCGTTTGGCTGGCGGTGTACCGGTTAGTGTTTTGACTAACGAAAATTTTCAACCTGACTTAAAGCGTTTGACTGAGGCTGTTACCGCGCGGACGGTTGGCTTGGTATTGAATTATCCAAATAATCCAACGGGCGCCGTTTATTCAATCAGTCAATTGCAAGCTTTAGCACGTTTTGCCGAGGACCATAATTTGTGGGTCGTGTCAGATGAAATTTACGAGCAGTTACTTTATGATGGAACAGAGTTTACTTCATTCGCCCGTGTTTTTCCTGAAGCAGTTATCGTAAATGGCCTTTCTAAGGCCGCGGCAGTCACTGGCTGGCGGTTGGGTTATGCCGCGGGTCCGCGACCGGTGATTCAGGCCATGATTTCGCTGCAAAGCCACACTACCGGCAATGTGTCTAATGTCATGCAGGCGGCATTTCCGGCGGGTTTGTTGCTGCCGCCAGCAATCCGCAGCGATTGGCTAGCAGTGTTGCATAGCCGGCGCCAATTAATATTGGACTGGGTTAAAACTCAACCAACCATAAAATTAATTCCTCCGGCTGGCGCTTTTTATTGTTTTTTTGATTTACGTTCGCTGACAAGTGATTCGGTAGCTTGGTGTGAACGATTGTTGGAACAACAGCAAGTTGCTTTAGTGCCGGGTCGTTATTTTGGCTATGAAGGTTACGTTCGGTTATCATTTGCCAATAGCACAAACTTGCTGTCAATGGCGCTTAAGCGATTGTCTGATTT
>CAYMXY010000068.1:1234-4365 GCA_964394525.1 uncultured Gammaproteobacteria bacterium | reverse complement strand
AAACAAATGAAGGCGCTGATCGTTGGCTTAAAAAAAACCGAGTTAGCGCGTTATTTGCGCCGAAACTATCCGCGCTATATTCAGTTGGTTAATCGTAAACCAGATTTTATTCTATGTTACGGTGGCGATGGCACCCTGTTGTATGCTGAACGACTTTACCCATCCATTCCAAAAGTGATGATCCGTCAGAGTCGGGTGTGCAACCTATGTGCCGATCCCACTCGTACTACAGTGATGCGTTTGTTAGTTACCGGTCACTACAGTTTAACTGAATATCCTTTGGTGGAAAGTAGCGTACAAGGTAAAAGTTTGTATGGACTAAACGATATTTTAGTGGCGCATGCCACCGTCAATTCCGGTTTACGTTTTCGCGCTTACATTAATGACCGGCTTTATGGCGGTGAATTGCTTGGTGACGGCGTGTTGGTGTCTACTCCCTTAGGCAGCACCGGTTATTTTCAAAGCATTACTCGCAGCACTTTTCAACAAGGCCTGGGCATTGCTTTTAATAACACCATCGGTACTCTAAATCACTTAGTGATGCCAGATGATACTATCATCAAAGTTAAAATTGATCGTGGGCCAGCCATAATAGTAGCGGACAATGATAAAAATTTTGTACCGCTAAAAAATGGCGCCACGGCTGTGGTTAAGCGGTCGTATCGTTCAACTTATCTGGTAACGTTTAGCGGTCGCGATCACGAGCGGTTTAATGTTGGAATTGGCATTAGTCGCGCGCCACTGGGAGTTTGTCAAATGTGCGATAAACCTTTGCCATCAGCATGACACCGTCAGTCGTGCTGGTCACCAGCAATCAGGCCAAGGCTCAAGAAATTCAAGCGGCCCTTCAACCTTATGGCATTAAATTGCAATCACGACAATTCGATTTGGTGGAACCAAAATCTTTGCAACTTGAAGAGGTAGTAAGAGTAAAGGTTGAAGCGGCTTGGCAACATTGGCGTAAACCAGTGCTGGTAGATGATACTGGAATTTTTTTTGTTGGCTATCGTAATTTTCCCGGGGCGTATTCAAAATTTGCATTTCAGGCGCTTGGGTATGACGGCTTGTTTCGTTTACTGAAATCGGGACAGCGTGCTTATTTCTGTAGTTATTTGGCTTATAAACAATCGGCGCGGCAGCCGGTAAAAATTTTTCGCGGAGTTTGTCATGGCCAAGTTATTACTCATTGCCGTGGCCGCCGTAAACCATCTATGCCGTACGATAGTTTTTTTATTCCCGACGGCGATAAATTGACTTTTGCGCAAATGTCGGTGGCCGGTAAACAGCGTTACGATCACCGGTCAAAGGCAGTGCGGCAGTTTGCTAAATATTATTTGCGAACACAGCCATGAAGTTGACATTTCTAGGCGCTTGCCAAATGGTGACCGGATCTCGCACCTTGGTTGAACACGGGGAGACAAAATTGTTGGTTGATTGCGGTATGGTTCAAGGAGAAAAATTTACCGATGATGTCAATTATGATCCTTGGCCATTTGATCCGGCAACGTTGACCGCCGTTTTGTTAACCCATGCTCATATTGATCATTGCGGCCGTTTGCCTAGATTAGTGCGTGACGGATTCAAGGGTAAAATTTTGGCCACGCACGCCACCATTGATTTTGCCAAGTTATTGTTGACCGACAGCGCGCATGTAATTGCGTCCGACGCGGCGGCGGGTGGTTATCCGCCATTGTACAGCGAGGTTAACGTTGAACAAACCGCTCACTTAACTGTTGGGGTAAATTATCATCAACCAACAGCGGTGGGCGAAATTACCGCCGAATGGTTTGACGCCGGACACATATTAGGTTCAGCCTTTATCCGCTTAACCGCCGGCGGTCAAGCCGTAATTTTTTCCGGTGACGTCGGGAATCCGCCGGTGCCGCTGTTGCGACCGACCGAAGCGCTGCCGGAGGCAGATTTAATTGTGCTCGAATCCACTTACGGTGACCGTATTCACGAGCCGGCGCGTGAACGCAAATTGTTATTGTCCTCGGCGATTTATGAAACAACGAGCTTGGGTGGCACGTTGTTAATACCGGCCTTTGCGCTGGAACGCACTCAAGAATTACTGTATGAATTAAACGATTTAGTTGAACACCATGACATTCCGCCACTACCGATTTATATCGACAGTCCATTAGCTATTAAAGCCACTAAGCTGTATCCGCGTTACAATCAGTGGTTTAATCGGGAAACGCAGTATTTGTTGCAATCCGGCGATGATGTTTTTAAGTTCAGTGGCTTGCATTTTACGCCGACGGTAGTCGAATCACGCGCCATTAGTCAAGTAAAACCGCCCAAGGTAATTATTGCCGGTTCTGGGATGATGCAGGGTGGGCGAGTGCGCTATCATGCCAAGTTATATTTGTCCGATTGGCGGAATCAGCTATTAATTGTTGGCTATCAGGTAGCGGGCTCGCTTGGCCGACAACTGTTGACGGGCGACAAAACCGTAGCAATTGATGGTGAGAAAATTAACGTTAAGGCAAAAATTCGTGCGATTGGCGCATATTCTGCCCATGCCGATCAACCAAAATTAATCCGCTGGTTGCAAACCGCGCCGCGCCAACCTTTGGTTTTTTTGAATCATGGTGAATTGAATCGGGCGCAAGGTTTAGCGCAAGCGCTGCAGACACTGGGTTATAGTGTTACCATACCGGCTAGTGGACAAACTCAGTCAATTTAGATAAAATAATTATATATCTTAATTAATTATTAATGCAGTGTATTTTATGAAAAAAAAGGTCAAACAATCGTTAGCTAAGTTTGCTGTCGGCGCCGCCGTTAGCGCAGTACTGGCCGCTGGGGCAGCCACTTATTTTTTTACTCAAACCGCCAGCGGTAAAAAAGCTGCCAAAAAAATTCAAGCGGCAGCCGCTAATTTATCCAAAGAAATTACCAGTCGCTTAGAACATCTGAAAAAGGTTACTCAGAGTCAATACAACAATATTGTTGATCAAGTGGTAGATGAATATGCAGCACAACGAAAAGTGGGTAAACAAACGGTCCATGCCTTAAAACGTGATTTGAAAAATCACTGGCGGCAAGTCAATAAAGAATTAGCCAAACGCTAATATTTTCCAAATCACCGGAAAAATCAGACAAAGGATTAAACTCGACATTCAGAT
>CAYMXY010000068.1:0-1224 GCA_964394525.1 uncultured Gammaproteobacteria bacterium | reverse complement strand
AAAATTTCCACTCGCCGCGGTCGCGGTAAAAAGCTGGGCTTTCCCACTATTAACTTACCGCTAACTGGGAAGGCCGCCGAGGCCGCCGACGGCGTCTATGCCGGTTATGTGCGGTTGAAGCGGCACCGTTATCCAGCGGCAATTTTTATTGGCTCGGCACAGACTTTTGGTGAAAATGAAAGACAGGCCGAGGCGCATTTACTAGATTTTTTTAACACCCTCGCACCTCAACAGCCCTGCACGATTGAATGTGTCCAATGGCTGCGAGCAAATAAAAAATTTTCGTCAGCAGCGGCTTTGCAGAAACAAATAGCGAATGATTGTATGCACGCCAGATTATGTTTACAGGAATCGTCAAAGAAATCGTCACCCTCCGCACACGCCAAATAATTGGTGGTAAGCTGGTGATCACCCTAACTCGGCCGCGGTTAACGCGTTATCAGCCGGGAGACAGTATTTTATTAAATGGCATTTGTTCAACGATAGTGGCGCAGTTGCCTAAAACATTATCGGTGCAGTTTATGCCGCAGACACGCCGGTTGACAACCGTTGATAACTGGAAAATAGGTGACAAGATAAACGTTGAGGCTCCAGTCACTTTGCAAACCAAGTTATCTGGCGCGCTGGTGCTGGGACACATAGATCAAACCATGCGTTGCCGCAAATTTAATCTAAGTGCTGGTGGCGGCACCAACCTAACATTGGTAAGTACACACCCTTTACCGGCTTATGTGGTGCCGCAAGGAGGCGTTACGGTTGACGGCGTTAATCTTACCATTACTGCTTGTACTAAATATTCTCTCAGTTGTGCGCTAACTGACTATACCTTTAATCATACTAACTTAACAACGGCCACCGCCGGTAAATTAGTGAACGTTGAATTTGATTATTTGGCTAAGATAATCTCGTCGCTGATGCGAAACCGCCGGAGGCGATAGTTTCAGCCGGTTTAGCTGCGTTTGTCCCTTGGCGGTAAGGCAGTGTGAAATAAAAAGTTGTACCAACGTTTTGTTCAGATTCGAACCAAATCGAACCCTCGTGCTTAGTAATAATGTCTTTAACCAGAAATAAACCCAAACCGCTGCCTTCCGTGACCACATGTAAAATATTTGAACCGCGAAAAAATTTGGTAAAGACTTCAGCCTGTGATTTCTTTGGAATACCTAAGCCATAATCGCGGACAAAACCAGACACTTTATCGGGCTGTGCTTCTAACATTATTTC
>CAYMXY010000067.1:4666-6961 GCA_964394525.1 uncultured Gammaproteobacteria bacterium | reverse complement strand
AGGGAAGAAATAGAAACATCGGTATAAATATCCCTCAAAATCTTCCCCATGATCAATTGGTGTTTTTCTTTATTCAACATAATTTTTTTGATATTTTGTTAAGCGCTTAATCAATTGCTGGTTATCGTAAATTTTTACCAGTTCAAAACAGAGCTCCCAATTTATGGATTTTAGATTATCAAAATAATATTTCGGAAACAGATAAATCATGTCTAAGAACGCTCGCTCTGGCGTGGCAATGCTGAAATTATTTTCATTCTTAATTCCGATCGGATTGAAAAGCACGCTGTCCTTCAGTTTTCTGAAAGTGAATGTGTGTTGGTCGATCTTCTTGGTTAACGGCCACGGACCGGCTACGAAGATTGTGTCATAGTGCTGGAAAATAACGCCAGCTTCCCGGAGTACGGTCTCAAAGCTGATGTATGACGGGGTGTAGATACTTGTTGCCAATTCTTTGGGATTATAATTTTTATTCTTGGCAAAAATTCCTCTGGTCAATCGGATGAGTACACCTTGTTTGGCATAATAGCCAATCTTGGATTTCAGGTTGATTGGATTGGTCTCCTCCCAAAGTAAGGCCAAATCCTTTGTGGTAAGGATGGTTTTGGAGGATTGGTATAATTTTGCAATTAAGTTGTCTATAGGTAATGTTTGACTGAAGCATTAAATATTCTTGCTTCCATTGTATATTATTATAAAAATAGAGTCAATAGATTGCCCCTCGCATTCCCTTGTTGACGCCGAAGCGCACAGCAAAGGATTGCGAGGGGAGTTGATCAGTACGCCACCGGCTCATGCGACATAAAACAGATCGGCCGCCACCCATTGATTTCTTCGAAGGTGGCAAGATCGTCGGTCGCGGGATGCGGACTCTCCCAAGTCGGTTCGGTCACATAGTCCTTGACCGTGCCGTCGGAACAGAGCCCGAGCAAGCTCAACATACAGAACCAGTGTCAACGCCACATGTCAGTTCCTCCTTGATTGTGGCGGATGAATGTGATCACATGCCTTGAAGTATTCAAGGCCGCGATACACACCCAGGATTTTGTCCCAGGGGAAAAGAGATAACGTCGTCCTTGTTATGCCGTTTCCTCTTTGACAAAAAATGATGGGTTGCTTTATTCTTGTCCTACTCGCACTTTGCTAAGAGGAGCTACCCATGCCTAAGTCGATGCGCAGTGCCATCAAGGCTGCTCGGTCTCAGCGCAGCAAGAGCATCTGGTCTCGCAGGTTCCGGAAGAATCTGCGGCCTTTGATTACCATCATCGGCTTCTGCCTGATCGTTGCCATGGCTACTCTGCCACAGCTTCGGTCAGCGCACCAGCAGAACGACCCGCAGAAGCTGGCGTCCGCTTCGGAGCTGGTCCACTTCTCTCGCACCACGAGCTGGCCGGTGGCGGAATTCTACGGCTCACGTAGAACGGGTCATGGCACATCCCCGGCAGCATCTCGACGAATACTGCCAATGGAAGTGGGAAGACGAACGCAACGCCATCCTGGAAACGTGCCCGACGAATTTAAAGTGGGGCCTTGTAATGGATGACGGCCGTGTTGTTTGCCTGTATTCCAATGTGGCGGCGGAGTTCGATCATGCCTACTTCACGCTCATTCATTCGCAGGTTGAGCGCCTTGGCATCAACGCCGTCCCTGGCGCAAGCCTTTGTCTGGCACGTTGGGCAAAGATCGCTGGACATCCTAATCCGCGCGAGTTCGAGTAGCACAACACTATGGGGGATTACGCCGCTACCAATGGAGGATTGGAGCGGCGTTGTTTTTTGAAATTATCAATGAACTAAAGTGCTTTCGCTGCCCACCGCCGCTCAATGAACAAGGGAGGAGATATGTCCATTCAGCTAGCGGTGGGAAGAAAAGAAATGAAGGCTCAAACCAGAGCGCAATCGTCAGTTTAATGTTGGTACCGTGCGTCCAGCGGCGGCATCAGCATATAAATTGTAATATAAGCTTGTGCTCTGGTTAAACCCTCATTATTTTTCAAACAGCGAAAGACTATTTTCAGTCTAAAAACTAACTCTAAAAAAAGCAATAGGCTTTCAGCGACGGCGCTCTGGTGAAAAAGTCACTTTTTGCCGATGGGAATTATATAAAACAGGTTGATAACCTGTGTATAAGTAGGTTAAGAGACGGCGCTGGAAAATCGATAATTCGGAAAATAGCAGTATGTGCAGATCTTAATAATAGAATTTAACATTGAGGTTGACATTAATATTTGCTTGGTTAAACTGATGCGGCATGTGAGCACAAATGGAGGTTTCCATGCAGATCACGCGTGATATG